>JAUNGW010000131.1 GCA_030524245.1 Eubacteriales bacterium
GGATTTACCATGGCAAATCAGATTTTTATGCGTGTGGACGAAGTGGCCGAAGAGCTGGGGGTATCCGTCCCCTACGCCTACAAGCTCATCCAGCAAATGAACGAGGAAATGGCGAAAACCGGCTGTATCACGATTTCCGGCCGGATCGACCGCTAGTTCTTCCACGAGAAGTTTTATGGTACAAGAACCGAGACGGCGAGAAAGGGGGAATAATTATGGCAGCATTCAAGAACAAGGACAACGGCATCTGGTATGTGCAGTTCCGCTACACCGACTGGAAGGGTGAGCGCCAGCAGAAGCTCAAGCGGGGCTTTGCCACCAAACGGGAGGCGCTGGAATGGGAGCGGGAGTTCCTGATGGAAAAGCAGGCCGATGTGAACATGACCTTTGAGAGCTTCGTCGCCCTCTACGAAAAGGACATCAAGCCAAAGCTGCAGCTCAATATCTGGCTTACCAAAGAGAGCATCATCAAAAAGAAGATCCTGCCCTATTTTGCCAAGCGGAAGCTGTCGGAGATCACAGCCAAGGACATCATGCGCTGGCAGAACGAGATCCGGGAGATGACAGACTGGCACGGCAAGCCTCTGTCTAAAACCCACCTTAAAACCGTTCACAATCAGCTCAGCGCTATTTTCAACCATGCTGCCCGATTTTACGGCCTGAACCTCAACCCGGCCCGGCAGGCGGGCAACATGGGAGCGGAGGAACGAAAGGGATGCTGTTCTGGACCCGGGAGGAGTACACCAAATTTTCTGAGGCCATGATGGACAAGCCGCTGTCCTTCTACGCTTTTGAAGTTCTGTACTGGTGCGGCATCCGGGAGGGAGAGCTGCTGGCTCTGACCCCAGCAGACTTCGACTTTGAGAAGCGCACTCTCACCATTAACAAGTCTTACCAGCGGCTCAACAAGCAGGATATCATCACCACCCCCAAAACGCCCAAGAGCAACCGGGTGATCCAGATCCCTCAGTTTCTCTGTGACGAGTTGCAGGATTACCTCAAGCAGCTTTACGGCGTGGAGCCGGACAGTCGGATGTTCCCCATCAGCAAAAGCTATCTCTATCGGGAAATGGATCGCGGCTGCAAGCAAGCAGGGGTGAAAAGGATTCGCATACACGATTTGAGACATAGCCACATCAGTTTGTTGATTGACATGGGCTTTACCGCCCTAGCTATCGCGGAGCGTGTGGGACATGAGAGCATCGACATCACCTACCGTTACGCCCATCTGTTCCCCACCCGGCAGGTGGAAATGGCCGACAAGCTAGATTCGCTGAAAAACGAGAAAGGAGCGTAAGAAAATGTCCAAGAAGAACTATGACAACCACAACCGCTGGAGGAACAAGACGGTGGTTTTCCGGGTGTCGGCGGAGGAAGATCTCCAACTGGAAACCCTGGTGAAGCTCACCGGACTGACCAAGCAGGACTACATTATCCGGCGTCTGCTGGAACGGGATGTGGTGGTCCAAGGCAATCCCAGAGTCTACAAGGCCCTGCGGGACCATCTGGCGGCTGTGCTGGACGAGCTGCGCCGGATCGAGGCTGGGCAGGGCGCAAACGACGAGCTGCTGGACACCATCCAGATGATCGCTACCATTATGAACGGGATGCAGGAGGACTTTGCCTATGACCGATGAGAAAAAGAAAATGACCGCCCAGAACTCATCTGTTGGCGCAGATGATGGGCAGTCAATCTCAAAAACTTACGAAAATAGTATACCCACTTCTGGGAAAGAAATCAACGATGAAATTGTAAATTCCCCGGAACGTCTGGAGGAAATGTACCGCAGGATGCAGCGTATGGCAGCCCCCCGATACCTGCATACGCTCACCATGACGGAGCTGTTCCAGAATACCTACAAGAGCAGACCGCCGGTGGCGGAAGGACTGCTCTATGCAGGGGCATATATCCTTGCCGGAGCACCCAAAATCGGCAAGTCCTTCCTGGCGGCTCAGATCGCCTACCATGTCAGCACCGGGCAGGATTTGTGGGGCTATAAAGTCCATCAGGGGACGGTACTCTACCTTGCGCTGGAAGATGATTTTCAGCGCATCCAGAGCCGGATGTTTATGATGTATGGCGTGAACGATACTCCCAATCTCCATTTCGCCACCGCTGCCGGAAAAATCGGGAACGGCCTGGACGAACAGCTGGAAAACTTCATGCGGGAGCACCCGGACACCAAACTCATTATCATCGACACCATGCAGAAGATTCGGGAGGTTGGCGGCGAGGCATACAGCTACGCCAGAGATTACGAGATCATCGGCAGGATCAAGCAGTTTGCAGACCAGTATTGTATCTGTGCGCTGACCGTCCACCACACCCGAAAACAGCGGGCGGACGATTCCTTCGAGACGATTTCCGGCACCACCGGGCTGCTGGGCTGTGCGGACGGCTCCCTGCTGATGCAGAAGAAAAAACGCACGGAACTGGACGCCACCATCAAGGTGGTGGGACGAGATCAGCCGGACCAGATCCTCTACTTGAAGAAGGACCCTCAAACCCAGATCTGGAACCTGGAACGCATGGAAAACGAACTGTATCAAGAGCCGCCGGACCCGGTGCTGGAAGCGGTGGCAAAGCTGGTTTCTGCCGAGCGCCGGGAATGGATCGGTTCTCCGTCCGAACTGGCCGAAGCCATCCAAACGGGAATGGCCTCCAACGCTCTCACCAAGTACCTGAATGTCAAGTCCGGCAGATTGCTGGATGAGTACCATGTGGGCTATGAAAACAAGGCCAAACACTCCGGACGGCGGGTGAAGTTGACCTATATGCTGGTAGAATCGACGGCCTGTGAAGTGATAGAAGAATAAGGGGCGCGACGATAGCGACGGTCGCGACGGTGAAAATGATACCGTCAAAAACACCGTCGCTATCGTCGCAACCGTCGCGGAACGGAAAACCTGATGTGGCATTTTACCACCCCATCTTCCGGGAGGGAACCCCACTTTAGAACCCCCTAAAAATACCATAGGGTGTCGTGATTCACGACACCCTATATCCTGAAACAGAGTGCTGGGTACAGGGACAAAAAGCGTTCGATGGGGAGGCATTTTGCCCACTCATCTGCAAAGGGTACGGCGCTTTGGCGTACCCTTTCAAAGCGTTCGCAGAACGCGCAGCCACTGAATGAAATTCTGTGTTCAAAAGAGGGCTTGGGGGCATTGCCCTCAACAAGCAGACGGTAGGAAATGTGAGCGTGTATTAACACACGCATTGCTTGCCGGATTTGTGTGTGGCTATCCACACGCATTGCTTGCCTGTATCTAAAACAGCCGAAACGGCCCTTGTGCCGCTGCGGAAAATCAACCAAAATTCAAGTATTGGGAGGTAACGACTATGAGAAAAATTGTATCCCGTGAGTTTAACCTGGACACCGCCTGTGTGGAGCTGTGTCTGGATGACGGGACGCTGCTCTCCATCGACTGCACGGCCGCGGAGAACGAACTAGCAAACAGTATGTACCAGCGGTCAGAGCTGGATTACCTGATTTATAATGATCCAGTGGCGTATGTCAACTTGATTCTGAATGGTGATCCAGATCTGTATCTCAAGGTTGTGGCAAAGAAAACTCAATTAGATTGACAAAGGGAATTCGCCAGAAGCAGTATCCAACAGATACGCAGCCGGCGGATTTTTTCTTTCTTCCCGAAACAACTCGAAGTTGAGTTTTTCACGAAAATGTGATAAAATAAATCTAAACATTTCTTGCTTTGGAGGGACGAAAATGGCGATTTGTTATGGCCGCTTATTCCATCTGATGATCGATAAAAAGATAAGCAACGCACAGCTAAAAGAGAAGGCCGGTTTCAGTGCCAATATCATCACCCGCTTAAAGCGCAACGAGTATGTTTCCATTGAAAGCATTGAGAAGATATGCCGCGTGATGGAGTGCGGTGTGGACGATATTCTGGAGTTTGTTCCGGAGAAAAAATAAGCAAGAAATTTGATGAAGTGGCTGGATGTTGGAAGGCGACTTTCTGGATACAAGACCTTAGCAGACTGGAAAGCTGTGAAAGATTAGATAGGAGTGTGGCTGTGATGGCGGCAGCAAACAAAACGGTTTGGGGAATCCATACGATGGACGATCCTCTTTTTTTGAATCAGAATCTAATTGCAATCGGCTGGGAAGAGATGGGCGACTTGTCGGCTATAAGTACATCCCGTGATGCCTACAAAGAAAAATATATCGCGGCCTATCCGGACGCTAAAAAAGGTTCGATTGCCACAAGTGCTGGAATGCTGTACCGATTTGTCCACGAGGTACAGGAAGGAGACTATGTGGTGTTCCCGTCCAAAATTGACCGTAAGATCAATATTGGGGTCGTGGAGAGTGCCTATTTCTATGAGGCTACCGCAGCACTGTATCCTAATCGCCGGAAAGTAAAGTGGCTCAAACATCTGCCGCGTACAGCCTTTTCCCAGGGCGCTCTGCATGAAGTTGGCTCGGCGCTGAGCTTTTTCCAGATGAAAAACTATGCAGATGAGTATTTTAAGGCTCTGGATAAAGATTTCAAAGGCAATATTCTGGAGCCGGATACCGATGAGACAGTGGCACAAACAGCGGATGAAATCATCGAGGCTACCCGCGACTTTATCTTGAAAGAGCTGAGCAAGAATCTGAAAGGTTATGATCTGGAGCCGTTTGTCGCAAATCTTTTGCAGGCCATGGGCTACCGCACGATTCTGTCTCCGCATGGTGGGGATAGTGGCATCGACATTACCGCTTATAAAGACGAGCTGCCGCCCCGCATTGTTGTCCAGGTCAAAAGCCAGAATGGAGACATCAAAGAGACTACCATCCAGTCCTTAAAAGGCGCTATGCGCGAAGGAGATTATGGCCTGTTTGTGACACTGTCCAACTACACCAAAAATGCGCAGAAATACCTGGATAACACCCCTATTATTCGCGGCATTAACGGTACAGAACTTGTGGATCTGGTCTTGAAATATTACGATCAGCTCAGTGTCAAATACCGCAAAATGATTCCCCTGAAAATGGTGTACATCCCCGTCCCGCCAGAGGAGTAAATGGGAATCTGACAGGAAATTAAAAAGAGAACGGAGAGGTACCGATGGCAATCAAAAAGAGCGAAATTTACAGCCAGATATGGGCTGCGTGTGATAAACTGCGGGGCGGTGTGGAACCGGCCCGTTATAAGGATTATATTCTGACACTGCTGTTTGTGAAGTATGTGTCCGACCGCTTCAAGAGCAGTGATAACTGGGACATTGAAGTGCCAGAAGGCGGTAGCTTTGACGATGTTATTGCCTTGAAATATAAGAAAAACATTGGTGAAGGCATCAATATCATCATTGGCAAGCTGGCAGAAGCCAACGACTTGAAAGGCATTATCGACATTGCCGACTTCAACAGCGAGGAACTGGGCACCGACAAGGAAGCGGTGGATAAGCTTTCTGGCCTTGCAGAGATTTTTCAGAAGCCGGAGTTGGACTTCACCAATAACCGCGCTGGCGGCGATGACATTTTGGGCGACGCCTACGAATTTTTGATGCGGAAATTTGCCCAGGATTCCGGCAAGAGCAAGGGTCAGTTCTATACGCCGGGCGAAGTCTCTCGGATTATGGCAAAGGTGATTGGTATTGATAAAGCCACCGATCCCAGCATGACAGTCTATGATCCTGCCTGCGGTTCCGGTTCGCTGCTGATTCGTGCGGCGGATGAGGCCCCCTGCGAAATCTCCATCTATGGCCAGGAAAAGGACAACTCCACCGCCGGTCTTGCCCGCATGAACCTGGTCCTGCACAATAAGGGAGCTGGCGTCATTGTCGGCAATAAAAGCACCTTGTCTGCACCTCAGTATAAAGATGAGAACAACCCGGAACTGCTGAAAACCTTCAACTACATCGTAGTCAATCCGCCTTTCTCGGATAAATCCTGGATGGATGGCATTACGATCCCTGATTCTTATGGGAGATACAGCGAGACTGTGTTGGGCGTGCCGCCGGAGAAAAACGGCGACTACGCTTGGCTGCTGCATGTCCTGAAATCTTTGAAATCTACCGGCAAGGCAGCAGTTATTCTGCCCCATGGTGTGCTGTTCCGTGGCAATGCCGAGGCTGACATCCGCAAAAAGATCATTGATCGGGGTTATATCAAAGGCATTATTGGTCTGCCTGCTAACTTGTTCTATGGCACAGGAATTCCTGCCTGTATCCTGGTGCTGGATAAAGAGTATGCGGCTGATCGTACCGGCATTTTTATGATTGACGCCAGCAAAGGCTATGTGAAGGACGGCAACAAAAACCGCCTGCGGGAACAGGACATTCATAAGATCGTAACTACCTTCCTTACAATGGATGAATCGGACCCCAAGTATGCCCGGTTTGTCCCGAACGAGGAGATCAAAGTCACCAACGAGTACAACCTGAATATTCCGCGCTATATTGATAGCAGTGAGCCTGAAGATTTACAGGACATCAATGCCCACCTGAACGGCGGCATTCCGGAACCCGATGTGGACAGCATGGCGGAATATTGGGCGGTATACCCATCTTTGAAGGAAATCCTGTTTCAGCCGCTGCGTCCGAGGTATCTGCGTCCGGCGGTGGGCAAGGACGAAGTGGTTTCCACGATTACCTCCCACCCGGAGTTT
>JAUNGW010000132.1 GCA_030524245.1 Eubacteriales bacterium
GATAGTCTTCATCAGCTCCGCCGTCTCGTTGGGGTTCATGCCGGCAGCAGGCTCGTCCAGCAGAAGAAGCTTCGGATCCGTGGCAAGCGCTCTGGCGATCTCCAGCTTCCGCTGCTTGCCGTAGGGCAGGTTAGACGCCTTATAGCCGCTCTCCCCATCCAGATCAAAAACCTTCAAAAGCTCCATGGCCCGCTCGTTCATCTCCTTCTCCACCCGAAAATATTTCGGAAGCCGCAGAATGCCCGCCATGGTAGAATATCTGTGATGATTGTGAAGGCCTGCCTTTACATTGTCCAGAACAGAAAGCTCCTTAAACAGACGGATATTCTGGAATGTTCTTGCAATGCCTGCCTGATTGATTTCTATAGTCTTTCTGCCCGCAATATTCTTCCCGTCCAGAAGAATAGAGCCCTGATCCGGCTTATACACGCCGGTCAGAAGGTTAAACACCGTGGTCTTTCCCGCTCCGTTCGGTCCGATCAGGCCGTATAACTGTCCCTTCTCAATGGTAAGGCTGAAATCGTCCACCGCTTTCAGGCCACCAAAGGAAATGCCTATGTTTTTTACCTCCAGCATCGCCATATTACGCAGCCTCCTTCGCAGTCGTCTTCCGTTTTTTTCTGAATTTCTCCATAAATACCTCCCGAAGCTCGATGGCTCTGGGACTGGAGTTAAAGAGCATCATAACGATCAGCACCACCGCGTAAATCAACATGCGGTAATCATTCAGGCCGCGCAGAAGCTCCGGCAGCATGGTCAGCACCACCGCCGCGATCATGGAGCCGCGGATATTGCCAAGGCCGCCAAGAACCACGAATACAAGGATCATAATGGACATATTGTATCCAAAGTTCTTCGGCGTCGCCGCAAGGCTCGACAGGTTGTGGGCGTAAAGAACGCCGGCCACTCCGGCCAGAGCTGCGGAAATGGAAAATGCCATCAGCTTGTATTTTGTAATATTGATGCCGATGGACTCCGCCGCAATCCGGTTGTCGCGGATTGCCATAATCGCCCGTCCTGCCCGGGAATGGATCAGGTTCAGCACAATAAACAGCGTCAGGAGCACAAGCAGCACTCCAATCGTAAAGGTGGCCGCCTTCGGCGTACCGGTAATGCCCTGGGCGCCCTTAATCAGCACGACGCCGGTGTCATCCATGCCCAGAGACAGAGTATCCTTCAGGGAAAAATGGAGGCCGGAGCCGTCACGTCCCACATACAGGGCATTGATCAGGTTCTTGATGATCTCGCCGAACGCCAGAGTAACAATGGCAAGGTAATCGCCCTTCAGCCGCAGAACCGGAATTCCGATCAGAATACCAAAAACACCGGCCACCGCGGCTCCAAGCAGCAGAGCCAGGAAAAAGCGCAGCCCCACGCCGGGAATCGCCGCCTCCATATAATTCGTGAAAAAAGCGCCGGAAAAAGCGCCCACGCACATAAATCCCGCATGTCCCAGGCTCAGCTCTCCCAGAATACCAACGGTCAGGTTCAGGGAAACAGCCAGAATTACATAAATGCAAAGAGGCACCAGAAGGCCCTTCATCAGGCTCGTCATATTGCCCGTGGCGGTAAGGATCTGCACCAAAACCCAGCAGGCGATCACGATTGCGTATGTGATACTGTTCTGAATCAGTACGCTGTTTTTCTTTTTCATCACACACACCTACACTTTCTCAGTAATTTTTCTTCCCAGAATACCGGTGGGACGCACAAGCAGCACAACAATCAGCACGGAAAATACAATGGCATCCGAAAGCTGGGAGGAAATATACGCCTTGGAAAGGTTCTCAATTACCCCCAGCAGGATACCGCCGATCAGGGCGCCGGGAATAGAACCGATACCGCCGAATACAGCCGCCACGAAGGCCTTAATGCCGGGCATGGAGCCTGTGTAAGGCGTCAGGGACGGATAGGCGGAGCACAGAAGCGCTCCCGCAATGGCCGCCAGGGCAGAGCCGATGGCGAAGGTAATGGCAATGGTTCTGTTGACGTCAATTCCCATCAGAGTCGCCGCTCCGCGGTCCTCCGACACAGCCAGCATGGCCTGTCCGACCTTGGTACGGCTGATAAACTGGGTCAGGCACACCATAATCACCAGACAGGTAACGATGGTCACCATGGTAACGCCGGAAATGGACAGCGCCCCTCCAGCCAGCTTCAGGCTCGGCACATTGACCACAGAAGTAAACTGCCTGGCATTGGAGCCGAAAATCAGCAGCGCCACATTCTGGAGCAGATAGCTGACGCCGATGGCCGTAATCAGAACCGCCAGAGAGGAAGCTCCGCGCAGGGGCCGGTAGGCCACGCGCTCAATGGTCACGCCCAGAACCGTGCACACCACGACCGCCGCAAGAATGCCCAGAGCAGGCGGAAGGCTTAAGGTGCTGACAATTGTAAAAATAACAAAGCCGCCCACCATAATGATGTCGCCGTGGGCAAAGTTCAGCATCCTGGCAATACCGTAAACCATGGTATAGCCGAGGGCAATGATCGCATAGATGCTGCCCAGACTGATTCCATTAATCAAATACGACAGAAAACTCATGTACCATACACCTCTTTATCTCTTTCTATTGCATACGCAAAACGAATATTATGTCGAATTATATCACAGCAGGGGAGGAAGATCAAGGAGAAGTTAATCTGTGGCGTACATTCCTCCGGCTGGCACAGACACAGCTTCCATGAATAAATGAGGGCCGTCTTATGGACGACCCTCATTTGGATCCTTCGGATATGTCCTGGAATTACTCCATTACGTACTCGCCGTTCACGATCTTGGCAGCCTTCGGAGCCTTGTTGGGCTCGCCTGCTGCGTTCCAGGTCATGTCAGCGCCGGTCAGACCGTCGATGGAAATCTCAGTCATAGCGGTCTTCATAGCATCGCACATATCAGAAACGCTCATATCAGCGGTAATGCCAGCCTTCTCCACAGCTGCCGCAATCGCGTATACAGCATCATAGGAATCAGCCGCGAACTGGTTCGGCTCAATGCCGTAGGCTGCAACATAAGCCTCGGTGAAGGCCTTGCTGCTCTCCTCAGTTACGGAGAACGGAGTCAGAAGCATCAGTCCCTCAGCCAGGGATGTATCAAAGTTCTCAACCGTCAGAATGCCGTCCATACCGTCGCAGCCGAAGAAGATCGGAGCGAAATCCTTGTCAGCAGCCTGCTTTAAGATTACGGAAGCCTCCTGATAGTAGATCGGCAGGAATACCAGCTCTGCGCCGGCCTCCTTCGCCTTGTCCAGCTGTACGGAGAAATCGGTGTTGGTGTCAGCGGTAAACGCCTCGTCGGCCACAACCTCAATGCCGTAGTTGGGAGCTTCCTTTACAAAGGACTCGCGGATACCGGAAGAATACTCGGTAGAGCTGTCGTAAATAATGGCAACCTTCGTAGCCAGCTTGTTCTCGCCGATGTACTTGGCGGAAGCAGTACCCTGATCCGGGTCAGCGAAGCATACGCGGAATACGTTGTCGTTTGCTACACACTCCACAGCGGAGCCGGAGGGAGTGATCTGGAACATATTGTCATTGGCAGTCTCAGCTGCAACTGCGATACAGGGCTTGGAGGTGGTGGTTCCTACCAGCATCTGCATACCCCAGTCCTTTAAGGTGTTGTATGCGTTGATGGCTTTCTCGGAATCGTTCTCATCATCCTCTGCCTTCACCTCAAACATCACACCGTTTGCGCCGCCTGCAGCGTTGATCTCCTTTACAGCCAGATCAGCGCCGTTCTGAACAGCGATGCCGTATGCTGCTGCCGGTCCGGTTAAGGGTCCGATCACGCCAAGCTTGATGGTGCCGCCCTCTGCGGCTGCGCTCTCGCCTGCTGCCTCGGTGCTCTCGCTCTCGCTGCCCTCTGCTGCGGTGGATGCTGCCTCAGAGCCTGCCGCTGTAGTCTCAGCGCTTCCGCCGCCGCATGCAGTCAGGGATGCGGCCATCACTGCTGCCAAACCTAAACTGATTGCTTTCTTCATAATTGTTTCCTCCTCTTTTTAGAAACAGGCTTCCCTTTCAGGAAGCCCCGCCTTTCAAGCTGACACTTATTATAGATGTATCAAAAACCATTGTCAAGCACTTTTTCACGGTAAATCGCTGAAATTCCCCTTAAAAACGCGCATGTTTTCGCTGTTTTTATGCTTGCTGCGGCCAGCTGTTCTTTTTGCTCTCCTCGGTGGGATCCCGCAGCATCAGATCCGCCACAGCCTCCTTTGCCGACTTGCCCTCAAACAGCACCCGGTTTACCTCGGCGATAATCGGCATGGGCACCTGGTACTTTTCAGAAAGAGCCAGACCTGCCCTGGCGGAATAAACGCCCTCCACCACCATCTGCACCTCGTCCATGGCTTCCTTCATGGAGTAGCCCATGCCGATCAGGATACCTGCTCTCCGGTTCCGGCTGTGCATGCTGGCGCAGGTAACGATCAGATCGCCGATACCGGAAAGGCCGAAGAAGGTTTCAAACCGGCCGCCCATGGCCATGCCAAGACCGGCAATCTCATAAATTCCTCTGGTAATCAGCGCCGCCTTCGTGTTGTCGCCGTAACCCAGGCCGTCCGCGATTCCGGCTGCCAGGGCGATGACATTTTTCAGGGCTCCCCCGATCTCAATTCCCTCCACATCCGGACTTGCATACACACGGAATACCGGATTCATAAAAATGCTCTGAATATACTCCGCTGTTTCTTTTTTTCCGGCTCCGGCCACACAGGTGGTGGGAAGTCCCCTGCTTACCTCCTCCGCATGGCTTGGGCCGGAAAGCACCGCCGCCTCCGCCATGGGAAGCTCCTCCTTCAGAATCTCCGTAAGGGTCTTTAAGGTTCCGTCTTCAATCCCCTTTGCCACATTGACCACCAGCTGTCCGTCCCGGCAGAAGGGACGCATCTTCACCGCCGTCTCCCTGACGTAGATGGACGGCACTGCCGTCACCAGCATATCCTTGTCCTTCATGGCCTGTTCCAGATCCGGGGTGAATTTCATGGCTTCAGGAAGAGTCAGATCCGGCAGAGTCCGAAGCCGCCTGGTACTGCTTAAGGAATCGATCTCCGACTGGAAGGCCGACCACACTGTCACCTCATGTCCGTTGCCCAGAAGCAGCGCCGCCAGCGCGATCCCCCAACTTCCCGAACCGATTACTCCAATTCTTGCCATCTGCAGTTACTCCTTTTTCTTTGATCCCAGCTTGTTTTCTGTTCCGTTCAGCAGGCGCTTAATATTTGCATGATGGCGCCAGATGCCCATAAATCCGATGATCAGCGCCAGCACATAAAACTCCGGCAGATGCTCTGCCCCGATGCCGAAATCTCCTCTGTACGCGAAAAAGCTCATCCCCGCCATAAAACATACCATCACCAGGATCGAGCCGAGAGACACGTAGCGGGTTACTGCCACTGTGATCACAAACACCGCCAGGCAGACAAGCATCACCCGCCAGTCCAGAGAGGCTAAAAGCCCTGCCGAAGCTGCAATGCCCTTCCCGCCCTTAAACTGCATGTAGCACGGATAGTTGTGTCCCAAAATAACGCCGAGCCCTGTATACAGAAGATATACATAAAGCATGTCCGGCCGGCCGGAAAACAGCAGTCTTGTGATCAGGCAGGCCGCGATCATCTTCCCCGCGTCTCCGAGGAACACGATCAGGCCGGCCTTCTTTCCCATAACCCGCAGCACGTTGGTGCTTCCGGAGTTGCCGCTTCCGTAGTTGCGGATATCCATATGCCTGGATTTGCTGTAAAGATACCCTGTCTGAAAAAGTCCGAATACGTAACCAATGGCAAGGCAGATCACACGCTCCATCTACTGCTCCTTTCCGGAACGCTCTCTCACGATGAATCTTAAGGCTGTTCCGCGGAATCCGAAGGATTCACGAATCTTATTCTCCAAATATCTCACATAGGAAAAATGCATCAGTTCCTTATCATTGACAAATACCACGAAGGTCGGCGGCTTTACCCCCACCTGGGTCATGTAGTAAAGCTTCAGCCGCTTTCCCTTGTCAGAGGGCGGCTGCTGCATGGCTACGGCCTCCGTCATAATCTCGTTGAGAACGCCGGTAGCCACCCGCATGGTCTGGTTTGCCCGGACCATATCGATCAGCTCAAACAGCTTTCCCATACGCTGCCCCGTCACCGCGGAAATAAACACCATCTCCGCGTACTGCATGAAGGAAAGGGTGTCCCGGATCCTTCTTGTGTGCTCGTAAATGGTCTTGTCGTTTTTCTCAATGGCGTCCCACTTGTTTACCGCCACAATAATACCCTTGCCTCTGTCGTGGGCAATGCCGGCAATCTTTGCGTCCTGCTCCGTCACTCCCTCTGTGGCGTCGATTACCAGAATCACCACATCTGCCCGCTCCACCGCGGATACCGTCCGGATAATGCTGTACCGTTCCAGATCCTCCTTGATCTTGCTTTTCCTGCGGAGCCCCGCCGTATCGATAAACACATACTCTGTTCCGTTATATACCACCTCCGTGTCCACCGCGTC
>JAUNGW010000133.1 GCA_030524245.1 Eubacteriales bacterium
GGTCTAAATTTACCATTTCGAGAAGTTCATCAATCCGTTCCGGTATTTTTGAAGCTTCCATCCCGGTAGTTTTCAGCAGCAGGCCAATATTCTCCCCTACTGTCATGTGGGGAAAAAGTCCGCCATCCTGAATCACATACCCGATGCTGCGTCGAAGCTTATTGTTTGGAATGCCTTTAATAGAAACGCCATTAATCAGGATGTCTCCTTTTTCCAATGGATTCAGCTTGTTGATGGTTTTTAACAATGTTGTTTTTCCACAGCCCGAAGACCCGATTAAGACAACAAATTCACCGGTTTGTATCGTCAAAGAAATGCCGGTCAAAACAGTTTTTCCGTTATATCCCTGAGAAACATTCTTAAATTCTATCATATTTCAATAACCTCTCATTTCGTTGAAAGTACGCCAAAGCAAACGGAAACATTTGGCTCAGTATTTTGATAAATAAAATGTTCCATCTTTAAAATACCACAATCAGTATAAAGAAGACATTAATGTATATGCAGCGATATAAAGATAACATAGTTCGGATAAAATAAAAGAACACAGCGGGAGCAGGAGGACAAAAACTCTATATAGAATGCTTGACAAATGCGGTATAATAATAAAACAACGTCTTATGTAATATGATGGAGATGCTTAATGTGAAAAGAATGGTAAAAATAATTGTAACAGGAATCTGCTTCGGATTAGCTTTGTTATTGCTCAAAATTATTTTCAGAATTGACGATGCAGCTTTTATGCGTGGCTATTGGATTGCGGCGCCTGCCGTTGTAATAGGCGTATTGATAATCAATGTATGCTATAATTTGTTTTATTTTAACAAAGTCAGGAAAATTGCAAAGCTGCTGAGCGAAGGAAAACCGCAGGAATACATTGACAGGATCGAAGATTTACTAAAAACTGCGAAAGGGAAAAACTTAAGAAATATATTAGAATTAAATCAGGCTGCCGGATATATGGAAACAAAACAATTTGATACAGCAATTCCCGTGCTGGAAAAATTATCTCACGAGCGGTTAAAGGGTGCTGCAGTTAATGTGGTTCATAAAATCAATCTTTGCATCAGCTATTTTCAAACATCACGATATGATGAAGCAATGAGAATATACAATGAAAATCAAGCGCTTTTCCAACAATACAGACATCATAAAAGCTATGGTGGCGATATAGCAGTACTTGAAGTGACAGCCGCAGTTATAAATGAACAATATGATCGGGCAGAAGAATTGCTGAATTGTGCAAAGAAAATGTATGATGACCCTCGGCTGCAAAAAACATTTCAGGAATTTTTTGAGATATTAAATAAAGAAACGGCAGAATAGTAACAACAGATCGCTTGCTATGGAGCATTTACGAAAATCATCAATAGTAAACTGCCCAATTAAAAACAAATAAGTGGGCAGTTTACTATAATAAAACCAGGGCAGTTATCTGTTTGACCGGTTTTTATGTGAGTTTAATGAATTTCTTCGGAGGAAAAATTCTCTTCTGTTTTACATTGCGTCAGAGGCCTGGCGCCGCCCTCTCATATATCTCCTCCATCCTTCCCCCCACCGCAATCGAAGAAAACCTATAGCTTCGCTCCATATTACCGGCTCCAAGCTCACAAAGGGAACCGGACTTCTGGAGCAGGAGATGAATCGCCTGGGCGTAAGCTTCTGCGTGATCTGCTTTTTTTACCATAATACCGCCGGAGCAGAATTTCAGATCCTGGGTTTCCCGGCTGGCCGGGCCCATCAGATCCTGGCTGCCGCGGATATCGGAGCAGATGACGGGCAGGCCGCAGGCCATGGCCTCCAGAAGGGCCATGGGAAGTCCCTCCTGGAAGGAGGGGAACACATAGATATCAGCGGCGGGAAGGATGTCCAGCATGTCCTCGCGGTAGCCCAGGAAGGATACGTGATCTTCAATATGCAGGCGTTCTGCCAGCTGATGCAGGTGATCGTCCAGCTGGCCGTGGCCGCAGATCACGTAGTGAATGCGGTCGATCTCCGGCAGGTGAGCCAGCGCCTTTAATATGGTTTCGTGATTTTTCCGCCTGATCAGCTCGCCGGAGGACAGGAGGATGAGCCTGCCTTCCGGAAGGCCCAGCTCGGCCCGCTTCTGCCGGATGGCGTCCTCATTTCTGGGAGGGATCCTTGACAGGTCGATGCCTGCGCCGGGAATGTAGTCCACATATCTGGCATGAAAGCTTTTTTTGGCCAGAAGGTAGTCCTCCTGGTTGATGCAGATCTGCTGATCGGTATATCTGGACAAAAAGCGTTCCATGGGATAGTAGAGCAGCCAGTTGACCGGCTTTGCGCCTTTGAAAAAATGAAAGCCGTGGGCCGTGTAAATGACAGGGCCTGTGTGTGTGGCGCGGGCGGCCAGACGGGCCATCACGCCGCCCATGGGCGTATGGCAGTGGACCAGCTGAAACTGCTCCTGCTTCATGAGCCTGCGCAGCTGGCGGTATACGGTCAGATTGACCGGCTTAAAGGGACTGCGGACAAAGTCGATCTGGTGGCGCACGATGCCGGTGCCGTCCAGCCGGTGGTTGTCATTTCCGTAGGAGGGCGTATGGTAGTTGGAGGCGTAGTGAACCTCGTATCCCATCCGCTGGAGAATGCGGACGTTATTCATCTCAAACTGGGGGACAAATCCGCTTACGGTTGTGACGAGAAGGGCTTTTTTTGTGGTTTTCATAGGTGTTGTGATCCTTTTTTGTATGCTTTCATGTGTAATAAGCTCAGTATAGCATGAAATGTGCGGATATGGTACAGAAAATAAAGGGATTGCCTTTTCCTGTACCAAAGGTTACAATAAGAGTCATACGATCGGTGGAGGACAAAGGCGTGAAAAGAGATATGCTGTCATTGATTGTGCCGTGCTTCAATGAGGAGGAGGCGCTGCCTGTTTTTTATAAAGAGGTCTGCCGGGTTGCGGGGGAGATGGCGGATCAGGATTTTGAATTTATCTTTGTGGACGATGGATCGACGGACCGGACGCTGGAACTTTTAAAGGAGATGGCGGCGGGGGATCCGCGGGTGATTTATCTGTCCCTGTCCCGGAATTTCGGGAAGGAGTCGGCGATGTATGCGGGATTCTGCAATGCCCGCGGGGATTATGTGGCGGTGATGGATGCGGATATGCAGGATCCGCCGTCGCTGCTGCCGGAGATGTATGGGTATCTGGCCGGCGGGGAGTATGACAGCGTGGCCACCAGACGGATTAACCGGGAGGGGGAGCCGCCGGTGCGGTCATTTTTTGCCCGGAGCTTTTACCGGCTGATCAACCGGATCTCGGACGCGGATATTGTGGACGGGGCGCGGGATTTCCGGCTGATGTCCCGCAGGATGGCGGATACCATTGTGAGCATGGGAGAGTACAACCGCTTTTCCAAGGGTGTTTTCGGATGGGTGGGATTTAAGACGAAGTGGCTGCCCTTTGAGAATGTGGAGCGGGTGGCGGGGCAGACGAAGTGGTCCTTCTGGAAGCTGTTTAAGTATTCGATTTCCGGGATTGTGAATTTCTCGGAGGCGCCGCTGATGCTGTCCTCGGTGCTGGGCTTTATCTGCTGCTTTCTGGCCTTTGCGGCGGTCTGCGTGATTGTGGCCCGCAGGCTGATGTTCGGCGATCCGGTGGCCGGATGGGCGTCTTTGGCCAGCATTATCGTGTTCCTGGGCGGACTGCAGCTTCTCTGCATCGGCATCATCGGACAGTACCTGGCCCGCACCTACCTGGAGGTGAAGAAGCGGCCCATTTACATTATCCGGGAGGACAACCGGGACAGAGAAGCGTAAGCGCATGCGGGCATGACGGCGGCTATTTCCTTTCCTGCTCCTTTAAGTAGGCGCCGGCGTCCCGGAAGAAGCTGGCCAGGATCAGGAGCATGATGATTCCGATGGGGAAGGCTGCGATGATGGATACGGTCTGCAGGCTTGTCATGGAATTCTCGGAGAAGATCAGGGCGATGGGCAGCAGGATCAGCGAAACAGCCCAGAACAGCTTGATTCTCCGGTCTGGCTCCTCGTTGTGCTCCAGATTGCGGTAGGCGTAGGACGCGGCCACCAGGGTGATGGAGTCAAATGAGGTGGAGTAAAACGTGACCATGCACAGCACCAGCAGAATCAGCACAAAGCCGGGCAGGGGAAGCTGCTCCAGGATGGAGATGATCGCGGTGTACAGACTGCCGTCCAGGGCATAGGCGCCCAGGATGTCCAGCCTGCCGTGCATCTGAAGTCCAAGGCCGTAGTTGCCGAGGACAATAAAGGAAGTAAAGGTTCCGGCCAGGCCAAAGAAGTATCCGCCGAGAATGGTCTGGCGGACGGTGCGGCCCTTGCTGATGGCGCCGATGAAAAATGGGGTCGCCACGCACCATACCATCCAGTAGGCCCAGTAAAAGATGGTCCAGTTCTGGGTGAAGGAGGAGGTGCGCATGGCGTCTGTCCAAGTGCTCAAGCCGATAAAGTTCTGGGTAAGATTGCCCAGGGCGGTCAGGCCGGTTTCAACAATATAGCGGGCCTGGCCGCCGAAGAGAAATACGTAGGCCAGCAGGGTGAAGAACAGGTAGGTGCAGCAGGCGGCGGCTCGCTGGATGCCCTTCATTCCAAAGTACACGGAGACCGTGTAGACGCAGCAGATGATGATCAGGATCAGGATGGTGGTCATGGCAGTCTGCGGGATGCCGGTTACGCGGCTGACGGCCATGGACAGCAGGGGCGTCGCCAGGGAAAAGGTGGTGGCGGTGCCGGCAAGGAGAGCGACCACGGCGGTCAGGTCAATGATCCGTCCGGCCCAGCCGTCTACCAGCCGGCCCAGCAGCGGGCGGCAGGCTTCGGAGTATTTCTGCCTGTCCCGCCTGCGCACATGGAGCATGAAGCCGAAGGATACGGCCAGGACCAGGTAAAAGCCCCAGGGGATCGGTCCCCAGTGAAAGAGCGGATAGGTGGAGGCCCAGTCCTGCATGCCGCCCAGCTCCTGGATCCGCGGCTCGGCTGCGTACAGGATCCACTCGCAGCAGGAGTAAAACAGGATGTCCGCCGCCAGGCCGGCAGTGAACATCATGGTGCCCCATTGGAAGCTTGAGTACTGAGGCTTTTCCATGCTGCCCAGCCGGATGCTGCCGAACCGGGAGAAAGCCATGTAAAGGGAGCACAGAAAGACGCCCAGGCCGATGATCAGATAGTAGCTGCCCAGCTGATTGCCGAGAAAGCCGCGGATGGCGCTTAAGACGGCGGAGGACTGCTCCGGGCTTAAGATGAACCAGGCGCACAGAACAAGAATGCAGACAAAGGGCACCACGGTGGTGAACCAGTCCAGCCGGCTGAGCAGTCCGCCGGTCCGGGAAATGTTGTTTGCAGGTTTATTCATGATATTAACCCCTTTCTGAAGGACAGGATGTTCAAAAATATTTAAAATCGAATCTTATTGAACATGATATCATTGTAAAGAGGAAAAATCAAGTGAATTTTTCATCGTTATAAAAAGAGAAAGAAACAGGAGAGAGTGATATGGTACCGGAGATTAGAGAAGGATGGAATGGAACGCGCAGGCGGAGAAAAAGAGGCCGCTATGGAAGGCGCAGGAGGACTCCGGCAGTCCTGCTGGCTGCTGCCGCGGTGGTTCTGATCATCGCGGCTGTGACTGCGGCGGCGGTGCGAAGCAGGAGCGCGGGAGCTGACGAGATTGTCACGGAGGGCGAGAAGACGGATCCGGATACCACGCCGATTTTGGGAGGAGCCCAGCTTACCATGCTGGCCAATCAGACCGAGGGACAGATGATGTCCTTTCTGCTGGAGACGGCTGGCGGCCAGCTGATTGTGGTGGACGGCGGCCGGTGGGAGGATGGAGAGCATCTTTTCAATATGATCAGGGAAAAGGGCGGCCGTGTGTCGGCCTGGTTTCTGACTCATGGGCATACGGACCATGTGGGCGCGCTGCTGAATCTTCTCCAGACAGAGGCTTCCGGGACGGATACGGGAATCGAGGTGGATCATTTCTATTACAATTTTGCCGATATCGAGTGGTACAAGGTTCATGAGCTGGGAGACCTGGGGACGATAGGAGATCTTCTTGGCGCGCTTGATGGTGTTCCGGAGGAGAAGCGGACCACGGTGAAGCGGGGAGATGTGATCGCGGTGGACGATGTGACGGTCACTGTGATGAACGACCGGTATGAGCCTGGCCCGGATCAGGTGGGCGAGCGGGACGGCAACGACGCGAGCATGGCGTACCGGATGGTGGTAAACGGCGTGTCGATATTGTTCCTTGGAGACCTGCAGCAACTGGGCGGGGATCATCTTCTGGCCCAGGCAGGGGACAGCTTAAAATCCGACATGGTTCAGATGTCCCATCATGGACAGCATGGCGTCAGCGAGGAGGTTTACAGGGCGATTTCGCCGGAGATTACTCTGTGGCC
>JAUNGW010000134.1 GCA_030524245.1 Eubacteriales bacterium
CTGGAGGAGGAGCATAAGAGGCTGGAGCTGAAGGAGCGCAGGGAAAAAGAGTTCACCAAGGTAATTGACAGCTTTGTAAAAATGAAAAGTCAGAATGACAGCAGGAAAAAGTGAGGAGATACCATGACAGCAGGAAAAATTATCTCTGTTTCTGAGTTGAATGTGGAAATACTTTTAAACAGTACTCCCGTAAAAAAGCGGGACGTGTTGTATGTGGATGAGGGCGGCAGAAGGCGCCGGTTTGAGGTGGCGGAGGTAGACGGAAGCATCGCCGCGGCAGTTCCCTTTGACAGCGTATTCGGGCTGAAAAAGGGCATGGAGGTGAAAAAAGAGGAGGAAGGACTTTCCGTGGAGTATTCTGACCAGATTCTGGGCAGAGTATTTGATTCCTACGGAAGCCTGATTGACGGCACCGTGATTGAACATCCTGCAAAAAAATCTGTATACCGGGAGCCGCTGCGCCTGTCTGATGTGGAAATCAACGGCGAGATTCTTTGGACGGGAATTAAGGTCCTGGATTTTTTCGCGCCCATGCAGAAGGGCTTTAAGATGGGGCTTTTAGGCGGAGCCGGAGTTGGAAAAACGGTCGTGATTAAGGAGCTGATCAACAATGTGTACAAGGGCTTTGGCTCCAATTCTGTATTTATCGGAGTAGGCGAACGGTCCAGAGAGGGCAAGGAGCTGTACGATGAGATGAAGGAAGGCGGGCTGATGGACAAAATCTCCATGGTATTCGGACAGATGGGCGAAAATTCCATGTCCAGAAGCAAGGCTGTATTCAGCGGACTGACTGTGGCGGAGTATCTGCGGGATGAGAAGAAGCAGGACGTGCTGCTTTTTATCGACAATATTTACCGTTTTGTCCAGGCCAGCTCAGAGATCAGCGCCGACATGAACCGTATGCCCATTGAAAACGGATATCCGTCCGATCTGGAAACCATGGTCAGCGAAATCGAGGAGCGGATTAATTCCACGGAAAACGGTTCCATCACCTCCTTCCAGGCGATATACATACCTGCCGACGATATTACCGACGAGGCGGTTCAGGCGATTACCCAGCACCTGGACGGACAGGTGGTTTTAAGCCGGAAGGTGGCGGAAAAGGGACTGTATCCGGCGGTGGACGTATTCAACACCAGAAGCTCCATGATCGATGTGGAAAAGGTGGGAGAACGGCATTACCGGCTGGTGGAGCAGGTGCTTCAGTATCTGACCAGATATCAGGAGCTGGAGGAGATTATCGCGGTACTTGGAATCGAAGAGCTGTCCCAGGAGGACAAGCTGATTTTTTACCGTTCCAGAAAGCTGAGAAATTATTTCACCCAGCCCATGTCCGTAGCGGCTCATTTTAACGGGATTCCCGGAGAATATGTGGATATTCAGGACGTGCTGAAGGATGTGGAGGATATCCTTGCCGGAGTATACGATGATATGGACGAAGGCAGCTTTTACATGACAGGTAAGTGCAATGGAAGGTAAAGAGGGAAGAATGAAGGCCAGAATCATCAGCATGGAGGAGGGCCTGAGAGAGATCGGACAGGTCAGGCTGATCCGCGTCATCAGTCAGGACTATAATCTTCTGATTATGGAGGATTATATGCCGGTAATCGGAGAGATCAGAGGCACGGTCACCATTGTCAGTGAGGACGGGGAATACCGGGCGGAAAATATAAAGGGCTTTTTCAGCGTCAGGAAGAATCTCTTTTCCCTGATGCTCAGCGAGGATTTTTCATGTTTGAAAGAGTAATAAGCCAGATATGGCTGTTAAAGGGATATATGCTGGCGGCGGCGTCCGGAGCGCTGCTGCTGGGATTTTTGTATATGGCCAGCTTAAGATGGTTTTCCTGGAAGGGGCCGCTTCTGAAAATACATGGATATTTTCTGGAGCTGACCATCACAGGGCAGCTCCGCACCGGACTGCTGTATTTGAGGCTGGCAATGGTGATTTACTGCGCGGCCGCGATGAATATGGGACGGATGATTTATATCTGTGCGCTGGCATGTATGGGCATTGCTCTTGGAAATCTTTCCGGCAGTGTGAAAAGGCTGGCGGCGGAAGCCGGCAATATCATCCTTCTGTCCTGCGGCATGTACGCCGGAGGCCTGCTTACCGCCTATATGCAGGAAATCCAATTTGAGCAAAGCATTATGGCGGTTTATGTGCTTCTGAGCTCATTTATGATTTTATACTGCCTGTATTTCTTTTTGAAGGAGATAAGGGCGATATCGGAGGAAAGGCTGGAGCTGTATGAAAAACTGGAAGATGAAGCCTGAAAGGTCTGGCGGACGGAGAAAGCAGACGGCGATTACGGCGGCGGTGGCAGCCGCCCTGACGGCCGCTGTAATTGCAGCCGCCGTTTATATTATAAATAAAGATTCCCTGATCATGAAGGAGCCTGTAAGGGTCAGCATGATGGGAGACAACATGGATTTTTACGGGAGCACCCGGCTCAGATTTAACAAAGAGAAAAAAAGAGTAAGCCTGGAAAACGACGGGAGATCTCTGATCCTTCAGGGCGTTCCGGTTTACTGTTTAGATAAAAAGGCCGTTGTATTGAGCCAGCAGATGATCTACACAAATTATGAAACAAGCACCATGAAACGGGTGAATTATTTTGCCAGAGTAGAGGATCACGGCCAGACGATGACGATCAGCCCGGACGGAAGGAAGGAAAGGGAGATTCACGGCGGCTATTTGTACGACGGGAAAAACATCTATCTTTTCCTGGAGCCCGTAACGGTAAGCTGGGGATCAAAAAGCCTGAGCCTGGACGCCATGTCCTACGTCGCGGTTTTTGATAAGCAGGGATTTTATTATTATTCCTGTGAAAATGAACAGGCGGAGTATGTGGAAAGCGGAGACGAGATTGTTTCCGCGCAGGCTGACACAGGAGCCTACAGCCTGAATTTAAGTAAGGATATTGTGGATATAAAAGGAGGAAGCTCTCTGCTTCTGCCTCCGGATCCGGAATCCTTTGAGGTGCTGAAATGATAAAAACTGACAGGGGGCCGAGATTATGAAAAAAGCCGGTATCTTTGCAGCAGTGATCGCACTGGTCCTGCTGTTTATGCAGTTCTATAACTACAGGCTTCTGGCATATACAGACGACACCTGCTATGTTATTGACGGAGAGCAGGCGGCAGACAGGCTGAAAAACGGGGTGGAGGAAGGGGAGGACCCGGATCTGAACCTTGACAGATATGAGGCCGCCGTCCCGGTGTACACCAGAAGCAGCAAATTGTTTATTGGAGAAGACTACAGACCATTGGATCCCTCATTTCCGGTATATGTAAATGAGGGTAATTTCCTGTACAGCTTTTCTGATGAAATGCAGCTTGTAACCTCAGAGTTTTCTGTGCTGGATACCTATGCGGGAATCTATGTGGCCGAGGGAAAAAGCTACAACAGCGACAGAGAGCAGGCGGATCCCGATGAATTTCTGTTTGTCGCTGCCGGAGACGGGCTGTATCTGAACGCACAGACCATGACGGTCCGTTCCGCCGCCAGAACCCGGCAGATTGCGTCCAACAGCCTGATGAATCTGGAGAAGGACAGGATTTCGTATTACAGCTTTGAAAACGGCAGATACATCTATGACACGTACCAGGACCTTTTGTATGCGGACGTGGAAATCGGCAGTGTGTCCATGACCTACGAGGAGCTTTTCAGAAAATTGAAGGATATTTCCGGTGAGGCTTTTAAGGAGCAGACGCCTGTGGAGGAGACAAGGGCGGAAAGCTCTGACGGGACACTCCCCGAGGAAGAAACAGAAGCTGTCCCCGTGGATGTGCAGACGGAAGGCCACAAGGAGAGCCGGGCAGAAAGCGAAGGGGCGGTTCAGGAGCCGGATACGCAGGCAGAAGCACTGCCGCAGAAGCAGGAGAAGGAAACCCTTTCAGAAACACAGGCAGAAAATCCGGCGGAGCCTTCTGACCCGGATCATCCGCCGAGACCTGGAAGAACCTCCGTATGGCCGTTTGAAGGCGATATGGATGAGGACAGCCAGAATGAAAATTCCGGCGGAAGCAGCGGCAGCCAGGGCGGCGCCGGCGGAGAAGCGCAGGGCGGAGACGGAAACAGCGGTCAGGGCGGAGGCCAGGAGCAGGACGCAAGGCCGCAGGTCAGTCTGTCCCGGTTCCAGTTTGGCGTCTACCACGGCGAAACCCTTCTTACAGTCAGCGATCCTAAGAATGCCATTGTAAAAGGGGTCCGGATCATTATTTATAAAAAGGGGGAAACAAGAGCCTCCTACAGAAAGCTGTTCCGTACAGGCGGCGAGATTGTGCTGGAGCCCCTGGAGCCGGATACGGAATATGAGGCGGAGGGCTATTTCGATTATATCGATTCTGCAGGCGGAAAGCGGAGAGAAGAGTTTTTCCAGCGGCAGGAGATAGGAAAAACCCTGCCCATCAGCGCGCTGACTCCTCTGGAGGTTTCCCAGCGGCCGTCTGACCAGGAATTTTATCCGTACGCAGTACAGCTTCAGGATGTTTCTGTAAGGAATGCCATATCTCAGAGCACGGCTGCGCCTTCCGGGACGGAAAAATCATATGAAGCGCTGCCCCATATCGCTTCGGTCCAGTTAAGCTTTGAAAAGCAGGGAGTGCCGGAGTGGAGCAGTCCTCATACCTCCATCAGCTCGTCGCTTCTTTCCGCCATAAAAAGGGGAGAGACGGTTACATGGAAAACAGAGGATATCCTGGATTCCTACAGCAAATACCACTACAGCCTTGCGTTTTACGACAGGTTCGGCAATCAGCTGCCTGTATCAGAAACCTCTGAGGCAGACGGGGAATCAAGAACCTCAAAGCTTGCTCCGGAGGTGGTCATGAGCGTCGATCAGGAAAGCCATGTCCAGGCGCTGAAGCTGAAGCTGGAAATTTCAAACAAGGACAAGGCGGAATTTGTCAAAAACGGGCAGAAGACAAGACCATATCTCTACGTCACCTACGCGGATAAGCCGGAGGTGCCCATCAGCTTTGCGCTGGAGGGAGAAAGCCGGGAAACTGTCCGGTACGAGCTTGAAAAGGACAGCGAGAGGCTTGTGTTTACCAGCCTGCTTCCAAGCACCGGATATACGGTGTGGGTAAAGGGAAGCTTTGAGCTGGAGGACGGAAAGGTGCACGAGGACCAGGTCATGGGAAGCATCTATACGACCACCGACAGCTTATCCAGCCTTGGCACGGTGAATTTCCTGATTACGCCGGATCACATTACCGCCGGCTCAGGAACCGCGGACATCGAGACACGGACCGCCGTCAGTGAAAACCTGTATCCGTTTTTATCCCAGATTGACGTCATCCTGTCAGACGGAGACCGTCAGATCTTTCATGAAACGCTTAAAAAGGATGAGCTGGACAATGTAATAATGAATCCAGGCGACGATTACCTTGTTTTATCAGACGGTCAGGAGGCGGACGCACCAAAAATCACCATCCATCTGCCCCAGGACAGCCAGCCCATGAGCCCCTGGCGGGCGTTTCTTACGAACGGATCCGCGGCCGTGGAGTTTAAGGAGGGCAGCCTGAAATCCGCCACAAAATACACGGTGGAGGCAAGGGCTTATGCCGTCAGAGGAAGCAACGACGGCGACAAGGTCGTTCAGGAGGATGTAACCGGCCGTTATTACCGGGCTTCCTTCCAGACCCTTCGGAAAATGGCTTATGTGGACTACGAAATGTCATTTATCAACGCTTCCTCCGCGGTATTTTATAATCCCAGAGTGGTGGATCCGGATGGAGCAGTGACCGGCGGCAGCATAACCGTCAGACTGAAGCGAAAATCCAACGGCGTGGTTGTGGACGTCAGAACGGTTCAGGCCAGCGAGCTGAACAGCTCCGCCCAGATCAGCTTCAGCGGTCTTGAAGGAAATACGGAGTATATACTGGAATTTGTGGCCCAGGAATATAATGAGGGCTACTCCTCCGTGACAAAGGAGCTGCAGAAGACTTTGTACTTAAAGGACGGATCCCAGATTACATTCAGGGCGGAAAATACTCTTTGGGGCAGCCTGACTCCGGACAGCTTAACACAGGATTACGAGGAGCAGACCGCCAGACAGGGCGTAGGCATGAGCAGCGTCAATCTGTTTGATGTAAATGAAGCGCAGATGTCTGTAAGGGTCACAGCTCAGGGCGAGGATTACAGCAGCAGTATTGCTGCCTCTGAGTATATCCCTGTGGAGGAAGGACAGGTGTATCTGATCGGCGGCGGAATTGAAGCTGCGCTGTTCTGCTATGATGAGGATCAACATTACATAAAAACGCTTACGGACACGAGCCGTTCCTCTCTGCCGGGAGTATTTGCCGTGCCGAAGGACTGCGCGTATATAAGAGTGAATGTCAGCGCCGCCAACCTGGCCAGCGGCTTTATTTCGCCTGCCCTGTTTGCGGAACAT
>JAUNGW010000006.1 GCA_030524245.1 Eubacteriales bacterium
GTAATTATACTTCCTATAAGGTAAATTATTGATTGCAGAGAGTGAGGGAGAGCAGAGGAGGGGGAACTGGAAAATCAGGCGCAAAAAAAGAAGCAGAAGGCCATTTTATTCCTTCTGCTTCTCAAGCGGACATGATTCGCCCTGCTTATATCTCTTACAGCAGTGTTTTAATATACGCCGCAATTTCCTCGTTCTGGCAGTTGGCGAAGAACAGCTCCTGGAATTTCTCGCCGGCGAATGCGCCTTTTACCAGGTCCTGATCCATATCCTTCAGGCAGTCAAGGATGGGGCGCAGGGTTACGGCGCGGACGCCGTCCAGGATCTTCTTGTTGCGCTGCTCGGGAACTACGCGCTCCTTGGGATAGCCCTGGCCGTGGCCGAAGCCGAACAGCTTTTCAAAGATATACTCCAGGTTCAGCTCGCCGCCCCAGCCGAAGCCCTTGGCGAAGGGAAGTGCGATGGCGTTGCCGTCGTTGACATGTGCGAAGGTGTAGGCGTCCACCGGATCCTCCACATGGCCGCAGATGACGTTGGGGAAGCTGTTCATGGCCAGCATGGCGCCCTCGCCGGTGCCGCAGCCGGTGATCACGTAATCAGCTGCTCCGCTGTTTAACAAAACGGCGCCCAGGATACCTGCCTGTACGTAGGTCAGCTGTGCGGCGTCATCGGCGGCATACATGCCGTAGTTATGTACAGTGTGGCCCATGGGCTCCACTACCTTTTTCAGGGAAGCGGCGATCAGCTCGTTCTTGGCCGCCTGGCTGTTCTCGTTGATTAATGCGATTTTCATAAAAATACTCCTTTCATCAGGACAATGCCTGTGCTTGTTGTCATGCCTATTATACTGTTTATTCAGAATTTCTGCAATCTTTTAAGGATGATATCCATACCACATTTCCGTCGCAGATGGTGTACCGGATCACACCGTGCAGTGTTTTTCCGATGAAGGGTGAGTTGGAGGATTTTGACTGGAAATGCTCCACGGTCCAGGTCTGCTCCGGGTCAAAGATGACCAGGTCGGCGTCGGATCCCTTGCCGATCCAGCCCTTAGTGCTCTCCAGGTGATAGAGACGGGCCGGATTATAGCTCATCTTTTCCATCAGCTGCAGCATAGACAGGCAGCCAGTACGGACAAGGCCTGTGATGCCCAGGGAGAGGGCGGTTTCCAGGCCGGTGATGCCGCTGGGGGCCTGGGTCAGCGGCCGGCTCTTTTCTTCGGCGCTGTGGGGGGCGTGGTCTGTGGCGATGATTTCGATGATGCCTTCCTTTAAGCCGCGGAGGATCTCCTGCCGGTCCGCTTCTGTGCGCAGCGGCGGGTTCATCTTGGCCAGGGCGCCGTGCTTTAAAACAGCGGTTTCATTGAGCGTAAAGTGATGAGGCGTTACCTCTGCCATAACATGGGCGCCCAGCTGTTTGGCCAGCTCGACCATACGGACGGAATTGCCGGAGCTGATGTGCTGGATATCGATGACGGCGCCGGTGTGAAGGGCCAGCATGCAGTCTCTGGCTACAAGCACGTCCTCTGCCGCAGCAGGAGAGCCGCCGATGCCAAGTTCTCTGGAGACCGCGCCCTGGTTGATCCCGTTGTCTGAGATCAGGGAGGGATCCTCCTCATGGAAGCTTAAGGGTACGTTTAAGCGGGCGGCCTCCTCCATGGCTTTCTTTACCAGAGCGGCGTTCTTTAAGGGAATGCCGTCGTCGGTGAAGCCAACGGCTCCGTGCGCCTTTAAAAGCTCCATGTCTGTCAGCGTCTCGCCCTTCATGCCCACGGTGATATTGGCGGCGGTCAGCACATGGATGGGTGTTTTCTTCCCTTCCTGGATCACGTATTCCAGGGTTTCCGGATTGTCCACAGGCGGCTTTGTGTTGGCCATGCAGACCACGGTGGTGAAACCGCCTGCAGCGGCAGCGGCAGCGCCGGTGTGAATGTCCTCCTTGTAGGTAAAGCCGGGATCGCGGAAATGCACATGGACGTCAATGAGGCCGGGAGCCACAACAAGGCCTTCCGCGTCAATCACCTGGGCGTCCTGTCTGGAATAGGCGTCAGCGGCATCCGGGCCTGCGTCGATGATGGTTCCATGATCGATGATAAGATCCATGATCTGATCGGCAGAGGTTTTCGGGTCAAGAACCCGTCCCTTACGTATGATAAGCATAAATAATTCCTCCTTTATTTTTTATGCTGCCCGACGCGGAACAGCTTCTGGGGCAGCTCAAAGACAAATACGATGCCGAGAACGATGGCCACGGCCACCTTAAAGGCCTCCAGGCCGGTGTCGGCGGCCATGGACATGCGGTCTGTGACCGCATAGTAGGAAGCCCAGTAAATGCCGGCTCCGGGCACCAGGGGAATGATGCCGGCGATCAGAAATATGGTGACCGGACATTCCCGGCGGACGGCAAACCACCGGGACATGAGAATCACCAGCACCGTGGCCGCAAAGGAAGCGGTGGGAGCGGAGCTGGCGGGCAGGGCCAGCAGATAAACAAGCCATCCGGCGCCGCCGATGAAGGCGCAGTAGGGATAGTAGCGGGCCGGCGCACCGTAGAGCAGTGCAAAGCCCACGGTGGCGGCGGCAGCGGCCAGCGCCTGGAAAAACAGGGTGATCACAGCAGCACACCTCCCATCAGCCGGTTCCAGACAGCGATCATGAAGCCAACGCCCATGGCGATGCAGAAGAACACCAGCAGGGCGTCCAGCATGCGGACGGAACCGGAAATATAATCGCCGTCGGCAAAGTCGCGGATGGCATTGGTGAAGGCCACGCCCGGAACCATCAGGATGATGCCTCCGATCATCATGGATTCCAGATGTGTGCCGGGCAGCAGCCGGTGGCAGAGCAGGCTTAAAAAGGTGACCCAGCCGCTGCCAAGGATGTTGCAGACGATTTTTGAAAAGTTCGGTTTGCCGATCCGGGCCATGTAAAGCTGAAGCAGAGCGCCGATCAGCAGGGAGCAGGCAAAATCCAGAATGCCGCCGCCGAACATGAAGCTGAAGCAGGCGCCGGCGATGGAGGCTGCGGCAACCTGCTGCGGCACGGAAAAGCCGGGCGTATGCTCAATTCTGGTCAGCTCCCGGCGCACCTCCGCCAGACTGCGTCTGCCTGCCTCGATCTGCCGGGACAGCTGATTGACCTGTGCCACTCTGGACAGGTTCGCCACATTGACAGGAATCTGCTGCACCTTGGCAAACTGCGCCTCCTCCTCGTTGCCGGAGGTGAGGAAAATGGCGTTGCTGACCACGAAGGCGCTGGCGGATTTCAGGCCGTAGAACCGGCAGATCCGGTAAACGGTATCCTCCACCCGGAAAATCTCCGCGCCGTTTTCCAAAAGAATTCTTCCGGCCTGAAGAGCCAGCAGAAGAATTTCCCGTTCTCTGCAGGCCCGGGCAGGATCCCCCGCAGTGTCTGTCAGCTCTGCGGCGTCCGCCAGCCCCGCGGGCCGGCTCTGTGATGTGAATATTTCTGTACTCATGATTGTCTCGTTTCCTCCGGTTACAGCTGGAAGCTCTGTCCCTCCGCCTGGATTTCCTGGATTCTGCCGCGGTAATCCGAAGCGCAGGGAAGTGCCTTAAACTTCCGGATCAGGCTGTAATCGCCCCACAGATGCATGGGAAATACGGTTCCGGCGCCCACGGTTCTCATAAATTCATCCAGGCCGAGGCTGAAAAGCTCCTCCTGCCGTCCGTCCAGGGGAAGCATGGCGATATCCGGAACAAATCCGGCCTCGCGGATCCTTGCCAGCTCCCTCATATAATTGGCGTGCATATTGTTGTTCCAGGAAACAGGCTCGCCTGTCCACTGCCAGTCATTGAGATCGCCGGCATGGTAAATGGCTCGGCCGTCCGCCTGAACCATAAAGGCCACGCCCTCATCGGTGGACCGAAAGGCCGTGACGGTGATGCCGCCGCCGCAGGGAAGCGTCAGCGTACTGCCCGGACCGACAAAGCGGGTGTGGGAAAGCTGCGCCTCCGGCACCCGGTTCTGCCAGATATCGTCGGATAAGATAAAGGTAATCCGCGGATGCCGGGCGGCAAGCTCAAAAATCTTTGGACTGAAATGATCCTCATGCCGGTGGCTGGCAAATATCACCAGATCCTTTTCCGGATCAAGTCCGGGAAGCGGGCCGCCGATGAAATCAAACAAAAGCAGGGCGTGCTCCGTCTCGGCAAGAAAACCACTGTGCTGAATATAGGTAATGGTCATAACCGGTCTCCTTTCTGCTGCTGAAAAGACAATTCTTCCTGTAGCATACCATAAAACCGACGGAAATAACAGCCCAAACAAAAAGCCCCCGGTTCCAGACGGAACCGGAGGCCCTCCGCCGACCTTCCGGAAACGGGAAGACCGCTGCCTGGTCTGCGGATTAATTGGATTTTACCTCTTTCCAGAGCTCGTTATAGAGAATGTCCGCATCCTCGCCCAGATACTCGAATACCTCGCTGTTTTTCAGGCTGTCCAGATCCGGGAACACCACCTTGTTGTTCTGCATCTCCGGGTCAAGAAGCTCGAAGGCGCCCTTGTTGGGAGTGGGGTAGGTGATGTACTCAAAGTTTGCCAGAGCAATTTCCGGGCGGCAGAGGAAATCGATCCACTTCTCTGCGTTTTCCTTGTTTTTGGCATTTTTCGGGATCACCCAGCCGTCCAGCCACAGGTTGGTGCCCTCCTCGGGGAGCACGTACTCCAGGGAATAGCCAAGATCCAGGTTTGCCACCTCGTCCTGGATGTAGAGCATCTCGCCGGAATAAATCACGCCGACAGCGGCCTCTCCGCCGATCATTTTATCGCGGACCTGATCGATGACGTAGGCCTGCACAAGCGGCTTCTGATCGATCAGATCCTGCTTGGCCTGCTGAAGCTCCGCCTCGTCGGTGCTGTTCATGGAGTAGCCGTCCTTTTTCAGGGCTACCATGAAGGCATCGCGGACGCTGTCCTGCATCAGGATCTCATCCTTCAGCCGCTCGTCCCAGAGATCGGCCCATTTGGTCGGCGGCTCCACGCCCAGCTCCTCAAGCCGCTGAGTGTTGTAAAGGATGCCCACGGTGCCCCAGCAGTAGGGGACAGCATATTTATTTTCCGGATCGAAGGCCTGGGCCATCTCCATGTAGGCCGGATCGATCTGGTCGATATTGGGAACATTGTCAAAGTTGATCTCCGCCAGCAGGTCATTTTCCCGCATTTTCTGAATCATGTAATCGGAGGGACAGACCACATCGTAATTGACGGCGCCGGCCTCGATGATCGGATACATTTCCTCGTTGGTCTCAAACATATCGTAGTGGACGGTGATACCGGTCTCCTCTTCAAACTGGTCGATGACGGACTCGTCGATATACTCGCCCCAGTTGTAAACGTAAAGCTCGCCCGCGCCCTTAGAAGCGCCGCCGGCGTTTGAAGAAGCAGCCTCCTGACCGGAGCCGCAGCCGGCAAGCAGGGCGGACGCAGCCGTCAGGGCTGCAAGGGACAGTGCAGATACTCTTTTTTTCATGTTCATATTCTCCTCGTCATATTAATTCTCCTGCCGCTTTTTCGGAGCGAAGTTGCTGATCAGAAGCAGGGCGAGCACTACCACAAAAATAACCGTGGACAGGGCGTACATGGACGGCTTGATGCCGCGCCGCACCTCACTGTAAATCAGCGTGGACAGGGTATTGAAGCCTGCGCCTCTGGTGAAGTGGGTGATAATAAAGTCGTCCAGCGACATGGTGAATGCCATGAGAAAGCCGGACAGCACGCCGGGCATAATGTCCGGAAATACCACCTTGAAAAAGGCGTAAACCGGGCCTGCGCCCAGATCCATGGCCGCCTCGTAGGTGGTGCGGCTGGTCTGCTTCAGCTTTGGCATGACGCTCAATATCACAAAGGGGATATTGAATGTGGTGTGGGAGATCAGCACCGTCTTAAAGCCCAGGGAAATGCCGAAGGCGATAAACGCCAGCATCAGGGAAATACCGGTAACGATCTCGGCGTTCAGCATGGGGATGTTGGCCAGGCCCATGAAGATGGTCCGCGGCACGGTTTTCATGCTGTTGATGGCGATGGACGCCGCCGTGCCGATGACGGTGGCGATCAGCGCCGATAAAAATGCGATCACAAGGGTGTTGACCAGCGCACTTGTGATGTTGCGGCTGGAAAACATTTCCGTGTACCACCGCAGGGTGAAGCCGCCCCACTGGGTGCGGGATTTTGACTTGTTAAAAGACAGGACCATCATGGTGGCAATGGGCGCATAGAGGAACACCATAATCATGACCAGATAAAAATCCTGCCAGATCCGTTTTAAATTCCGTTTCCATCTGTTCATCAGAACATGCTCCCTTCTCCTGTTTTGTCATATTTGGCCAGAATAGCCATGCTGATGATGATAAAGGCCATTAGCACCAGGGACAGGCCGGAACCTAAGTTCCAGTTGCCGCTTTTGTTGAACTCCTGCTCGATGACGTTGCCGATCAGAAGAATCTTGCTGCCGCCAAGCAAGTTGGAGATGACGAAGGTGGTCAGCGCCGGGATAAATACCATGGTGATTCCGCTGATGATGCCCGGCAGGCTTAAAGGAAGCCAGATCCGGAACAGGGTCTGCCAGAAATTGGCGCCCAGATCTCTGGCGGCGTTGATGGTGTTGTCGTCAATCTTGCAAAGCACGTTGTAAACCGGAAGCACCATAAAGGGAAGGAAGTTGTAAACCATGCCCAGGATAATGGCGCCCGGAGTGTTGATCAGGCTCTGGACCGGCAGATGCAGGGCGGATAAAATGCCGTTGATCACGCCGTTTTTCTCCAGGAGCGTCTGCCAGGCCATGGTGCGCAGCAGGAAATTCATCCACATGGGAAGGACGAAGATAAACACAATAAAGCTGGTTCTTCCCATACCGCGGCTCCGCAGGATCATGGCCAGCGGATAAGCCAGAAGCAGGCAGATCAGGGTGCTGACAAAGGACAGCCCCAGCGACAGCCACATGGCCTTGGCGTGCTCCTCCGTGGCGATGGAGACGATGTTTGCCAGGGTGAAGGCGCCGCTGCGGTCCGTAAGGCCGTAGTAAAAAATCAGCGCCAGGGGAATGAGGACGAAACCGATCATCCAGATCAGGTAAGGTCCTGCTAATAATTTTCTATTCATTGACTCCCACTGCCTCCTCATCTTCTGAAGCCGGTTTGTTCATGATCTGAATATTGTAGGGATCCACCCGGATGCCGACCTCTCTGCCTACGGGGCACATGTCGGTGGAGTGGACAAGCCACTCGAAGCCGTCTGGTGTCGTAACCTCCATCTCATAGTGAACGCCCTTGAAAATCAGGTGGGTGCAGACGCCTTTCAAAATGCCGTTCTCCGGCTCCACCAGATCGATATCCTCCGGACGGATCACCACATCCACCGGCCTGTTGGTGCCGAAGCCCTTGTCCACACAGGGGAATTTGGCGCCGAAAATCTCCACCAGCTCATCGTGGAGCATGGTGCCGCCCACGATGTTGCTCTCGCCGATAAAGTCGGCCACAAAGGCGTTTTCCGGCTCGTTGTAGATCTGCTCCGGAGTGCCCATCTGCTGGATATAGCCCTGATTCATAACCACGATGGTGTCGGACATGGTAAGGGCCTCCTCCTGGTCGTGGGTCACGTAGATAAAGGTGATGCCAAGCTCGTTCTTCAGGCGGATCAGCTCATACTGCATGTCCTGGCGGAGCTTTAAGTCCAGGGCGCCCAGAGGCTCGTCAAGAAGCAGCACCTTCGGCTCGTTTACAATGGCTCTGGCGATGGCGATACGCTGCTGCTGGCCGCCGCTTAAGGAGTCCACAGTACGCTTTTCATAGCCGTCTAAGTTCACCAGCTTTAAAGCGTATTTGATTTTGTCATTGATGTAGGCCTTTGATTTGCCCTTGATCTTTAAGCCGAAGGCAATGTTCTCGGCGATGTTCATATGGGTGAACAGGGCGTACTTCTGGAACACGGTGTTTAACTGCCGTTTGTTGGGCGGAAGCTTGCTGATATCCTGGCCTCCAAAGACCACCCTGCCGGTGTCCGCCGTCTCGAAGCCGCCGATAATGCGCAGGGTCGTGGTTTTGCCGCAGCCGCTGGGGCCGAGCAGGGTCACGAATTCGTTCTCCTTTACGGAGAGGTTTAAATCATCCAGAACCATGGTTCCGTCAAAACTCTTGGAAATATTTATCAAATCGATCAAAGGCTGGCTCATCTTTGGACTCCTCCTGGGTATATTTAAAGGTTTAGAAATTTGGCGGCGAGCTGATCCAGATCAGCGTGGCGCCGGTTTTGCTGGTAAGGTAATGCTTTTTGTCAGGCACATAGTAAAAGGACTCGCCCTTCTTTGCCCGGTAGGTTTTCGCGCCGAGGTGGATGGTCACCGAGCCCTGGAGCACATAGCCGAATTCCTCACCCTCGTGAGGGGTGTCCGGATAGGTCTCTCCGCCGGCCTCCAGCGTCAGAAGGATCGGCTCCATCACATTTTTCTGGGCGTTTGGAATGATCCAGCGGATGCTGTTTTTCAGCTCTGCGTCATATTTCTCGAAATAATCCGCCTTGCCGAACACGATCTGCTCCTCCGGCGGCTCGTAAAAGAACTCGCTTAAGGACGTGCCCAGGCACTGCAGGATATCCGTCAGGGTAGCGATGGAAGGAGAGGTCAGATTCCGCTCCAGCTGGGAAATAAAGCCCTTCGACAGCTCGGCCCGGTCTGCCAGCTCTTCCTGTGTCAGGCCCTTCAGGACCCGGATTTCTTTTAGTTTTGATCCGATGTTCATGACGCTCCTCCATGTTTTTCAAACCGGCTTTGTAAGTAAAAAGTTTACTTATATCAAATGAATGTAAAAATAATATAAAAGTTTAGTATTTTTAAACATAAAGCAAATATCATTATACTGAAAAATATTTTATTGTCAATAGATTCTCAATGGATTTTTTCTAAAGTTTGTGGTATACTCTGTCACAGAAGGGCGCGGGCCGGAAGCTGTGCCGGAATGCGCGGAAAATTATTCATCAGGGGAGGAAGAATCTATGGCGGTCAGCGGAAAATACATGGCGTATGTGGGTTCCTATTCATATACCGGGAAGGCGAAGGGAATTACCGTCTATGATGTAGATGTGGAAAAGGGCATTTTTAAGGAACGCTGCGAGGTGGAGGTGGACAATTCCTCCTACGTGATCGCTTCTTCAGACGGCAAGACGCTGTACTCCATTGCTGACGAGGGCGTGGTGGCCTTCCGTATTCTGGAGAACGGCAGCCTGTCCCGTTTAAACAGCGCCAAGATTAAGGGGATGAGGGGCTGTCATTTGTCTACGGATTCCAAAGACAAGTATGTGTTCGTATCCGGCTTCCATGACGGCAAGGCGACGATTCTGCGGCTGCGCAGGGACGGCGGCGTGGGAGAGATTGTGGACGGCGTGTTCCACAAGGGCCTGGGAAGCGTGGCGGACCGTAACTTCCGCCCCCATGTGACCTGTTTTCGGCGGACTCCGGACAACAAGTACGTGATGGCGGCGGATTCCGGCCTGGATCAGGTGAAGATTTACCGGTTTAATGAGAAGGACGAGCATATGGTGCAGGTGGACGCCATCCGCTGCGATCTGGAATCCGCCCCGAGAAACTTCCGGTTCAGCAAGGACGGACGGTTCATTTATCTGATGTATGAGCAGAAGAACGTGATCGATGTCTATACATACGACAGCGGCGACAGGGTGCCGGTTATCGAGAAGATCCAGACGATTGCCACCACGGCGCCGAAGCATAATCAGCTGACGGCTGCCTGTGCGCTCCGGTTTACGCCGGATCAGAAGCATATGTTCTGCAGCAACGCAGGCGATGAGAGCGTATCCATGTACAGGCGGGACGAGGAGACCGGACTTCTGGAGTCGATGTGCTGCCTGCCCATCAGCGGCGAGTATCCCAAGGATATCGCTATTTTCCCGGACGACAGGCACCTGGCGTCCATCAATCACGAAAGCGGCACCATTACCTTCTTTAAGATCGATTATGAGCGGGGGCTGCTGATTATGAGCGCCAACGAGATCAAGTGCAATGAGCCGAACAGCTGCGTGATTGTGAAGGTCAGCGATTAAGCGGCGGCAGGAGAGGCAGGAAAAGTAAGCAGGGGCGGCAGTCAGGAGCGCGGGTAAGACGGCAGATGGACTGCGGCGGATAAGACAGCGGACAGGACAGCAGATGGATTTACAGCGGAGGAGATTATGGCAGGATCAGTATATGGAACGGTTTTCCGGATTATGACATGGGGAGAGTCCCACGGGAAGGGCGTCGGTGTGACCATCGACGGCTGTCCCGCGGGACTTGCTCTCTGTGAGGAGGATATTCAGACGTATTTAGACAGGCGCAGGCCGGGACAGAGCAGATACACCACGGCCAGAAGCGAGAGCGATCAGGTGGAGATTTTATCGGGCGTCTTTGAAGGGCGGACAACCGGAACCCCCATCGCCATGATTGTGCGGAACATGGATCAGCGGTCCCGGGATTACAGCGCCATTATGGATGTGTACCGGCCGGGGCATGCGGATTACGGCTTTGACAGCAAGTACGGCTTTCGGGATTACCGGGGAGGCGGACGCTCTTCCGGGCGGGAGACCATAGCCCGCGTGGCGGCGGGCGCCGTGGCCTGCCGGCTGCTGGCTCAGTACGGGATTACGGTGACTGCGTATGTAAAGAGCATCGGCGTGTTTGAGGTGCAGAGCGCGAGGTTTGATCTGGCGGAGCGTGACCGGAATCCACTTGCCATGCCGGATCCGGTGGCGGCTGCGGAAGCGTCGGATTTTCTTGAACGGATGATGGCGGAGCATGATTCCGCCGGCGGCGTTGTCGAGTGTCTGGTGGACGGGATGCCGGCCGGTGTGGGAGAGCCGGTGTTTGACAAGCTGGACGCCTGCCTGGCGAAGGCGGTGATGTCCATCGGAGCCGTGAAGGGCTTTGAGATCGGAGACGGCTTTGCTGCGGCAGAGGCCCGGGGATCGGAGAATAATGACAGCTTTTATACAGATGGAGACGGGAAGGTGAAGAAGCGCACCAACCATTCCGGCGGCATTCTGGGAGGTATCAGCGACGGCAGCCAGATTGTGCTGCGGGCTGCCTTCAAGCCGACTCCATCCATTGCCAGGGATCAGCAGACCGTGAACCGGATGGGAGAGAACGTGCAGATCGCCATCCGGGGACGCCACGATCCGGTGATTGTGCCCAGAGCGGCAGTGGTGGTGGAGGCTATGACGGCCCTGACCATCGCGGACCTGCTTTTGATGAACAGAAGCGCCAAAATATAACTAAGATATAAGGAGAATATACATGATGAAGATTGCAATGGGAAATGACCACAGCGCAGTGGAGATGAAGGAAGCCATAAAGGCCTACGTGGAGAGCAAGGGCTGTGAGGTTATCGACTTTGGCACCAATTCCTCTGCCAGCTGTGATTATCCGGAGTACGGCGAGAAGGTGGGACGGGCCGTGGCGGACGGTGAGGCGGATTACGGCATCGCCATCTGCGGCACCGGCATCGGCATCGGCATTGCGGCCGGAAAGGTGCGCGGCGTGCGGGTCTGCACCTGCAGCGAGCCTTACAGCGCCAGACTTTCCAGGATGCACAACAACACCAACGTGCTTACCTTCGGCGCACGGGTGATCGGCGTGGAGATGGCGAAGATGATTGTGGATGAGTGGCTGGACAACAGCTATGAAGGCGGCCGTCATGAGAGGCGGGTGCAGATGCTCGGAGAGATTGAGAACAGGCAGTAAACGCATATGGGGCGGCTCCTTTTAAGGAGACCGCCCCATGTCTTTTACAGAAGGACGATATTGTGCTCCCGGCATGTCCGGCGCATATCCTCCGGCCACAGGCTTGCCTGAACCTCGCCCACATGAGCCCGGTCCAGAAGCAGCATGCACAGACGGGACTGTCCGATGCCGCCGCCGATGGTACAGGGCAGCTCGCCGTTTAACAGCATTTTGTGATAGGGAAGCTCTCTGCGCTCCTCGCAGCCGGCCTTTTTAAGCTGCTCTGCCAGGGACTTTTCATCTACGCGGATCCCCATGCTGGAGATCTCCAGGGCGCAGCCAAGGCGCTCAAACCAGAACAGGATATCGCCGTTTAACTGCCAGTCATCATAGTCCGGCGCCCGTCCGTCGTGGGGCTCGCCGTTCTTCAGCTTATCTCCGATCTTCATCAGAAAAACACAGCCGTGCTCCTTGGTGATCAGATTCTCCCGTTCCTTCGGCGTCTTGTCGGGCCAGCGGTCCTCCAGCTCCTGGGAGGTGACGAAGGTAATGTCGCCGGGTAGCCGTTTGGCCGCGTCCGGGTACTTGTACCACACCTCATGCTGCATATGCTTGATAACCTTGAAAATGGTGCGGACCGTCTCCTTCAGAGTCTCTTCGTTTCTCTGCTCTCTGGTGATGACCTTCTCCCAGTCCCACTGATCCACGTAGCAGGAGTGCAGGTTATCAAGCTCCTCGTCTCTGCGGATGGCGTTCATGTTGGTGTAAAGCCCCTCGCCCGGCTGAAAGCCGTAGGTCTTTAAGGCCATGCGCTTCCACTTGGCCAGGGAGTGAACCACCTCCACGGTCTCGCCGGGAATGGCTGCAATGTCAAACTGCACCGGCCGCTCCACGCCGTTTAAGTTGTCGTTCAGTCCGCTGGACTGCTCTACGAAAAGCGGGGCGGAAATCCGCTCCAGGTGCATCTCCCGGCCCAGCTCCCGCTGAAAGGTATCGCGGATGTACTTGATCGCTTCCTGGGTCTGGCGGACGGAGAGGTGCGGATTATAGTTTTCAGGTATAATCAGTGCCATAGATAATTCCTCCGAAATATTTCCACTTAAAATCCCTATCATCGTAGCATTATTAAAGAAAAAGCACAAGCGGTTTTTGTGTCTGCCTGATTATTTTAACGTCCTGTTTTCCTGATTCTGGCGGATAAAATCCCGGGGAGAAAGGCTGTACTCCCGGCGGAAGGAACGGTAAAAGGTAGTATAGTCCGCAAAACCGCAGGGCTCCCATACAGACTGGATGGAAGCGCCGGACAGGATGGCGTTCTTGGCGGCAATCAGCCGCCGCTGGGTCAGAAAATGATAAAAGGAAATACCCAGCCGTTTCTGGAACAGGTGGGAAACGGTGGAGGTGCTGACAAGAAACTGCTGGGCCGTGGTCTGGAGGGAAATCCGTTCCTGATAATGGGAAAGCACGTATTGGAACAGGTCGTCAAACAGGCTGTCGGTCTCTGTCACAGGCTCTACTGCCTCAAGATAATAAAGGGTCCGGCCCAGGTGGACCAGAAGGGTGGCAGAGTGGGCGGAGATGGCCACGTCCCAGCCAAGCTTTTGTTCTGTGGATTCCCGGTAAATCGTGCGGAACAGGGCGCCTAAGGCAGACCAGGTGGAAACGGGAGTGCGCAGAAGGTAGTTGGCTCTGGCACGGCAGGTCTGAAAGGCAAAATCCAGGTCCGGATTCAGTGATTTTAAGTGCTCCACAAAATCACTGTGCAGCCAGAGAGCCAGCCGCTCATAGGGAACGCTCATGTTCTCCGGAAAGAGAGGACGGTGGCTGATGCCTGGAGGGATCAGAAGGATATCGCCCCGCTGCAGCTGAAAACGCCGGTCCTCCAGCAGATACTGGACATCGCCTCCGGCAACAAAAAGAATCTCATAAAAGCCATGGCTGTGCAGGGGAACCACATCGGCGGTCCGGGAAATATCCAGATGAATCTCTGCGGAGACGTTCAGCTGAAAGTTCTGATATGGATTGCTCATAAAACTCCTTTGTGGGAAATATATAAAAAAACATGGTAAATACTGGTCATGTCGTTTGAAATGTGAGCTAAAAATGCAAGTAATGCAATATATGTTGCGATATTAACAATTATAATTGCTGATTTGATATGATATTCTGATTATACCGAACCTCCGGAGGGAAATCAAGCAAAAATTAAAGGAGAAGTAATTCATGAAAAAGTTTAGTGTTCGTGACGAGATCGGCTACACTTGCGGCGATATGGCGGGCAGCTTTGTTAATTTATTCGTGGACGCCTATTTTCTGACCTTCTGTACCTACATATTGGGGATCAGTGCCAAATGGATGGGATCTCTGTTTCTGGTATCCAGGCTTTGGGACGCCATCAACGACCCGATTATTGGTTCCTTTCCGGACCGGTGGCGGATTGGAAAAAGCGGGGATAAGTTTAAACCCTATGTAAAAATATTTATGCTGCCGCTGGCACTGTCCGGTGTGCTCTGCTTTTTTGACGTGAGCGCATTTCATCTGGGCGGATTTGCCCTTCATGCCTGGGTTGCTTTCGTGTATATTTTATATGGGATGAGTTATACAGGAACCTCCATGCCTTACGGAGCTATGGCTTCTGTGATCACAAATGATCCGGTCGAGCGTACAAAGCTGTCCAGAGCACGTTCCATCGGCGGAACCATCGTAGGCGTAGGCGCGTTGTCCTTTGTTCCGATTTTATGCTTTGACGCGCAGAATAACCCCGTTGCATCCAGGTTTACCCTGCTGGCCGTGGTTTTCGGAATTGGTTCCCTGATCTGCTATATGCTGCTGATGAGCTTCTGTACGGAGCGGATTCGAGACGATGAGAAGAAATCGTCTGCGGCCAGAGCGGAGAAATTCAATTACCTCGATATTTTAAAGAGCGTGTTCAGAAACCGTCCCATGATCGGCGTGATGGTGGCCACTGTGGGGAGCCTTCTGTATATTACAGGAAACAACCAGCTTCGTACTTATATTTTCAAGGAGTACTATCAGAACACGGATGCCATGGCAATTTTGAGCATGGGCTCCCTTGTGACCATGGCGGTCTGCTTCCCGCTGGTTCCGCGGCTGACGAAGCTCTGGGGCAAACGAAAGCTTATTCTGATTTCATCCGTATACAGTCTGGCGCTGTTTGCGGTCATGCTGATAGTTCCGATTCAGAACGTGTATGTGTACGCCGGACTGAACCTGGCGGCAAGCCTGGGACAGACTGTGTTTATCATGCTGATCTGGGCGATGGTGACCGATTGTCTGGACTATGGCGAGTGGATCACCGGAAAGAGGAACGATGGATCCATGTATTCCATTTATACCTTCAGCCGTAAGATCGGATCTACGCTGGCTTCCACCATCGCGGCATTTTCCCTGGGCGCAATCGGCTATGTGTCCGGCACCGGCGTAGTGCAGGCGCCGGAGGTTGTGCAGCATATCAGGGTTCTCGTGTGCACGATTCCGGTAATTACAGGCATTCTTGAGGTGATCGGAATCGGCCTGATCTTTAACCTGGATCAGAAGAAGACGGAGCAGATGTATCAGGAACTGGCAGCCAGAAGAAATGACTGACGCGGTGAAAAAGAAAGTGAGGACTGAATGACGGAGAGAAAACGGCTGACTCCCTGCGGCTGGATTCAGGGGGTAGAGGGGAAGGAGCCTGGCATTACGGTGTACAAAGGGATCCGCTATGCCCGGGCAGGAAGATGGGAGTATCCGAAACAGGTGGCCGGCTGGGACGGCGTTTACATGGCAGATCATTTTGGAAACTGCTCCTGGCAGCCGCGGGCCTTTTACAATGAAGCGGATATGCAGGAAAAGGCGTTTTACTATCATGAGTTCCGGGAAGGGGAGCACTACACCTACGATGAGGACTGTTTGTTTCTGAACATCTGGGCGCCAGAGGACGCCAGGCATGCGCCGGTGCTGTTTTATATCCATGGCGGCGGCTTCAAGGGCGGCTGCGGACATGAAAAGCATTTTGACGGAACGGCTTACTGCCGCCGGGGGGTGATTCTGGTGACGATCAATTACCGCCTGGGGCCTCTGGGGTTTCTTTCCCTGCCGGAGCTTAAGGAGGAGGCAGGGGCTACAGGAAATTACGGCTGTATGGATCAGCTGACGGCCCTTTCCTGGGTGCGGGATAACATAAGCGCTTTTGGCGGAGATCCGGAGCGGATTACCATTATGGGTCAGTCCGCCGGAGCTATGAGCGTACAGCGGCTGTGTCTGTCGCCGCTGACAAAGGGGATGTTTGCCGGAGCGATTATGATGAGCGGCGGAGGTGTGTCGAAGGATTTTGCCGCGACGGCCAGGGCGGAGGACACCTATCTGTTCTGGCAGGAGCTGATGAAACGGCTGGCGGTGAGCACGCTGGCGGAGCTCCGGACAGTGGGGCTGGCGGAGCTGTTTGCGGAATTTCAGGCCATGTGCAGGGATAATCCTCTTTCCATGGTGAATTGCGGCCCGGTGAGAAACGGAGTGTTTCTGACAGAGCCGGAGAGCGAGACGGTGAAAAGGGGAGATCAGAGAGCGGTTCCTTACCTGATGGGCTCTACCAGCGAGGACATTGTGCCGCCGATTGTTTACAGGATGGCGAAGGGCTGGGCGCGGCTTCAGGCAGATCAGGGAAAATGTCCAAGCTATGCATTTTTCTTTGACCGGCAGCTTCCGGGAGATGATAAGGGGGCATGGCATTCCTCTGATCTCTGGTACGAGTTCGGCAGCCTGGAGAACTGCTGGCGGCCGTTTACGGAATGGGACTATGAGCTGTCCGGTATGATGGTGGAATATTTTGCCAATTTTGTAAAGACCGGGAATCCCAACGGAGCAGGACTGCCGATATGGGAGCCGGAGAAAAAGGGGCAGAACAAGGTTATGCGGTTCGGCGATAAGAAAGCAGCCATGGGCGGCGTTTCTGTGGCGAAGCTGAACGAGACTATGAGGACGAATCCTGGCGTCGGAGAATAGCAGAACAAAAATGCGATGGAATAAAGCATAATGGAGACAAAAACCGGCTGCCTGCGGGTGATATCCCGTAAGGCAGCCGGTTTTTGTGCGTGTCCGCAGACGGCCGCGGCCTGCAAAAGCAGCTGAAGTTCCTGGCAGCAGCCCGCAGCCTACGGCAGCAGCCGAAGCCTCCTGCACAGCCGCAGCAGCCGCATGCCGAAGGGCATGTCCGGAAGCTCCTCCTCCGTAACGGCCCCTGTGCGGATAATCAGGACGCCGTAAACAACCATGGCCAGCGGAACACTTACCAGAATGCCAAGCTGGTAACGGCCTGTCAGGGCGGTGATCCCGGCGTAAACCGCCAGAGCGGCAGCGCCCATCACCGCAGCGGAGAAAAGGGGCAGCAGGAAGGTGGTTTTCACCTCCTGATGATACCTTAATGCCCTGCCGATGGCGAACCAGTTCAGCACGCAGACAACCAGGGCGAAGGTAACATTGCCGATTACCAGGCCGTAGACGCCCATGTTAAGGTGCTGCAGCATCACATAGACGAAAACCGTATGGATGGCCAGGGAAATGGCCGAGTGGGTGACGGACTTGCGCATCAGGTCAATGCCCTGAAGCACGGCGTTGGTGACGGTGGACAGGGAGAAGAAGATCACTGCCGGCGCACCGATGGTTAAAAGGTTTCTTGCCAGATCTGAGCTGTCGCCGAAGATCAGCCGCATAATGGGGCCTGCAAGCACGCACATGCCGGCAGCGCAGGGAATGGCGATCAGCATGTTGAATTTGACGGTCAGTCTGATTTTGTGCTGGACTGCCGCACCATCCCGGCTCGTCTTCGACGCCACAATGCTGGGGATCATGGAGGTGCCCAGGGAGGAGGCGATGGCCACGGGAACATTGGTCAGCAGCCGGTATTCGCCGCCGTATACTCCGAGGAGGGACATCCGTTCTTTTTCGGAGAGTCCCTTGCCGTCCATGATCTGACCGAACAGGGAGTTGTCCACGGTGCCGCTCAGCTGATAGACAAACTGGCTCAGGATAATCGGGGTCAGAGTCAGCAGCAGGGCAAAAAACACCTGCTTCCACGTCTCTGTGGAAACCGTCTGCGGCTGCCGGTACAGGGCGGCCTGTTTTTTTCTGTGGCGCAGCATCTGGCAGGAAAGAAAGATAAGGGCTGCCAGAGCGCCGGTCAGAGTGCCCAGGGTGCCGCCGGCGGCGCTGTAGGAGGCCGGATTTGCCGTATCGGCGAACCAGCGCAGGAACAGGTAAGAGGCCGTAATGCTCACGGCAGCGTGGATGATCTGTTCGATGACCTGGGAAACGGATGTGGGAATCATATTGCCGAAGCCCTGAAAATATCCGCGCATAATGCCCATTACGGAAAACACAAGGACTGTGGGGGCCATGACGGCCAGCGGCAGGGCGCTTCCGGGGCTTCTGAAAATATGCTCTGTGATCCAGGAGGAGCCAAACAGCAGCACCGCGGTCATGACAGCTCCCACGGCAACGCCGAAGGCCATGCCGCAGAGGTACACGCGTCTGGCGTCCTGGAAACGGCCGCGGACCCGCCGGGCTGCAATCAGCTTGGAAATGGCCAGCGGCAGGCTGTAGGAGGACAAAATCAGACCGATGTTGTAAATCTCATAGGCGGTATTGTAGTAACCGATGCCCTCGCGGCCCATGATCCTGGTCATGGGAACCTTATAAAAAAGGCCGATCAGCCTCACCAGAATCCCGGCCATGGCCAGGATACTGCCCTGCATCAGGAAATTCCCTGAATCGGCAGATTTTGCGGATGTATGATTCTCATTGCTCATAGCAGATTCTCCTTGCAGATGTAGATCTTGTTTCAGAGGGGACTGTTTTCTTTTCGCTCCGCTCTGAATAATTATTAATCATTATAGCGCAGCCGGGGCAGCGGGGCAAGAAAATCTTGTCCGACGTGGTATAATTTACCGCTTTATGCTATAATGGCCGAAAAGACGCAGAGGACAGGACAAAAGCATGAACAGGACAAACAAGGCGGCCGCAGCCTGCTGGATGCTGCAGACAAAGCGGGCGGATTTTGACGGACTGGCCAGGCGGTTTCATATCAGCCCGGTGACAGCCAGAATTATCAGAAACAGAGACGTGACGGGGGAGCAGGCCGTTGACCGTTACTTAAACGGCACGCTGCAGGAGCTGTACAGCCCTCATTTGTTAAAGGGGATGGACCAGGCGGCAGAGCTGATCGGGGAGAAGATCCGGTCGGGAGCCAGAATCCGGATCGTAGGGGACTATGATATTGACGGCGTCTGCTCGACCTATCTTTTGTACCGGGGAATTTCCCGGTGCGGCGGTCAGGTGGACTACCAGATTCCGGAACGGATTAAGGACGGCTACGGCATCAACGAAGCGATTATCAGCCGGGCGGCGGCTGAGGGAGTGGATACCATAGTCACCTGCGATAATGGCATTGCGGCCCTGGAGCAGATCGCTCTGGCGAAGGAGCTGGGGATGACGGTGGTGGTGACGGATCATCATGAGGTGGTCCGGGACGAGAACGGCGGAGAAAAGCTGCCGCCTGCGGATGTGGTGGTGAACCCGAAGCAGGATGGCTGCAGCTATCCGTTTCCGGACATCTGCGGCGGCGTGGTGGCCTATAAGCTGGTGCAGGTGCTGTATGAGAACTTTGGCATCGACCGGCAGGAGTGGGAGAATATGCTGGAGTTTGCGGCCATTGCCACGGTGGGAGACGTGATGCGGCTCCAGGATGAGAACCGGATTATAGTCCGCTGGGGGCTGCGCCATATGCCGTTTACAGAGAGTCCGGGGCTGAGGGCGCTGGTGGAGGCCTGCGGTCTGGACATCGGAAGCTTAAGCGCGTATCACATCGGCTTTGTGATCGGCCCCTGTTTGAATGCCAGCGGCCGGCTGAGGACGGCGCAGCTGGCTCTGGAGCTGCTTCTGTGCGGGGATCCGGCGCGGGCAGGGGCGATGGCCGGGGAGCTGCAGGCGCTGAATGAGGAGCGCAAGGACATGACCCAGAAGGGCGTGGATGAGGCGCTGGCCCAGGTGGAGGAGCATTATGCCGGCGATTCGGTGCTGGTGGTATACCTGCCGGACTGTCACGAATCCCTGGCCGGAATTATCGCCGGCAGGGTGCGGGAGGCCTGGGACAAGCCGGCTCTTGTGCTGACCCGGGGAGGCGGGGAGGACGGCACAGAGGAGCATCTGGTCAAGGGCTCTGGCCGTTCCATCGAGGCGTATCATATGTACAGGGGGCTCTGCGGCGTTCAGGATCTGCTTTTAAAGTTCGGAGGCCATCCCATGGCGGCAGGCTTTTCCCTGCGGGAGGAGGATATAGAGGAATTCCGCCGGCGCTTAAACGAGCAGGCAGGCTTAAAGCCGGAGGATTTTATCCGCAAGGTCTGGATTGACGCCGCCATGCCGCTGGAATATATATCCGAGAGTCTGGTGGAGGAATTAAAACGGCTGGAGCCCTTCGGACAGGGCAATGAAAAGCCACAGTTCGCCCAGAAAAATCTCCGGATCCGCAGCGTCCGGGTTCTCGGAAAAAACAGAAACGCCGTTAAGCTTTCCCTGGTCACGGAGCGCGGGCTTCCCATGGACGCCATGCTGTTTGCGGAGGGAGACCGGTTTCTGGAGGAGCTGGGAGCAAAGCGTCAGATGGACGTGGTATATTATCCGGACATCAACGAGTATAACGGGCGCAGAGCCCTGCAGATCGTGGTGCGGGAGTATAAGCTTCACGACTGACGGCAGCCTGGCACACGGATAAGGAACAACAGCACGGGCACAGAACGATCATGTGAACGCAGAACGATAAGGAGGCAGATATGGAATTCAGGCAGCTGGAGTATTTCCTGGTTGCATGTGAGAAGGGGAGCTTTAACCGGGCGGCGGAGTGCCTGTACACCTCGCAGCCTAACGTAAGCAAGGTGATTTCGGCGCTGGAGCAGGAACTGGGGCGAAGTCTGTTTGAGAGAACCAGCCGGGGACTTAAGATTACGCCTTACGGGGAAACCGTCCGGGAATATGCCCAGGCGATTTTGAAAAACGTATCGGTGATCAACTCCATGGCGGACAGAAATTCCGGAAAGAAATTTCTGCTGGCCACCTATCCGAGCAATATGGTGGCCGGGCTGCTGGCGGATTTTTACAAGACCTGGAGCGGGCGCGGCTACGTGGTTGAGCACCAGGAGGGCAGCGTGGAGGAGGTCAGCGACTGGGTGGCGTCCGGCATTTCAGAGGTGGGAATCGTTTATATTGCCGAGAAGCAGATCAAGTCCTTCCAGCACATTCTGGGGCACAAGCGGCTTGTATTTGAGCCTATGGATGTGAAGGAGGCCTGCGTTTATGTGGGGCCGAACAGTCCCTGGTATCATGAGGACAGCATTGGCTTTGACGAGCTGCCCAATGTGAAGTTTATCCGGGGCGTGAGGGATTATTTTTCCATGGACCATCATCTGGAGCAGGTTTCTCTGGGGGCGGTCAGCACCCAGCAGCTCCGCTATGCGATGTACAGCAACAGCGATCATGTGACCATCCGGCTCCTGACCAGCACGGATTTGTGCAGCCTGGGCATTAATTTTCTGTATCCGCAGTACGAGCAGTACCCGATCAAGGCCCTGCGGATCCGGGACTGCGAGCCGTTCCTTGTGATCGGATATATTAAATTGGAACATCAGAACTTGAGCGAGGCGGCAGTCTGGTTCATAGAAGAATTCAAAAAAATGCTGTAAAAACAGAGAATCTGATAAAAAATACCAACTGGAAGAACATGGCGGAGGTATAACGATTTGTTATATCCGGCCATAATAAAATGCTGGGTAGTAAGCTTGCGCTAACCATGATATGCTGATCCTTGCGACTGAAAACAACCCCATACAAAATGAGGAGGACAAGAGGATTATGAGAAAAAGATGGAGTGGCGTGCTGCTGGCCGGCGCGCTTTGTACCTTCCTGCTGGCTGGCTGCGGAGGAGCAGCTGATACGGCTGGAAGCACGGCGGACAGTGGGCAGACTGCGGCTGAGGGAGAGGGAAGCGCTGCAAAGGATGACCTGGTTTTTGTAAACTACCGTGATATCCGTGACCTGAACCCGCATTTATATGCAGGAGAGATGTATGCCCAGGAAATGCTGTTTGAAACTCTGGTGAATATCACGGAGGACGGCTATGAGGGCTGTCTGGCGGAGACCTGGGACATCAGCGAGGATGGAAAGACCTATACCTTCCATATCCGTCCCGGCGTGAAGTTTTCGGACGGAGAGGTATGCGACGCATATGCCATTAAGGCAAACTTTGACGCAATCCTGGAGAACAAGGACCGTCACACCTGGCTGGAGATGATGAACCTGCTGGTCGGCGTGGACGCTCCAGATGAGAATACCTTTGTGATCGAGCTGTCAGAGCCGTATTATCCGCTGCTGACTGAGCTTGGCGTAACAAGACCCTTCGCCATGATTTCTCCGAAGGCGATGAAGGACGGAAGCACGAAGGACGGCGTCAATGAGTTTATCGGAACCGGCCCCTATGTGCTGGATGAGGTTGTTACCGACGAATACGCCGTTTTCAAGGCGAATGAGAATTACTGGGGCGGCGAGCCGGCCATCAAGACCATCACTGTAAAGGTAATTCCGGATAACCAGACGAGAATTCTTGCTCTGGAAAAGGGCGAAATCGACCTGATTTTCGGAAAGAACATGATCGATGCGGACGCTATTAACCAGTACAAGGACAAGGAGGGCTTTACGGTAGAGCTTTCCGATCCCACCTCCACCAGACAGATTGTTTTAAACACAGCCAACGGGCTGCTGGCGGAAAAGGAGGTGCGTCAGGCCATCCAGCACGCGACCAACAAGCAGGCGATTTCCGACGGAATCTTCTACGGACTGGAGCAGCCGGCGGATACGCTGTTTGCGAAAACAGTTCCCTACTGTGATATTGATTTAGAGCCTTACGCATACGATGTGGCTCAGGCGGAGAAGCTTCTGGCTGACGCTGGCTGGACGAAGGGAAGCGACGGCATTCTGGAAAAGAACGGCCAGAAGATGAATCTGGAGCTTCTGTACAACAGCGACAGTGTGACGGAGAAATCCATTGCGGAGTATCTGCAGAGCGAGTATGGACAGATCGGCATCCAGCTTTCCATCCATGGAGAGGAGGAGCAGTCCTACCGTGACAGAATGAAGGCTGGAGACTTCGATATGGTATTCAACATCTGCTGGGGAATGCCCTATGACCCGCAGTCCTCTCTGGCGGCTATGAGAGCTCCGGTGTACGGAGATTACGCGGCCCAGCAGGGACTTGAGGATAAAGCAGAGATCGACCAGGCCATCACGGACATTCTTGTGTCCACCGATGAGGCTGAGCGTCAGGAGCTTTACACCTTTGTGCTGACCAGGCTTCACGAGGACGCGGTATACATTCCGCTGACCTATGAGTGCAACAAGGCGATTTACCGCTCTGATTTAAAGGGCTTCCATTTCATGCAGACACAGTATGAGGTGCCTTTTGAGGATTTATCATTTTAGTTGAATGTTTGGGGCCGTCTGCGTATGCGGGCGGCTCTTTTCAGTAAAGACAGAAGGGAGCATGGCTGTGAAACAATATGTAATCAAGCGCATTCTGACGGCAATCCCGCTGCTGCTGGTGATTTCCTTTGTATGCTTTGTGTTTATTAATCTGATTCCGTCCAATCCGGCGGAGGTGGCGCTCCGCGTGCGGCAGGTTCCGATCATCACCGAGGAGGCCATCGCGGAGGTGGAGGCGGAACTGGGGCTTGACAAGCCCTATCTGGTTCGTTATGGCACCTGGCTTTTAAACTGTATCCGGGGAGATTTCGGTATAAGCTATGTAAATCCATCCCGTACCGTGGCGGGGGAGCTGGCCCGGTGCCTGCCGGCCACGCTGCAGCTGGCCGGGGCGTCTCTGGTGATGGTGATTCTTCTGAGCATTCCCATCGGTTTTCTCTGCGCCGTGTATAAGGACGGCTGGTTTGACCGGGTTATGAGAGGGATCGTGTTTGTGACCACAGCCATGCCGCCGTACTGGGTGGGGCTGCTGCTGATGTGGCTGGTGGCCATTAAGCTGGATCTTCTGCCCACCAGCGGAAACGGCGGCTGGAAGCATATGATTCTGCCGGCCTTCACCGTTTCTCTCAGCTACATATCCACATATATCCGCCTGATCCGCAACAACATGCTGGAAAACATGAAGCAGGATTATGTGCTGTATGCCAATGTGCGCGGACTTCCCCAGAAAAATATTCTGGTAAAGCATATTCTGAAAAATTCCATGCACACCTGTATTGTGGCCATCGGTATGAGCATTCCGCAGCTGATTTCCGGTACCATCGTGGTGGAGAACGTATTTGCCTGGCCGGGGCTGGGAACGCTCTGCATCAGCTCTATTTTCAACAGAGATTATCCGGTCATTCAGACCTATGTGCTTTTGATCGGCGTGCTGTTTGTGGTATTTAACCTGCTGTTTGATATTCTGCAGACCGTATCCGATCCGCGTATGAGAAAGGAGAGTGCGTAATGCTGCATCGGTTTTTGAAAAACAAGACGGCGGTGGGCACCGTGGCGCTGGTGCTGTTTGTGGCGCTTCTTGGTATTTTTGCTCCGCTCATTGCGCCGAATGATCCCTATAAAACGGATATTATCAACAAGTTTGCGTCTCCCAGCCTGCAGTATCCCTTTGGAACAGATAATCTGGGCCGCTGCCTTCTTTCCCGTATGCTGTACGGGATCCGCCCGACGCTTGGCCTGGCGGTTCTGACCATGCTGGGAACCATCGGACTGGGCGCCCTCATGGGACTTCTGGCAGGATATTTCCGCGGAATCCTGGAGGAGATCATTATGCGGGTGGTGGATGTGATGCTGTCATTCCCAAGCCAGGTAATGGTGTTCGCGGTGGTTGCGCTGCTGGGAATCAATGTGCAGAACGTGATCCTGGCAAACGTATTCATCAAGTGGGCCTGGTACGCCCGTATGATCCGGACAGGCGTTATGCAGTACCGGGACTGCAACTTTGTCCGGTTCTCCAGATGCATCGGAACGCCGGAGCGGTTTATCCTGGTGCGCCACCTGATCCCGTCCATAGCGGCGGATCTGGCGGTTTTGTCCTCCCTGGATGTGGGCTGGGCCATTATCAACATTTCCACCCTGTCGTTTCTGGGACTGGGAGTGCAGGCGCCCACGCCGGAGTGGGGAGCCATGCTCAACGAGGCGAAAAATGTACTGACCAGCAATCCGTCTCAGATGCTGATCCCCGGCATTGCCATTGTGGTGCTGGTTTCCGCGTTTAACCTGATGGGAGACGCGCTGCGGGACGTGCTGGATCCGAAGGAGGCTGTCAAATGAAACCTGTGTTAAAAGTGGAACATCTCTGCGTGGAGCTTTCCGGAAAGGGCGGCCTGCGCAGACTGGTAAAGGACTCGGATTTTCAGGTGTATCCGGGAGAGTGTCTTGGAATTCTCGGAGAATCTGGAAGTGGAAAGAGCATGACGGTGAAGGCGGTGCTGGGACTTCTGGACCGGCAGTTTCACGTGTCCGGCCAGGCCTGGTTTGAAGAAAAGGATTTGCTGCAGGAATCAAAGGAGGGACTGAGGGGGCTTCGCGGAAAGGAAATCACCATGGTTCTGCAAAATCCCATGACCTGCTTTGATCCGCTGTACCGGATCGGAAATCAGATGGCGGAAACCTTTGCCACTCATACGGACTGGGATAAAAATGAGATCCGCAGGCAGTCCCTGGAAATTCTGGACCGGATGCATATCCGCGGCGCTGAGGAGGTGCTGGAAAAATATCCCCATCAGCTGTCGGGCGGTATGCTTCAGCGTATTATGATCGGTCTGGCGGTTGCGCTAAAGCCGAAGCTTCTGATTGCAGACGAGCCGACGACGGCCATCGATGCCATCACCCAGCAGGAGATTCTGGAGGCGTTTCTGGAGATTAAGAACCGCCATCAGACGGCGATGATTTTTATTACCCATGATCTGGGCGCCATTTCCAGAGTGGCAGACCGGGTTGTGGTGATGAATCAGGGAGAAATTGTGGACCAGGGTGATTTTAACCATATTCTTCATCATGCGCAGGATGACTATACACGGCTTCTGATTGAAAAAAGAAACGCGGTGATGGAGCGCTACCAAAGGGTGCTGGGAGGTGCGGTATGATTGAATTAAGCCATATAAACGTCAGCTTTCGGAGCGAACGGCAGGAGAAAATATTCGGCGTAACGAGAGTTCCTGTGCTGAAGGACATCAGCCTCCGGATTCCGGAGGGGCAGTGCCTTGGAATCCTGGGGGAGTCAGGCAGCGGAAAATCCACCCTGGGCCGCGTGCTCTGCGGGCTTTTAAAGCCGGATCAGGGAGAGGTTACGGTGGACGGGCTGTCTGTGTACGGCTCCAAACAGGGGAAGAAGCTGCTGCGGAACAAGCTGAGCGTGGTGTTCCAGGATTATACCACCTCGGCCAATCCCAGGTTCCGGGTGCAGGACGTGCTGATGGAGGGAATCCGGGCGGCAGAACGGAAAAACGGAAAGACGGAGCGGATTCAGGAGCGGCTTGAGCAGCTTCTGGAGCAGGTGGGGCTTGACAGCTCTTATTTGAAACGGTTCCCCCATGAGCTTTCCGGCGGCCAGCTGCAGCGGGTGTGTATTGCCAGGGCAGTGGCCTGCGAGCCGGAGGTGATTCTTTTTGACGAGGCCATTTCCTCTCTGGACGCCCACACGCAGGTGCAGATTATGGATCTTTTGCAGGAGCTGAAGGAGAAGCTTAAGCTGACCTACGTGTTCATTACCCATGACCTGACCTCCGTTACCTATCTGTGCGACGAGGTGCTGTTTTTGTACAAGGGAAGAGTGACGGAGCATCTTCCGGTGGAACGGCTGGCGGAGACGAAGGATGAGTACGCGAAAAAGCTTTTGAAAGCCATTATTACTTACGACGCGGAGGAGACAGCATGAGGATTGACGATGGAATGATCCGGCCGGGAGAAAAAAAGCAGATGGCGCTGCAGGGCTTTGAGCAGGTAAAGGTTCAGGTCATCCGGGGAGCATACCCGGGAAAGCAGCTGGTGATTACTGCCGGAATGCACGGCTGCGAGTATGTGGGAATCCGGGCAGCCGCGGAGCTTTACCGGCTGCTTGACCCACAGAAGATGCATGGAACCGTCGTGCTTCTGCCGCTTTTAAATCCTTCCGGCTTCTTCCAGGGAAGACGGCAGATCATGCCGGAGGACGGGAAAAACTTAAACCGGGTATTTCCGGGAACGGAGCAGGGCAGCAGCACGGAGCGGCTGGCCGCGGCTGTCGTCAGGGAAATATATCCGGATACAGATTTTCTTCTGGATCTGCACGGCGGAGATGCAAATGAGGATCTGACGCCGCTGGTTTTTTATCCGGCGGCAGCCGGGCAGCTGGTGGAGGAAACGGCTGTTTCTGTGGCGGAAAAAATGTCAGTGCCTCTGCGGGTGGCGTCCAGGGCCGATAACGGGCTTTACAGCAGAGCGGCGAAGGAGGGGATTCCGGGACTGCTTCTGGAGCGGGGCTGCCGGGGGCTGTGGACGGAAGAAGAGGTTCACGCCGACCTGGAAAACATCCGGCAGGCCATGGAAGCGCTGGGGATTTTAAAGCCGTCCGGTCATGGCCTTTGCCGTCCGGAACGCGGCCTTTGCCAGCCAGAGCGCGGTATTTTCCAGTCCGGCGCACCGCAGACGGATATCCGGGAGGCGGTCTACGAGGAGGCAGAAGCGGCAGGCTGGTGGTACGTCCATGGAAAGGCCGGAGACCGTGTCCGGGAGGGCGCTTTGCTGGGAGAGCTGCGGGATGAAAATGGAACGGTTATTCAGCGGGTGCGCGCCCGGTGGGACGGCGTGATTTTGTATGAAACGGTATTCCTTGGAGTCCAGGCGGGGGATCCGCTGGTGGCCTGCGGACGGCTTTAAAGATGCATCGTCCTGAACAGTTACAATCCGCCGGCCGGACAGGACGGCGGGACGGATTAACGGCTTGACACCGGTTCCTTCTCTATACTATAATGAAAAATATTCACAGAATTTCTATGGAAATTATGCAGAGAGAAAAGGAGTACAGCCATGGTTAATGAGGTAATGAGGTTTATCACGGACTATGATCCGGAGGTAGGACAGGCCATTGAGGCAGAGGCGGCGCGCCAGAGACGGAATCTGGAGCTGATCGCGTCAGAGAACATTGTATCGGAGCCGGTTATGATGGCGATGGGCACGGTGCTGACCAACAAGTACGCGGAAGGGTATTCCGGCAAGCGGTACTACGGCGGCTGCGAGTGCGTGGACGTGGTTGAGACGCTGGCCATCGAGCGGGCGAAGAAGCTGTTTGGCTGTGATTACGCCAACGTACAGCCTCATTCCGGCGCGCAGGCCAATATGGCGGTGTTTGTGGCTATGTTAAAGCCCGGCGACACGGTGCTCAGCATGAGCCTGGATCATGGCGGCCATCTGTCCCATGGAAGCCCTGTGAACTTTTCCGGCATGTATTTCCATATTGTGCCCTACGGCGTCAATGACCAGGGGTACATCGATTACGATGAGGTGGAGCGTCTGGCTCTGGAGAGCAAGCCGAAGATGATTCTGGCCGGCGCCAGCGCCTATGCGCGGACCATCGACTTTAAGCGCTTCCGCGAGATTGCGGATAAGGTGGGCGCGTATCTGATGGTGGATATGGCTCATATTGCGGGCCTGGTGGCGGCAGGCGAGCATCCCAGCCCCATCCCCTACGCGGATGTGGTGACCACAACCACCCACAAGACGCTGCGCGGACCCAGAGGCGGTATGATTCTGGCGAACCAGGCGGCTGCGGATAAGTTTAACTTTAACAAGGCCATTTTCCCGGGAACCCAGGGCGGCCCTCTGGAGCATGTGATTGCGGCGAAGGCAATCTGTCTGGGCGAGGCTCTGAAGCCGGAGTTTAAGGAGTATCAGGCGCAGATCAGGAAGAACGCGAAGGCGCTGGCTGAGGCTCTGGTGAACCAGGGCTTTAAGCTGGTATCCGGCGGTACTGACAACCATCTGATGCTGGTGGATTTAAGCGGTCTGGACGTAAGCGGCAAGGAGCTGCAGAGACGCTGCGACGAGGTGTATATCACCCTGAACAAGAACACGGTGCCCAACGATCCGCGAAGCCCGTTTGTGACCTCCGGCGTACGCATCGGCACACCTGCTGTTACCTCCCGCGGGCTGAAGGAGGAGGATATGGCAAAGATCGCCGAGTGCATCTGGCTGGCTGCTACAGATTTCGACAACAAGGCGGATTATATCCGGGGCGAGGTGACGAAGCTCTGCGAGAAGTACCCGCTGTATGAGTAAACGATAAGAATACCTTTTGGCCGGCTGGACAGGAAAACAGCCGGCCGTTTGATTACCGGAAAAGGAGAAGAGACAGTGAAGGATATTGGCATTGCATTGATCGGTTTTGGCGGTATGGGACAGAAGTACGCGGCAATTCTCGGGGAGGGACAGATTCCCGGCCTCAGCCTTAAAGGAATCTGCTGCCGTAATGAGGCGGGACAGCAGAAGATCCGCAGCCTGTACCCGGAGGCTTCTGTTTATAAGGATATGGATGATACCTTTGCCCATGAGGCGGAATTTGACGCGGTTCTGATTGTGACGCCTCACTCCACTCATGTGGAGACGGCAAAAAGAGCCTTTGCCTGCGGAAAGCATGTGTTCTGCGAAAAGCCTCTGGGGGCGTCGGCTGTCTCTGTCAGGGAGCTTCTGGCGGCGAAAAAGGAGAATACGGAGTTTGCGGTGATGTTCAACAACCGGACCCTTCCGGCCTTTAAGAAGGCGAAGGAGCTTCTGGGCGCGGGAACTCTCGGCCATGTGACAAGAGCTGTCTGGGTCTGCAACAACTGGTTCCGCAGTCCGGCCTATCACAAAAGCGCACCCTGGCGCAGCAGCTGGAGCGGGGAGCAGGGCGGGCTTCTGATCAATCAGTGCCACCACTATCTGGATATCTGGCAGTGGCTGTTTGGTATGCCGGAGGCGGTAGACGCAGACATTGACTTTGGAAAGTACAATGATTTTGATGTGGACGACAGCGTGGAGCTGCGCTTCTTATATAAGAAGAACGGTCAGGCCCCGGCCTTCCGTGGAACGATGATCAGCGCCAGCGGGGAGCATCCGGGAGTCAACCGCCTGGAGATCTGGGGAACAAATGGCCGCCTGACCATCCATGACGGAAAGCGTCTGGAGTTTGAGAAAAATGCTGTGGACACAGACACCTTTAACCGGGAAAACACGGAGATTTACGCAAGTCCGGCCCACAGCCCGGAAACGGTTCTCTTAGAGGAGGAGACAAACCCCTATGTGGCCATGTTCCGGAACTTCAGCGATCACCTTCATCATGGAGCGCCGCTTATTGCTCCGGGGGAGGAGGGCTTAAACGCCGTGCTTCTGACCAACGGAGCCTATCTGTCTGCCTGGGCGGGGCGGCGGATCTCATTCCCCATGGACGAGAGGCTTTATGAGGCGGAGCTGGAGAAGCGGAAGCAGGCGGAGCGTAATTGAGACAGATGATAGATACAGGGCAGGATTTTACATAACATGTAAAGTCCTGCCTGTTTGCATTTTATCCCATAAAAACTTTACCCACATTTTACATACCTCTCCTTTCAGATTTTACACAGGGATTTTACAATACCCCTTGTAAGAAACAAAAAGATGCTTTGGCAAGCAGTGTAAATTCAAAATAGCAGTACAAAAAAGGAGAGCGATTTATTATGAAAAAGACAGCAGCAGTAATTATGGCAATGGCGCTGGCGGCAGTCAGCCTGACAGCGTGCGGAGGCGGCAGCACAGCGGAGACCACCGCAGCAGCTGCATCGGAGGCAGAGCAGACAACCGGGGGAACCACTGCGGCAGAGGACACCAGCGCAGAGACAGAGGCGCCGGCGGCAGGACAGGCGTCCGGCCCGATCACCGTAGTTTCCCGTGAGGACGGCTCCGGCACAAGAGGCGCGTTCATTGAGCTGTTCGGCATCGAGGAGAAAAATGATGCAGGCGAGAAGGTGGATATGACCACCGAGGACGCGGAAATCACCAACAGCACCTCCGTTATGATGACCACCATCGCAGGCAATAAGGAAGCCATCGGATACATTTCCCTGGGCTCCTTAAATGATACGGTAAAGGCGGTGAAGATTGACGGCAGCGAGGCGACTGTGGACAATATCAAGTCCGGCGCTTACAAGATCGCGCGTCCCTTCAATATTGTGACCACGGATTCCTTAAGCGACGCCGCTTCTGATTTCATCCGGTTCATCATGAGCGAGGAAGGACAGAAGGTTGTTGAGGATAACGGCTATATCAGCCAGGGAAATGAGGGCGCTTACGAGGCGGCGGGAGTTTCCGGCAAGGTTGTGGTTGCAGGTTCTTCTTCGGTAACTCCGGTTATGGAGAAGCTGAAAGAGGCTTATGTGGCGCTGAATCCGGATGTGACCATCGAGGTGCAGCAGTCTGACTCGACTACCGGCGTAACCTCCGCAATTGAGGGTGTGTGCGATATCGGCATGGCATCCAGAGAGTTAAAGGACAGCGAGACGGAAGCTGGCGTGAAGGCAACAGTAATCGCCATGGACGGCATCGCGGTGATCGTAAACAACGACAGCCCGGTTACGGATTTAACCAGTGATAATGTGAAGGCAATCTTCACCGGCGAAGTAACCGACTGGGAGGATGTGAAATAACAAAGCGGACAGCAGAGAATCTGCGGATTGGTTGGGCGGCTCGGCGGCGGGCCGCCCAAAGCAGGATATTCGGGAGTTGAAAACCATGAAAAATGTAAAAGAACAAGCTATGAGGATTGTATTTCTGGTTTCCGCCTGCGCTTCGGTTCTGGCGGTGGCGATGATCTGCCTGTTTTTGTTTGCGAACGGCATCCCGGCCATTGGGAAAATCGGCGTGTTTGATTTCCTGCTGGGAGAAAAATGGAAGCCGGGCAACGATATTTACGGCATTCTGCCGATGATTCTGGGCAGCATTTATGTGACGGCGGGAGCCATCGTGGTGGGCGTGCCCATCGGGATTCTGACGGCGGTATTTATGTCAAAATTCTGTCCGAAGCGGATTTATAAGGTGGTAAAGCCGGCGATTGATCTGCTGGCCGGTATTCCCTCTGTTGTGTATGGCTTTTTCGGCATGGTGGTGATCGTGCCGGCGATGTCCTTCCTGTTTGGAGGAAGCGGAAAAAATATTGCTACGGCGTCGGTGCTTCTTGGCATTATGATTCTGCCAACCATCATCGGCGTGTCCGAGTCGGCGATCAACGCGGTGCCGTCCAGCTACTATGAGGGGGCGCTGGCTCTTGGTGCAAGCCATGAGCGGAGCGTGTTTTTCGCCACCCTGCCGGCGGCCAGATCCGGTATTTTAGCCGGGGTAATCCTGGGCGTGGGACGTGCCATCGGCGAGACCATGGCGGTGATTATGGTGGCGGGCAATCAGGCGCGTATGCCAAAGGGACTTTTTGAGGGAGTCCGCACCATGACCGCCAACATTGTTCTGGAAATGGGCTACGCCACGGATCTGCACCGGGAAGCGCTGATTGCCACGGCGGTTGTGCTGTTTGTTTTTATCCTGATGATTAACCTGTCATTTTCCATCCTAAGCAGAAAGGCGGATGCGTAATGGAAACGATTATGGAGGAAAAATATATGGAAGTACAGGCCATTAACCGGCAGACCTGGCCCCAGAGACTGAAATCCTATAAAAGAAGCCCGCTGTCTCTGATTCTGCTTGTGCTGGTCAGCTTGTCGGCGCTGCTTACGGTGCTGACCCTGCTGTTTCTGATCGCCTATATTCTGGTGAAGGGCATTCCCTATTTAACCCCTTCCTTGTTTGCCTGGGAGTACAACAGCGAAAATGTTTCTCTGATGCCGGCGTTAATCAACACGGTTATCATGACGGCGCTGTCCCTGCTGATTGCGGGCCCCTTGGGAATCTTCGCGGCGATCTATCTGGTGGAGTACGCAAGGCGGGGCAATAAGCTGGTATCCCTTGTGCGGGTGACGGCGGAAACTCTGTCCGGCATTCCGTCCATCGTGTACGGCCTGTTTGGATTTTTGCTGTTTGCGGTAACCTTCGGCTGGTCCTACACCATCCTGGGCGGCGCCATGACCCTGGCGATTATGATTCTGCCGCTGATTATGAGGACCACGGAGGAGGCGTTAAAATCGGTTCCGGACTCCTACCGGGAGGGAAGCTTCGGCCTTGGCGCCGGGCGGCTGCGGACCGTGTTCCGGATTGTGCTGCCGTCGGCGGTGCCGGGAATTCTGGCCGGAGTCATCCTGGCGGTAGGGCGTATTGTGGGAGAGACGGCGGCGCTGATGTACACGGCGGGAACGGTGGCCGGTATTCCGGATAATTTATTCGGCTCCGGACGAACCCTGGCAGTGCATATGTATGTGCTGACAAACGAGGGGCTTTACACGAACCAGTCCTACGCCACGGCCGTTGTGCTCCTGGCAATCGTTGTCTGCATCAACGCTGTTTCCGGCGTGATTGCGAAGAAGGTGGCCGGTAAAAACAAGTAAACCAGAAAGGTCAGGAAAAAGAGATTTATGGATAAGCTTACAATCAGAGACATGGAATTATATTACGGCGATTTCAAGGCCTTAAAGGGAATCAATTTAAATATTCAGGCAAATGAAATCACCGCCTTTATCGGGCCGTCCGGCTGTGGAAAATCCACGCTGTTAAAGTCCTTAAACAGGATGAATGATCTGGTGGAGGGCTGTAAAATCACCGGAAGCATCCTGCTGGACGGCGAGGATATTTACGGGGATATGGATATTAATCTGCTCAGAAAGCGGGTGGGTATGGTGTTCCAGAAGCCGAATCCGTTTCCCATGAGCGTTTACGACAACATCGCCTTTGGTCCCAGAACCCATGGAATCCGTTCCAAGGTGCAGCTGGACGATATTGTGGAGAGGTCTTTGCGGGACGCGGCGATCTGGGATGAGCTAAAGGACCGGCTGAAAAAAAGCGCCCTGGGCCTTTCCGGAGGACAGCAGCAGAGGCTCTGCATTGCCCGTGCGCTGGCGGTGCAGCCGGAGGTGCTTTTGATGGATGAGCCCACCTCGGCGCTGGATCCCATTTCCACCTCAAAGATAGAAGATCTTGCTGTGGAGCTGAAAAAAGACTATACTATTGTCATGGTAACGCACAATATGCAGCAGGCGGCGCGTATTTCCGACAAAACGGCATTTTTCCTTCTGGGAGAGGTGATAGAGTTCGGGGATACGGAGCAGATCTTCTCCATGCCGAAGAACAAGAAGACAGAGGATTACATTACGGGGAGGTTTGGCTGATATGAGAAACCATTTCGATGAGCAGCTGGAGCTGCTGAATGTGGAGCTGATCCGCATGGGAGCCCTTTGCGAGGACGCGATTTCCTATGCCTCCAGAACCCTGATGGGAGAGGGGGACTATTCCGGGGATGTGTACAGAACCGACCGGGAGATCGACCAGAAGGAGCGGGATATTGAGAATCTGTGCATGAGGCTGCTTTTGCAGCAGCAACCTGTGGCCAGAGATCTGCGGCAGGTATCCTCCGCGCTGAAAATGATTTCCGACATGGAGCGGATCGGCGACCAGGCGTCGGATATTGCGGAGATATGCAGCTTTATCAAGAGCCATGAAGGCCTTCTTGACAGTAAGCTCCATATCCGGGATATGGCGGAGGCCACCATGAGGATGGTGACCCAGAGCATTGATTCCTATGTGAAGAAGGATTTAAACATTGCCAAAGAGGTGATTCTCTACGATGACGTGGTGGATGACCTGTTCGGAAAGGTGAAGCAGGAGCTGATCGCGCTCCTTGGAAGCGGAAGCGCGGACGAGGAGATGGGAGAGTTCTGCATCGATATGCTGATGATCGCCAAGTATTTTGAGCGGATCGGCGACCACGCCACCAACATTGCGGAGTGGGTGGAATTTTCCATAACGGGAACTCATTTTGAGTAAAGGAGAACGGAATGATATATCTTGTAGAGGATGATGACAGCATCCGGGAGCTGGTGATCTACACGCTGCAGACCACAGGCTTTGCGGCGAAGGGATTTTCCTGCGCTTCGGACTTCTGGAGAGAGATGGAAAGGGAGCTGCCGTCTCTGGCGCTTCTTGACATTATGCTGCCGGATGAGGACGGCCTGTCCATTCTGAGACGGCTGAGGGAGACGCCGGCTACGGCGAAGCTTCCGGTGATCATGCTGACGGCGAAGGGAACCGAGTACGATAAGGTGGTAGGGCTTGACAGCGGCGCGGACGACTATATTCCCAAGCCCTTCGGCATGATGGAGCTGGTCAGCCGGGTGAAGGCGCTGCTGCGCCGGACAGAGCCGGAGAAAAAGGGCGGTTTTTACCAGGTGGGACCGATTCAGGTGGATGTGGGAAAGCACACGGTGAAGGTCAACGGCAGTCCGGTGACGCTGACCTTTAAGGAATTTGAGCTTCTCTGTTACCTGATGGACAACGAGGGCATTGTGCTGACCAGAGACCAGCTTTTATCGAAGATCTGGGGCTATGATTTTGACGGAGAGACGAGGACTGTGGACGTCCATATCCGCACCCTGCGCCAGAAGCTGGGTGTGGCGGGCAATTATATCGAGACCATCCGCGGCGTCGGCTACAAGATGGAGGAAATCGGATGAAGCGGAAAATATTCTGGAGCATGTGCCTGATGGCGCTGTTTTCCATGGCGGCGGGCGTGCTGGTGACAACCTGGCTGTTCTGCCGCGATCTTCAGAGCCAGATGAAGAAGGAGGTCGCCACGGAGGTGCGCTATCTTTCAGCGGCTGTGGAGAGCTCCGGCGCTGAATATCTGAAGCATCTCTCCAGCAGGGGAGACGGCGGAAGCGTCAACCGGATTACCTGGATTGGGACGGACGGGACGGTTCTTTACGACAGCTTTGCGGACAGCAAAAGCCTGGAGAATCACAGCAGCCGGCCGGAGATCGCGGCGGCGTTGAAAACGGGCGTGGGGGAGAGTCTCCGTTCTTCTGATACGCTGGCGGAGCAGACCTATTATTATGCAAGCCGTCTGGACGACGGTACGGTGCTGCGTGTGGCCAGCACCACGCGGAGCGGTCTGGCGGTGATGGCAGGTACAGTTCCCTGGATGGTATTTATGGCGGCGGTGATTTTCGGGGTGACCATGGCGGCGGCGAAGGCTCAGACGCAGCGGATCGTGGAGCCGATTAACCAGCTTGACCTGGATGCGCCGCGGGCGGAGAACGTCTATGATGAGCTCTCGCCTCTGGTGCGGCGGCTGGAGAAGCAGAAGGAGACGATCCGGGAGCAGATGGAGACCCTGAGGGAGAAGCAGGAGGAATTTACGGCAATCACGGAGAATATGAAGGAGGGCTTTATTGTAGTGGACAGCCGTGCGGATGTGGTTACCTATAATTCAAGCGCCGTTCAGATCCTGGGCATGGACATATCCGGCCAGGAAGCTCCGGTGAATGTAATCAGCTTAAACCGTTCCAGCAGCTTCCGCCAGGTGGTGGACGAGGCGCTGAACGGACGGCACAGCGAGCAGCAGCTTGATTTAAACGGGCGTCATTACCAGATTATCGCAAATCCGGTGGTGGAGACGAAGGACAGAGGAGGAGCCGTAGTGGTGATCCTGGACGTGACCGAGCAGCATAACCGGGAAGAGCTCAGACGGGAATTTACCGCCAATGTATCCCATGAGCTGAAAACGCCTCTGACTTCTATTTCCGGCTATGCGGAGATCATGAAAAACGGGCTGGTGCAGTCCGGCGATATGGTCCGGTTTGCGGATAAGATCTACACGGAGGCCCAGCGGCTGATTATGCTGGTGGGGGATATTCTGCGGCTGTCCCAGCTGGATGAAGGAAAGGCGGAGACGGAGACTGCGGCGGTGGATTTGTACCAGGCGGCCGCCAGTGTGGTGAACCGGCTGACGGATGTGGCGAAGCGGGCGAAGGTAGCCATCGATCTTGCGGGAACTCCGGCGGTGGTGAGGGGATCTGCAAGAATTCTGGACGAGATGATTTTCAATCTCTGCGACAACGCCATCAAGTACAACCGGCCTGGCGGACAGGTACATGTGACGGTTCAGGCAGTGGGCGGTCATCCGGTGCTTTCCGTGGCGGATACGGGCATCGGAATCCCGGAGAAGGACAAGGAACGGATCTTCGAGCGGTTTTACCGGGTGGACAAGAGCCGTTCAAAGTCAAGTGGCGGAACGGGGCTGGGGCTTTCCATCGTAAAGCATGGGGCGATGTTCCATAAGGCGAAGGTGGAGCTGAAGAGTAAATTAGGCGAGGGAACAGAAGTTCAGATTATCTTTTAATCAGGCAAAGAGGCCATGCCGGCTGATTGTTCCGGCATGGCCTCTTTGGATTTTTTGTCATTGCAGCTGTTCAGGACGGCGTATCTTCTTGTCCGGCTTTGCCGGGCCAAGAAGCATCGGAGATCCATCCGATGTAAAAACAAGAGAATTGTTACGTTATATTTTTATAAGCGCGTATTCCTGGCCGCAGGCGGTCAGCATCTGCGCTTCCCGCTGGTGGCAGGTGAAAATCATAATCTGTCCGGGCCAGGTCCGGGCCAGCCATCCAAGGGCCGTCCGAAGCCGGTCGTCATCGTAGAGCACAAAGCTGTCGTCGAAGACAAGCGGCATCTGGCCGCTGCCGCCCATAATCAGCCGGGCCGCCGCCAGCCGGAGCGCCAGGTAAACCTGATCCATGGTGCCGCTGGAAACCTGATCTACAGGAACCAGACGTGTCTGCGTGTTTAAAAACAGGTTCAGGTTTTCATCCACGCTCATGCTGTCATAAATACCGCCTGTGATGCTGGCCACAAGATCGGACGCGGCCTGATTTAAGTAAAGGCCGAAAGAATCCCGGATGGTGGAGGAAAGCTCCGTCATCGTATCCAGCGCCAGGTCAATGGCCGAAATCTCCTCACGGATCCTTTCGTTTTCTTCGAGAATACGCCGGAGAGATTCCACCTGATCCTTGCAGCGGGTCAGGTGATCCAGCTTTTTCTCCAGCTCCCACTGATTTCTCTGCTGGCGGCTGATGCTTTCCTCACAGCTGGTTTCCTGACGGCGGAGATCGGAAATTTCCTCATCCTGCTTTGCCACGGAGGCCTGAGAGCGCTCCAGAATCTGGCTTAAGCGGATGAATTCCTCCATCCTGGCCTCAAAGGCGTTCATGGCCTCCTCTGTAAGAGAGGGATCTCCAAGATGGCGGGAAAATGTTTCCTGCAAAAGCTTTCCGATGACGGCCGCTTCTTTTTTCAGCGCCCGGTGATGGAACAGCAGCGCCGCACCAATGGTGAAGAAGACCGCTGCCATACCGGCGCAGATCAGCAGAAACCGGGAGTGATCCAGGGCCATGCCGCCGAGAAGATTGTCCGCCAGCGCGGCGGCCCGTCCCGGCAGTCCGATGCCGAGGAGAGAGGAGGCGGATAAGAGAAAGGCAAGAACAGCTAAAAGGATCCGTCCTTTCTTACCGCTGGCTTTTTTTGCGGCCAGGTATTCTCTGTAAGAGGCCCGGGCCTCGTCCCGGTAGGCGGTGACGGAGGCCTCGTCTGTAAACTGGGCGCTGTCCAGCGCCTGACGGCCTTTGGCGATTTTCAGCAGAAGCTCCTCGCGCTCCTTAAGCTTTTCGCCGAGCTGGTTCTTAACCTGGCTTTTCTGATCCTGGCAGGCCTGAAGCTGATTTTCATATTCCGGAGAGGAAATCTCCCGTTCCATATTCCGGATCTCCCCCAGAAGGGAGGTGTAGTTTTTGCCTGCGTCCGGAGACAGCTGCCGTTCAAACTCCCGGCGCCTGTTTTTTAAATAGGCGGAGGCCTTGGTGATGTTGAGGGCCATGCTGCCGGAGGTGTTCATATTGGCGATGTAATTGCGGAGCTCGGATACCATGCCGCCGTCGGTGGCGCTTTTTAGCTGGCCGATGCTGATGGTATTGTTGTAGGTGGTTTCCGTCAGACCGCAGAGAAGGAAATCCATAAAGCTTTTTGTCGGCTCGATCTCCCGGCCGGCTGTTTCGTCCACAACGGTAAACGCCTTTTGGTCCTTCTGAAAATTCCGCTCGATCCGGTAGGTTACGCCGTCCTTCTCCAGGCGGAGCCAGCCGCCGAAGGCAGCCTTGTTCTGCCAGGGCTCGTATCTGCTGTATAAATCGTTTCTGGCAGCCCGTCCCCGTCCCCGCTCCATGCCGAACAGCATACAGCGGATGAAGGTGTGCAGGGTGGATTTGCCTGCCTCATTTTTTCCGTAGACAATATTCAGCCCTTCCTTAAAATCCACGGTCAGATCATGGAATTTGCCGAAGCCGTCAATATGTAAATTCAGAAATCGCATGGCTAACTCCTCTCGTCCGTGGTCCGCAGCAGGGCGTCAATGCCGTAGTACAGGGCCTTTTTCTCCACCGGGCTTGCGTCCTCCCGCTGCAGCGCCCGGATGTAAAAGCCGATCATATCGCCGGGATGCTCTGCAAAAAGCCTGGAAAAATCATACTGGGGCTCGGACTCGTCGATCACCTCAATGACCTGCATCCGCTGCATCAGCGGTTCAAAGTCAAAGGTGATATCCGGATCACGCATACCGCGGATCCGGAACCGGTAGATGTTGTCCGGTCCGCGCCGGTGGATCTCCTCGGCAATCCGGTCACGCAGCTCCCGGTCTGTGGTGGACGGCGTGACATGGACAACCAGAGGAATGTACTGAACCCTGGCCAGGGGGACAAATTCCAGGGAGGTAACCTGGCGGGTGCCGAAGCTGATATCTCCCACAATCATGCCGTGAGGGCCGGTCTCCGTCTTGTCCAGCGGCTCAGGCGAGCCGGGCCAGGCGTAGGAGTAATCCGGGGCCAGCTCCGGCCTGTGAATATGTCCGAGGGCCGCATAGGTAAAGCCGGACCGGGCCAGCGCAGACTTGTCCAGCGGCAGATGTGCCGCATCCCCGCCGTGGGCCAGAAGAATATGGATCCGCGGCGTATCCGGGGCTTTGATATTGTTTAAGCGGGATTCGGTGATCTCCGCCGTGTGGTAGGAAAAACCGGTGACCTCCGTATTCAGATCTTCAAAATATACGGAGGTCAGATTTTCATCCATAAGAAAGGTCACGTTGGGGCACCAGGCAAAGCTCATAAGAGCGGAGCTTGGCCGCACCCGGTCGTGGTTTCCGGCGATGATCACCACCCGGATGCCGGGAATGGTGGAAAACAGGTAGTTGACCTCCTTTAAATCCCGCAGAAGGGGCTGGCGGTGAAAGAGATCGCCGGCGATGAACAGGCAGTCCACATCCCGGGCCTTTGCCTGGCGGACAATCTCGGCGAAGGTATCCTTTATGGCCCTGGCCCGGTCGCGGCTCCAGGGCTTGTCATTGTCCGGGTTCATGCCCCAGTGGACGTCTGCTGTGTGGATGAATTTCATAAAAAGCTCCTTATTTTACAATTCGCAGTTTCCGACGGTTCTCGGGAACGGGATCACGTCGCGGATGTTGGCCATGCCGGTCAGATACATAACGCAGCGCTCGAAGCCAAGGCCAAAGCCGGAGTGGCGGGCAGAGCCGTAGCGGCGCAGATCCAGATAGAACCGGTAGTCCTCTTCCTTCAGGCCAAGCTCTGTCATACGGGCCACCAGCTTCTCATAGTCGTCCTCGCGCTGGCTGCCGCCGATGATCTCGCCGATGCCGGGCACAAGGCAGTCCACTGCGGCCACGGTCTTTCCATCGGGATTCATCTTCATGTAGAAGGCCTTGATATCCTTCGGGTAGTCGGTGACAAATACCGGCTTTTTAAATACCTGCTCGGTCAGGTAGCGCTCATGCTCGGTCTGCAGGTCACAGCCCCAGGATACCTTATAGTCGAACTTGTCGTTGTTCTTCTCCAGAATTTCGATGGCCTCGGTGTAGGTGATGCGGCCGAATTCAGAATGAAGCACATTGTTCAGGCGGTCCATCAGTCCCTTGTCCACAAAGCTGTTGAAGAAGTCCATCTCCTCCGGCGCATGCTCCAGAACGTAGCTGATAATATACTTTAACATGCTCTCGGCTACGTTCATGTTGTCTGTAAGGTCGGCAAAGGCCATCTCCGGCTCGATCATCCAGAACTCAGCCGCATGGCGGGTGGTGTTGGAGTTTTCGGCGCGGAAGGTGGGGCCGAAGGTGTAAATATTGCGGAAAGCCATGGCGTAGGTTTCGCCGTTTAACTGGCCGCTGACAGTTAAGTTGGTGGGCTTTCCGAAGAAATCCTTCGTAAAGTCAACGGAGCCGTCCTGGTTTAACGGGATGTTCTTTAAGTCCATGGTGGTTACCTGGAACATCTCGCCGGCGCCCTCGCAGTCGCTGCCGGTGATCAGCGGAGTGTGAACATAAACAAAATCCCTCTCCTGGAAGTACTGATGGATAGCATAGGCAATCAGGGAGCGGACGCGGAATACTGCCTGGAATGTGTTGGTGCGGGGACGCAGATGGGTAATGGTCCGCAGATACTCCAGGGTGTGGCGCTTTTTCTGCAGGGGATAATCCGGAGCGGAGGCGCCCTCTATGATAACCTCCTCAGCCTGAATCTCAAATGGCTGCTTGGCCTGGGGCGTGGCAACCAGGGTTCCTCTGACAAGAATGGCCGCGCCTACATTCAGCCTGGAAATCTCGTCAAAATTAGCCATGGTGTCATGGTAGACAATCTGAAGCGTATCAAAATAGCTGCCATCGCTGACAACGATAAAGCCAAAGGCTTTGGAATCCCGGACGCTGCGGACCCAGCCGCCGATGGAAACCTCCTGGTCAAGATAGCGCTCCCGGTTCCGGTATAATTCACGAACTGTTACTAAATCCATAATGTGTCTCCTTGTTTTTCTGTTTTCTGCCGGCATGGATAACTGCCGTTCGCCATGAACAGGCACGGGCCTGCTCATGGCTCACTAACGCTCATTATACCTTATTTTATAGAGCGATTCAAGGGTAAGCGTAAAAGCCAGGGAGAGCTTTGACAGGGCGAAAAGAAAAATGTCGAAAAATGCACAATAAATCTTTGTAATTTATTCAAAATTTGTTCACTATTTGGAAAAAATGTGATATAATAGGAGGCATACAAAAATACTACAGCGAGGTGATAACGTGATTAAGAAAGAGATGATCGCCATGCTTCTGGCGGGAGGCCAGGGAAGCCGCCTGGGAGTTTTGACTCAGAAGGTAGCCAAGCCAGCGGTGTCATTCGGCGGAAAGTACAGAATCATAGATTTTCCGTTGAGCAACTGCATCAACTCCGGCGTAGATACGGTAGGAGTTCTGACCCAGTATCAGCCCCTTCGTCTGAACGCGCATATCGGTATCGGTATCCCGTGGGATCTGGACCGGAACGTGGGCGGAGTAACGATTCTTCCCCCTTATGAGAGAAGCAAGGGAAGCGACTGGTACACGGGAACTGCCAACGCTATCTTCCAGAACCTGGAATATATGGAGACCTATAACCCTGATTATGTGCTGATTCTTTCCGGCGACCACATTTACAAGATGGATTATGAGGTGATGCTGGAATATCACAAGGCAAACAACGCGGACGTTACCATAGCGGCCATGCCGGTGCCCATCGAGGAAGCCAGCCGGTTCGGTATCGTGATTACGGATGAGAATAACCGGATTACGGAATTTGAGGAGAAACCGGCTCAGCCCCGGAGCAATCTGGCGTCCATGGGTATTTACATATTCAGCTGGCCGGCGCTCAGAGAGGCGCTTGTGGCGCTGTCGGAGGTGCCGGGCTGCGACTTCGGAAAGCATGTGATTCCCTACTGCCACAGCAAGGGCGAGCGGATTTTTGCCTATGAGTACAACGGATACTGGAAGGATGTGGGAACCCTGGGCTCCTATTGGGAGGCCAATATGGAGCTGATCGACATCATTCCGGAGTTCAACCTGTATGAGGAGTACTGGAAGATTTATACCAAGAGCGACATTATTCCGCCCCAGTATGTGGCGCCGGAGGCGGTGATCGACCGCAGCATCATCGGCGAGGGCACGGAGGTATACGGCTCCATTTATAATTCTGTGATCGGCGCGGGAGTGATTATTGAGCCGGGCGCGGTTGTCCGCGACTCTATTATTATGCGGGACAGCGTGATCGGCGCAGGAGCAGAGGTGACGAAGGCCATTGTGGCGGAGGATTCCAGGATCGGCGCCGGTTCCCGGCTTGGCGTGGGCGAGTATGCCCCCAGCACCTATGATCCCAAGGTATACCAGTTTGATCTGGTGACAGTCGGCGAGCACAGCGTGATTCCGGAGAATGTAAAGATCGGCAAGAACACGGCGATTTCCGGCGTGACCACCGCGGAGGATTATCCTGACGGATTACTGGCCAGCGGCGATTCCATTATAAAGGCAGGTGGCGTAAGATGAGAGCGATTGGTATAGTATTAGCGGGCGGCAACAGCAAGCGGATGCGGGAATTATCCAACAAGCGGGCCATATCCGCCATGCCGGTTGCAGGAAGCTACCGCGGCATTGACTTTGTATTGAGCAGCATGAGCAACTCCCATATTCAGAATGTGGCAGTGTTTACCCAGTATAACTCCCGCTCCTTAAACGAGCACTTAAGCTCCTCCAAGTGGTGGGATTTCGGCAGAAAGCAGGGGGGACTGTTCGTGTTCACGCCTACGATTACGGCGGAGAACAGCGACTGGTACAGGGGTACTGCGGACGCCCTTTACCAGAACCTGACATTCTTAAAGAACAGCCATGAGCCGTATGTGGTGATCGCCTCCGGCGACGGCGTGTACAAGCTGGATTACAATAAGGTTCTGGAGTACCACATTGAGAAGAAGGCAGATATTACGGTTGTATGCAAGGATATGGGCGAGGATGAGGATGTGACCAGGTTCGGACTTCTGAAGCTGAACGATGACGGGCGCATTGTGGAGTTCGAGGAGAAGCCCATGGAGGCCACCTCTCATACCGTATCCTGCGGCATTTACGTGATCCGCCGCCGTCAGCTGATTGAGCTGATCGAGCGCTGCGCAGCAGAAGACCGGGTGGATTTTGTCCGCGATATTTTAGTCCGCTATAAGAATTTAAAGCGGATCTATGGCTACAAGATGGATACCTACTGGAGCAACATTGCCTCCGTTGAATCCTACTATAAGACCAACATGGATTTCTTAAAGCCGGACGTGCGGAACTACTTCTTCCGCCAGTATCCGGACGTGTACTCCAAAGTGGACGATCTTCCGCCGGCAAAGTACAATCCTGGCGCGGCCGTGAAAAACAGTCTGATTTCCAGCGGCTCCATCATCAATGGCACCGTGGAGAATTCGATTCTGTTTAAGAAGGCATACGTAGGAAACAACTGTGTGATCAAAAACTCCATCATTCTCAATGATGTCTATATCGGCGACAACACGGTGATCGAGAACTGTATTGTGGAGAGCCGCGATACCATAAGGGCCAATACCACTTACATCGGAACGCCGGACGATGTGAAGATCGTTGTGGAGAAGAACGAGAGGTATACATTATAAGCATTACAAGCGCTTTCCGACAGGAACGCGGGGGATAATATACGAGACGGAAGGGGCCCGGGGCTATGCAGATAACAGACGTAAGAGTAAGAAGGATTGAAAAAGAAGGAAAGATGAAGGCGATTGTTTCCATTACCATGGATAACGAATTTGTAATCCACGATATCAAGGTGATTGAGGGGGACAACGGAATGTTCATCGCCATGCCCAGCCGCAAGGCGGCGGACGGGGAGTATCGGGATATTGCGCACCCGATCAACACCGCAACCCGTGAGCGGATCCAGCGGATGATTCTGGACAAATATGAGACTACGGCACTGGAAGCAGACGGTGTGTAGGGAAAAAGCGAGAGAGGGAGGCGTCCTGCGGCAGGCGGGGCGTCTTCTTTTTATTGGGAGAAAACGGATACCATTAAATATGAAAGCCGATTGCTCCGTGCTTCGCACTCACGCACTCGCCGCCGGTATTCGCAATCCGGCCTGAGGCCTG
>JAUNGW010000135.1 GCA_030524245.1 Eubacteriales bacterium
GTCCGGGACATTTTCATATGTGGTATACTGAGACATTATCATAAATGGCTTATACAGGGAAGACAGCGTGAACGAATCACGTTGACAAATAGCCGGACAGCTGATATTATCTTTCTATGGAACGAGGGTGTCCCATGAAAAGCTGCCGGACCGGCAGCTTTCTGGGCGCTCTTTTTTTCGTTTTATATTACAGGAAGATGCGTCCTGTGATACAAAAACCACACAACACTCTTTTATGTAAGGAGGGAGAAGGAAAATGAGCAGATACAGCAAGGAAGATATCGTCCGTATGGTTGAGGAGGAGGACGTGGAGTTTATCCGCCTGCAGTTTACGGATATTTTCGGTATGCTGAAGAACGTGGCGATTACGGCGAGCCAGCTGAGCAGGGCGCTGGACAACCGATGTATGTTTGACGGCTCTGCGATTGAGGGCTTTGTGCGGATTGAAGAATCGGATATGTATCTTTATCCGGATTACGATACCTTTGAGATTTTTCCCTGGAGACCGCAGCAGGGAAAGGTGGCGCGGCTGATGTGCGATGTGTACCGGCCCAACGGGGAGCCGTTTGAGGGCGATCCCAGATATGTGTTAAAGAAGGTGCTGAGGGAGGCCTCCGATATGGGCTATACCTTCTGCGTAGGACCGGAGTGCGAGTTTTTCCTGTTCCATACGGACGAGGAGGGACGGCCTACCACCAACACCAACGAGATGGCGGGATATTTTGACGTGGGTCCCATTGACACGGCGGAGAACGTGCGCCGGGATATTGTGATGAATCTGGAGGAGATGGGCTTTGTGGTGGAGGCTTCCCACCATGAGCTGGCGCCGGGGCAGCACGAGGTGGATCTGGAGTATATGGACGGACTGACGGCTGCGGACAACATCGTCACCTTTAAGATGGCGGTGAAGGCTATCGCCAGGAGGCACGGCCTCCACGCCACCTTTATGCCGAAGCCGAAGGCCGGGGTCAACGGCTCCGGCATGCATATCAACATGTCTCTGGCGGATAAAAACGGGCAGAATTTGTTTGTGGACGAGACGGACAAAAACGGCTTAAGCAGGGCGGCCTATGAGTTTATGGCCGGTATTCTTGCTCATATGAGGGAGATCACGCTGCTGACCAATCCGCTGGTGAATTCCTACAAGCGGCTGGTGCCGGGCTATGACGCGCCGGTTTATGTGGCCTGGTCCGCATCGGCAAACCGCAGCGCCCTGCTTCGGATCCCCTGCTCCAGAGGGGAGGAGACGAGACTGGAGCTTCGGTGTCCGGATTCGGCGGTGAATCCTTACCTGGCTCTGGCGGCCTGCCTGGCGGCGGGACTGGACGGAATCCGGAAGCATATGGAGCCGCCGGCAAGCGTGGATACGAATATTTTTGTCATGCCGGAGGAAAAGATCCGGGAGCTTCAGATCGAACGGCTGCCGGAGACTCTTGGAGACGCGCTGGAGGCCTATGAGGGCAGCAGCTTTGTAAGACAGGTGCTGGGTGGGCATGTGTTCACCAAGTATCTGGAGGCAAAACGGACGGAATGGAAAAAATTCCGGGCGGAGGTTACGGACTGGGAGGTAGAGGAATACCTTTACAAGTTCTAGGAATTGTCAGGTGTTTGATGCAGCAGCTCCGAATCTGATTACCGGAGGTGAGTGATTGGTGAACGTGATCGTGGCATTTTCCAGACCGGAGGACGCGAAAAACATAAAAAAAATATTGGTAAAAAGCGGTTTCGACGTTACCTCTGCCTGTACCTCCGGCGCCCAGGCGCTGGCCCAGGCGGAGGATCTGGGAAGCGGCGTGATCGTGTGCGGCGGACGCCTGCCGGATATGATGTATTCCGAGCTTCATGACTGTATGCCGGAGGGATTTTCCATGCTGCTGATCGCCTCGCCGGACCGGCTGTCCGCCAGACCCCAGGAGAATCTGGTCTGTCTGCCGACGCCTTTGAAGGTTCACAGCCTGGTGGAATCCATGGAGATGATGGCCCAGGCCCACGCAAGGCGGAGAAAGCGGATGCGGCAGCAGCCCAGAGAGCGCAGCCAGGAGGAGTTAAAGCTGATGAAGGAGGCGAAGGAGCTTCTCATGGAGCGCAACGGCATGACGGAGGAGGAGGCTCACCGGTATATGCAGAAGTGCAGCATGGACAGCGGAACCAATATGACAGAAACAGCACAGATGATTATCAGCTTAAACAGCGTTTAGCTGTTTGAAGGGAGAGGAGGATAACCGTGAGATTTGCAAAAATGCAGGGACTTGGGAATGATTATGTATATGTGAACTGCTTTGAGGAGCAGGTTGAGGATCCGGGCAGGCTGGCCAGGTTTGTCAGCGACAGGCATTTCGGCATAGGCTCGGACGGACTGATCCTGATCTGCCCTTCGGAAAAGGCGGACTGCCGGATGCGGATGTTTAACGGGGACGGAAGCGAGGGAATTATGTGCGGAAACGGGATCCGCTGTGTGGGAAAATATGCCTATGACCATGGAATTGTGAACAGTCTTCATATGACCGTGGAAACACTGGACGGCGTAAAGCAGCTGGACATGAAGGCCCGGGACGGCCGTGTGGAGATGATCACCGTGGACATGGGAACGCCGGGGCTTGCGGGTCCGCTTGGGGAGAGCATCCAGGTGGAGGGCATGAACCTTCAGATGACAGCAGTGGACGTGGGAAGCCCTCATGCGGTTTATTATATGGATGATATCGACGGGCTGGAGCTGGAGAAGCTTGGCCCGGCCTTTGAGCATCACAGCCGGTTCCCGGACCGGGTGAACACGGAGTTTGTGGAGGTGGCGGACCGGAGCCATATCAGAATGAGAGTATGGGAGCGGGGCAGCGGGGAGACCTGGGCCTGCGGCACCGGAGCCACAGCCAGCGCCCTGGTTTCCATGCTGCTGGGACTGACGGACAATCATGTGGAAGTACAGTTAAGAGGCGGAAATCTGGAGATTTCCAGAAACCCGGAAACAGGTCATATGTTTATGACCGGACCTGCCGTGGAGGTGTTTTCCGGGGAGATGGACCTGGCCCGGTGCGGATATGCGCAGTAGTCGGTTCATAAGGAAAACCATGCGGGGAGGATGAAAAATCATGGATGACATTGACAGAAAAATTTTAAAGCTGCTTCAGGACAACGCGAGGGTTTCCCTGAAGACCATAGCAGAGCATACATTTTTATCATCGCCGGCTGTATCGGCCAGAATTGAGCGGATGGAGAAGGACGGCGTGATCACCGGATACCATGCGGAGGTGGATCCCATCAAGCTGGGCTGCCATATCCAGGCGTTTATCAGTCTGGAGGTGCCGCCGGAGGAAAAGGCGGAGTTTTATGCCTTCGCGGAGAAGGTGCCCCATATTCTGGAGTGCAGCTGCGTGACCGGCAGCTATTCCATGCTCTTAAAGACGGCGTTTCCCAGCACGGCTCAGCTGGACGAGTTTATCGGACGGCTGCAGGCCTTTGGAAAGACCAGCACCCAGATCGTGTTTTCTACTCATGTGGGTCCGAGGGGAGTCAGCGTGGATACCGGCAGGAAGGCGGTATAAAGAACCGGAGGATTTGAGTAACGGATGCGGCTTCTTTTCCATACTGTATAACAGAGCAGTATGGAAAAGGAGCTTTTTCTATTTATGGCAGACAGAATCAGTGTAGTGATCGACGCAGGACATGGCGGACAGGAGCCGGGAGCGGTCTGGGAGGGGCGGCAGGAGAAGGATGATACCTTGCGGCTTGCCCTTGCCGTGGGGCAGATATTGACGGAAAACGGCGTGGACGTGTCATATACGAGGGTGACGGACGTGTATCATCAGCCCATCCAGAAGGCGGAAATGGCCAATCACGCAGACGGGGATCTGTTTCTCTCCATCCACCGCAACGCCATGCCGGTTCCCGGGACCGCATCGGGAATCCAGAGCCTGGTATATGAAAATGAGGGGACGGCGGGAGCGATGGCCTTCAATATCAATCAGGCGCTGACAAACATGGGCTGGAAGGATCTGGGGGTCGTAAAACGGCCGGGGCTGGTTGTTCTCAGAAAGACGGAAATGCCGGCTGTGCTGGTGGAAGCCGGATTTCTGGATCATGAGGACGACAACCGGTTTTTTGATGAAAATTTTGAGAAGACGGCAAAGGCCATTGCGGACGGAGTGCTGGAAACTATCCGCCAGGAGGAGGAAGAAGGGCCTGCCTACTATCAGGTGCAGACCGGCGTCTTTAAAAGCCGGGAGGACGCGGAACGGCTGCTTTATGAGCTGCAGGCGGAGGACTATCCGGCATTCATCGTGGCGGAGGACGGCCTTTATAAGGTCCGCGCAGGTGCTTTTCTGAATGTGGATAACGCGGCGTGGATGGAAAAAAGGCTGCGGGCAGCAGGGTATCCCACTATGATGATTCTGGAGGGAAGACGGTGAAGGTGGTCCTCAATTATCTGAGGGAGCGCGGATTAACAGAATAAAGGATGGGATATCATATGCCCCGCTGTCAGGATATGGCAGCGGGGCAGTCTGCGTATGCTGAAAACGCGCTTTCAGTGAAGCACCGGCCTGAAATTCAGGGTGTTACATCTCCGGAACCGGAGTGGGGCGGTCGGGATCGAATACGTCCTCTGCCCGGAACAGATCGTCCAGCTTCCTGTGAGAGGGATCCTCTGCCGTGATGTCCTTCCACATACGGTAGCCGTCCAGGTTCCGGCGGCCCTGACGCAGGAAGGTGTCTCCCAACTGCACCCAGTACTGGTTGGAGTCTACGTTGCAGAAATAACGGAAGCCGGCGGCATACAGATAGTCAAATCTTGGATTCTCTGTGGTATAGGGATGCCAGTCTCCGATATCCGCGCCGAAGGGGTACAGGATGATATCCGTGGGGCCGATCAGGCTGTCCACCTCGGATTCCCACTTGTCTGTGTCTGTCTTGAAGCGGTCCCACTCCACGGTGCCGAGGTTTAAATGGCCCCAGCTGTGGGATGCGAGTTCCCAGCCGTTGTCCTTTAAGCACTGCGCCACCCGCGCGGCCTCCTGCCGGTCCTGCTCGTAGGTGGGAGAATCGGCGTAGTTAGCGGCTGTGCGGTAGCCGAGAATGCCCTGGTACCCGGTAAAGGCCAGCACGGCCCGCGCCCCCTTGTAGGAGAAATCCGGGTGCTCCTGAATGAAGTTTTCCAGGATGGGGACAAGGTCGTAAGCGCCTGTGACGGTGCTTCCATCGTCTAAAACCATCTCGCAGGTGGGCTTGCCGTCTTCTCCCACAACCATGCGGGAGGCGAAGCCGTCTCCGGTCATATAGGCGTAGTAGCACAGATCGTCCTGGGACATGACAAAGGGGGTCTTGCCCGGCGGAAGCATAATGTCTCCGGCCTTCATGACGGTATTGCCGTTCTCATCGGTGGTTTCATAGGCCATATCATGGAGACGGACAAGCACGTAGCCCTTGTCGTAAAGTGTCTGGATGATTTTCTCAAACTCGCTGACCGTGGTCATCACCTGGTTGTAGCCGCCTTCGTCGTCGTCTCCGTCGAAGGCCTTTTTGTTGTCCACTACAAGGGAGTGGAAGAATACATGGGTGATCTGGGTGATGGGAGTCCGCACCAGAGCAGCTTTCGCCGCTTCATAGCCGGCTGCGGCCTCCTGAATGCGGGGATCGCCCGACAGCTGGGAGTCTCCGGTTAAAAGGCTGATGGCTCCATCGTAGTCGTAGCCGAGGGCCAGACGCTCTGCCCGGGCTAAAAGCTCGTCTGCCGGAGAAAGTGCGGTCTCCTCAGGAGCGGAGCTTTCCTGGGACGATTCTGTGACAGAGACCTCCGGCGCTGTGTCGGAGGGCGTACTCTGAGCCGTGGCCAGGGTGTCCTGGCCGCTGTCTCTGCCGTTCATAAAATATCTTCCAATGAAAATGCCGCCGGCGGCCAAAACGGCCACAATCGCGATGCTTTCTGCGGCGACTACGGCCCGCCGGATTTTCTGTCTGCGGCGCCTTCTTTCATAACGCTCTTTCGGATCGATTGGTAACATATGTAAAACCTCATTTCAAACAATTAATGTGCAGGTAATATCATAGCACAGATTCCTGAAAATGGCCATATGTTCCGGCTCCAATTTCCGGATGTCCATGATACATAGATTGCGCAGCAGGGTCATACACTGATATACAGAACCCGAGTTTGCCACTTGTAAACGTAAAATGGAGCCTATTCGGCTCCATTTTTTTC
>JAUNGW010000136.1 GCA_030524245.1 Eubacteriales bacterium
GCATGGTTCCACCATAATCTGCAATCAGCTGTAAATCAATGGCATTGGACATATGATGAAGCCCCGTAATAACCAGCGGAGCATAAACAACTCCAAACACAGCGCCGGACACCACCTTAAAGGTTCCGGTAATTCCGGCATATACAATCGCCGAAATAACCGCTCCGATTTTCCAGCCAATGGGACCTAATATAAAATGCGCCGCCATCACTGACAATAACAAACTGAAGAATGGAACAACAATCATGGAGATTACCTGCGGCGTAATCTTTCGGAAGAATTTTTCCAGGTATACCAGAGTAAACGCCGCTAAAATAGCCGGGATCACCTGTCCCTGATAACCGATCATATTCACCTGGAAGCCGCCGAAATTCCACTTTGGAATATCCGCTGCCACCGTTCCCACAACTGCATACGCGTTGAGCAGCTGCCCGGATACCAGCGTCAGCCCCAGGACAATGCCAAGCATCTGCGTTGTGCCCATCTTCTTTGTCACGGACCAGCAGATCCCAACCGGAAGCATATGAAACACTGCCTCTCCGATCAGCCACAGAAAGCTGTCAATACCTGCCCAGAACCGGCTGATGTCACACAAGGTCTTCGTCCCGTTTTCAAATAAATACAGGCTGTCAATACAGTTTCTGAATCCAAGAATCAAACCTCCTGTAATAATTGCCGGAATCAGCGGCGCAAAAATCTCCGCCAGCGCAGTAACCAACCGCTGCAGCACATTCTGGTTCTGCTTTGCCGCCTGCTTCACCTCATCCTTCGATACCCCTTCAATTCCCGCCTCTTTCACAAAATCATTGTAAAAATCAGCCACTGTATTGCCGATAATTACCTGAAACTGCCCCGACTGTGTAAAGCTCCCTTTCACAGCCTTCATCGCCTCAATCGCTTTCACGTCCGCTTTTCCCGGTTCCGCCAAAGCAAAACGCATTCTTGTCATACAATGCGAAACTGCCGCGATATTCTCTTTTCCCCCCACGAGACGCAGCAACTGCTTCGCGTCTTCTGAATACTTTCCCATGTTTTGAACCCTCCACCTGTTCTTGCTTGTTTAAACATGTTTCTTGATTCTGTTATAGCACGCTTGTTTAAACATATCAACATTCTTTTTCAAATTTGTTTAAACAAGTTGTTGACTTTTATATATTCTCTTTCTATAATAAGTCCATAGAAAAAACAGATTTTTCGATATAGAGGTGAACAAACATGCCAAAAGCAGTCTATGAAACCATTTACAAGGACCTGAAGCAAAAAATTGAAACGAATGTTTTCGCTTATCAGGAGCTTTTGCCTTCCGAAAACACACTGATCCAGATGTATCACTGCTCCCGTAACACCCTTCGCCGGGCAGTCAGCCTGCTGGTAACAGACGGCTATGTGCAGACCATACAGGGTAAGGGAGTACGCAATCTCTATCAGCCTATTGCGCAAACCGCCTTTACCATTGGAGAAATTGAAAGCTTTCAGGAGTCCGCTGTAAGAAATGGTCATAAGCCCCTTACAAAAGTTCTTTTATTCACCGAATTTGCAATTGATGAAAAACAGGCCCTGCACACGGGGTTTCCTGTCGGAGCGGAAATTTATTATATCCAGCGGCTGCATTACTTAGACGGTATACCGCTGATTCTCAATCACAATTACTTTTCAAAGGACGCCGTTCCCGGTCTTTCAAAAGAAATTGCGGAGCATTCCATTTATCAATATCTGGAGCAGACGCTGCACATGACGATTGTAAACAGCAAACGTATCATGACTGTGGAAAAGATGACGCAGATTGATGAGAAATACCTGAAAATGAACGCCGCGGATTATAATTGCGTGGCAGTAGTCAGCAGCCAGACCTACAACCGCGACGGTGTGATGTTTGAATATACCCAGTCCCGGCATCGACCGGACTATTTCCGTTTTTATGACAATGCCGTAAGGAAATCAATGTAATTTTATGCAGATCCGAATGCCCTGACAGCATAAGAAATCCAGCGCAGGCCACTGCCATCTTGTCTGCGCCGGTGTCCGGCTTGTCCGGGACATATACTAAATAATCTTTTTGCATGTTGCGCAATAAACGTGAAGTAAACCCTTTTCACGATAACACCTCCTTCTTTATATCTGCTGTGTATTGAAATTCGGAGGGGTATTTAATTCAATCCCCACTTCCTTAATATCTTCCCGTGATCTGGAATGGCTGCGGTCAGATATAGAAAAAATCAGGTAGGGGGCTTTTTGCCCCTACCTGACAGTATACAAATACGGTATTCAAATAGTATACATTTTCCGTTCTTTCTTTAGAACTTCCCAGCCTTAGCAGCCTCCTCGATAGAAACAGCCACAGCCACAGTCATACCAACCATCGGGTTGTTGCCTGCGCCGATCAGTCCCATCATCTCTACGTGAGCCGGTACGGAGGAGGATCCTGCAAACTGTGCGTCAGAGTGCATACGGCCCAGAGTATCGGTCATACCGTAGGAAGCCGGGCCTGCAGCCATGTTGTCGGGATGCAGGGTACGGCCGGTGCCGCCGCCGGAAGCTACGGAGAAGTACTTCTTGCCTGCCTCCAGTCTCTCCTTCTTATAGGTGCCTGCTACCGGATGCTGGAAGCGGGTCGGGTTGGTGGAGTTGCCGGTGATGGACACGTCAACATTCTCCTTCCACATGATGGCAACGCCTTCCGGAACGCTGTTTGCGCCGTAGCAGTTTACCTTTGCGCGCAGTCCCTCAGAGTAGGACTTGCGGGATACCTCTTTTACCTCGTTGGTGTAGGGGTCATACTCGGTCTCAACGAAAGTGAAGCCGTTGATACGGGCGATGATCTGCGCAGCGTCCTTTCCAAGGCCGTTTAAGATAACGCGCAGAGGCTTCTGGCGAACCTTGTTTGCCTTCTCTGCGATGCCGATAGCGCCCTCTGCCGCTGCGAAGGACTCGTGGCCTGCCAGGAATGCGAAGCACTCGGTCTCCTCCTCAAGAAGCATCTTGCCCAGGTTTCCATGGCCTAAGCCAACCTTACGGGTATCTGCAACAGATCCCGGAATACAGAAGGACTGAAGTCCCTCTCCGATAGCTGCCGCTGCGTCTGCAGCCTTTCTGCAGCCCTTTTTGATGGCGATAGCCGCGCCTACGGTGTAAGCCCACTTTGCGTTCTCAAAGCAGATCGGCTGAATGCCCTCTACCATCTTGTATACGTCAAGACCTGCGTCCCTGGTGATCTTCTCCGCTTCTTCAATGGAAGCAATTCCATAGCTGTTCAATACTGCATCAATCTGTTTGATGCGTCTCTCATATGATTCAAATAATGCCATGATATGTACCCTCCTTTAGTTCTGTCTCGGATCGATGATTTTAACGGCGTCAGCAACGCGGCCGTACTGGCCCTTTGCCTTCTCCCATGCGGTGTTCGGATCGTCGCCCTTCTTGATGAAGTCAGTCATCTTGCCAAGGCTTACGAACTGATAACCGATGATCTGATCATCTGCATCCAGAGCAATGCCGGTTACATATCCCTCTGCCATCTCCAGGTAGCGGGGGCCCTTCTTTAAGGTGCCGTACATGGTTCCAACCTGGGAACGAAGTCCCTTTCCAAGATCCTCGAGGCCTGCGCCGATGGGCAGTCCGTCCTCGGAGAACGCACTCTGGGTTCTGCCGTATACGATCTGTAAAAACAGCTCTCTCATGGCGGTGTTGATTGCGTCACAAACCAGGTCTGTGTTCAGCGCTTCCATCACGGTTCTGCCAGGCAGAATCTCGGCTGCCATAGCTGCGGAATGGGTCATGCCGGAGCATCCGATGGTCTCCACCAGAGCCTCCTGGATGATGCCCTCCTTTACGTTCAGAGTCAGCTTGCAGGCGCCCTGCTGAGGAGCGCACCAGCCTACACCGTGAGTCAGACCGGAGATGTCCTTCACTTCTTTTGCCTGCACCCACTTTGCCTCTTCCGGGATCGGAGCGGCGCCATGATGCACGCCCTGTGCAACGGTGCACATTTTTTCTACTTCATGTGAATAAATCATGTTAAAACTCCTTTCAACTGTGTAATGTCCTGAAGTACGCGCTCTAACGACCCGGTGTGCGGATGACTGCCTGCCGCCCCGGAACTCCCGCTTCTGCCGGTTCGGCTTACGCTCCCGTAATCGTTAAATTTATCACACCATACTTGATCATATTTTCTCATAAATCACTGGTTTCGTCCAGTAGTTTTTTGTATTTTTTTGCAGAATCTGCCTCCTGATCTCTCAGCCCCTTTAACTCCTTTAAGATTCCAGACACGATCACCGTGGCCAGAACAAAGGTGAAAAGATCCGCAATCGGCTGAGCCATCTGCAGTCCCAGAATGCCGAATGCCGGCGGAAGAATCAGAAGCGCCGGAATCAGGAACAGCCCCTGGCGTCCCACCGCCACAATGGAAGCCCGGAAGCCGTAGCCGATGGACTGGGTCAGCATGTTGACCATAATCACCCAGGCCTGGAACGGCATGGTCAGAATCTGGAGGCGCAGCGCCAGAGTTCCGATCCGGATCACATCCAGATCCTCTCTGCGGAAGGACGTAATGATGGGTCTGCTGATGCAAAAGGCTATAATGCCGAACACTGTCAGCATGGTCACAGCCACCTTCACGCAGAACCAGTATGCCTCCAGAACCCGGTCATACCTTCTGGCTCCGAAATTAAAGCCGCACACAGGCTGGAAGCCCTGGCCGAAGCCGATCAGGCTGGAGTTGATAAACATCATAAATCTCGTCACAATGGACATGGCCGCAATCGCCGCGTCGCCGTAGGGTCCTGCCGCAAAGTTCAGCACCACCGCGGCAGCGCTGGCCAGCCCCTGCCTGCAGAAGGACGGCAGGCCCGCATGCAGGATCTCTCCGTAAACTGCCAGAGTCGGCTTGAATTTGGAAATCTGAATCTTTATGCAGTCCTCATGAGCATTGCACTGGTAAAGCAGAATACAGAAGCTGATCATCTGGCTCGCCATGGTGGCAATGGCCGCCCCGGAAATCCCCATATCAAAGCCGAAGATCAGAATCGGATCCAGGATCATATTGAGAATGCCGCCGGTGGTGATTCCCACCATGGCAAACAGGGCGTTGCCCTGGGCCCGGAGAATATTATTCATCACAAAGGAGGTCAGCATAAAGGGAGCCGCAATCAGGATATATCTGGCGTAATCCTGGGCGTAAGGCGCAATGGTGGGCGTCGCTCCCAGAAAATACACCATCTGCTGGGAAAATGCCGTTCCAAACAGAAGGATCACGATGCCGATCATGCCTGCGGTAAAAAAGGCCGTGGCCGCAAACAGACTCGCCCTCTCCTCCTGCCGGTCTCCCAGCGCCCTGGAAATATTGTTTCCGCTTCCCATGCCCAGGGTAAACCCGATCGCCTGGATCATGGCCATGGCGGAAAACATGATGCCTACTGCTCCGGACGCGCTGGTGCTGATCTGGCTCACGAAAAACGTGTCCGCCATATTGTAAATCGAAGTCACCAGCATGCTGATAATCGTCGGCACCGCCAGCCGTGGTATCAGCTTATGCACCGGTGTCTCAATCATCTGCCTGTACTTTTCTTCCTTCGTCATTGCTGCCGCCATGAAATTGTATCCCCCTTCTGCCTGTGAATTTTTATGTTTTGGAAATCAACAGAAAAAAGACAGGTGCCCCTGCAGTTTATGGGCACCTTGTCCGAATATTCAGCTATCCTTTTCAAGTATAGCATAGATGATTTGATTTTCTCAATAGCTTTCGCTCAGATTCCTGAACTTTTTCCGAAATTACAGATTTTTCCCGGAGATATACTCGTGAATTCCCTTTGCTCCGTGCTTTCCTGCCTCCATGGCCAGGATCACCGTAGCTGCTCCCGTCACCGCGTCTCCGCCTGCAAACACGCCGGCACGGCTGGTCTGGCCGTTCTCCGGCTCCGCCACGATGCATTTTCTCCTGTTGATCTCCAGCCCCTTGGTGGTGGAGGAAATCAGCGGATTCGGGGAGGTTCCCAGGGACATGATCACCGTGTCCACATCGATGGTGTAATCGGATCCGGGGATTTCCACCGGACGTCTTCTTCCGGAAGCATCCGGCTCGCCCAGCTCCATCTTTCTCACAACCATACCCTTCACCCAGTCATTTTCATCAGTCAGGATCTCCACCGGATTTGTCAGAAGGTTAAATACAACGCCCTCCTCCTTC
>JAUNGW010000137.1 GCA_030524245.1 Eubacteriales bacterium
GAATCAACATGGTTTACAACGAGACGCACCTGCTGCTCGGCCAGGGCAACTTTGTTCTGGCGGCCAGCGAGGGATATCTGGGTGATGTTCCGACTACCTACTATGATCTTTTCCGTGTGGAGAATGGAAAGATCGCAGAGCACTGGGATGTGATGGAGACGCTGAAGGATCCGTCTCAGTGGGCAAACCAGAATGGAAAATTTTAAACAATCAAAATAGAACACAGGAGGAATGAATCATGAACAAGATCGTACAGGAGTTAAAGGCAACTGGTGTATTTTACATCGCAACCGAGGACGGGGATCAGCCCCGTGTCCGCCCGTTTTCCAGCGTGACGGAGTTTGAAGGAAATCTTTATCTCTGCTCCAACAATACGAAGGATTTCTATAAGCAGGTGGTGCAGAACCAGAAGGTAGAAATCTGCGGCATGGGCAAGGAGGGCACATGGGTGCGCATTACCGGAAAGCTGTTCCGGGATGACCGCGACGAGGCCCGCGCAGCAATGCTTGCGGATCCCACTGGTCCCAGCCAGATGTACAAGGTAGGCGATGGTATTTTTGAAGTATTCCGTGTAGACGATGCGGTTTGCACCAAGTATTCCATGACCGCAGCTCCGGAAAAAATTGAGGCGTAAGGATTAAACAAGAAAAGGAGAACAATTATGAGAAAATTAATTACGGTTACCATGGCGGCAGCGATGTCCGCTTCCCTGCTGGCAGGCTGCTCAGGCGGTACTGCTGCAACACAGGCAGAGGAGACGGCGGCTGAAACGGCAGTCACAGAAGAAGAAACCGCTGCGGCTGAGGAGTCTTCCTCTGCGGCTGAGACCCAGGCGGAGGAGAAGGAGCCTTATACGGAGACTACCGTGGATTTAGGCGTTGGAGTGATGCAGGTGTATGATTTCGGCAATATCAAGGTGCACGCATATGAGAGCCTTGACGCGATTGATGATGAGAGCTATCTGATCGAGAGCGAATCAGGACTGACTGCGCTGGAGGCCCCGGGCTTTAAGGATAACAACAGTGAGCTGGCTGCATACATAGAGTCCCTTGGGAAACCGGTGACCAGCGTGCTGCTGGCCTATCATCCGGCAGGCGCGGAGGTTTATGGCGCAGACGCGGAGTACATTGCGACGGCAAATGCTCAGGCGGCACAGCAGGACGGCGGCTCCGTGAAGGGACTGATCGACGGCTTTGTGCAGAGCTTCGGAGAGGATTATGATGGAACGATCCCGGAGGTAACGAGGGTGATTGAGCCGGGAACGATTGAGCTGAACGGCGTCGAGTATGTGGTAACAGATGATGCGGATGGATTCGATCTTGTCATTCCGGAGATCAACACTGTATTTACCCATATGGTCGGTTCGGATGTACATAACATCATGCCGAGTATAGAAGCGATCGATGCCCTGATCGCACAGATGCAGTCTTATGTGGATGCAGATTATACGCTGATCCTTTCCTCTCACTATGTGCCGGAAACCATTGAGGCGGCAAAGACAAAGCTGGCTTATGCCGAGAAGATGAAGGAGCTTGCGGAGACGGAAACCACGGAAGAGGACTTTATCGCCGCGGCTAAGGAAGCCTTTCCGGATTATTCAGGAGAGAACTATCTTCAGATGACAGCGGCTGGACTGTATCAGAATTAAACAATGTGAAAAGAGGCTTCCCGGAGAAGCAGTGTCGGGGAGCCTCTCAAGGACAGAGGGTGTAAAATAAAGCGTGTAGGTTACTGACCAACATAATTTTAAAACTCACAAAAAAAACTTGACAAATCTCAAAGATGTAAGTTAGTATAAGCTAACCAATTCCAAACAGAAAGGCAGTTTACAATCATGAGGATGAAAGCGCACAGTTACTTATTCAGAACCTGTCTGTGTCTTGCGGTGATCCTGGCGCTGATCGGGGCGGCGTTCACTCTTTCTGTCAATATCGGCGCGAGGCAGATTGCGCCGGACGTAATATGGAGGGCGATTCTGTCTTATGACTCCAGGGACTCGGAGCAGGTGATTATCCGCACTCTGCGCCTGCCGCGGGCCATAACGGCTCTGGCGGTGGGAGCCAGCTTTGCCGTATCCGGAGCGCTGATGCAGGCGGCAACGCGCAATCCCATGGCAAGTCCGTCCGTACTCGGTATCAACGCAGGAGCCGCCCTGGGGCTGGCGATTGCCATGGTGCTCCGGCCATCGGCTGGCTTCAGTGAAACGGTGCTGTTTTCCTTTGGCGGCGCAGCCTTTGCCAGCGCGTTTATTTTCGGCGTTGGGTCGCTGGGCAGCTTCGGTACGTCGCCGGTACGGCTGGCACTGACAGGAACAGCCATTGCAGCTTTGTTCAATGCCTTCAGCCAGGCGCTGGCAGTGTACTTTAAGATCTCACAGGATCTCACCTTCTGGAATGCGGGCGGCATTTCCGGGGTGCGGCCGGAACAGGCGGCGCTGCTTCTTCCGTGGACGGCGGCAGGACTGCTTCTTGCCATTGCGCTTTCCAGATCCATCACCCTTTTGAGCCTCGGGGATGAGGTGGCGTCGGGGCTTGGAGGAAGGACGGCGTGGATCAGGTTTTTTGCCTGCGTTGCAGTCCTGATTCTGGCGGGCTCCTCCGTGGCGGTGGCCGGTCCCATCGGATTTGTGGGGCTGGTGGTTCCTCACGGCGTGCGTGCCCTTGTGGGAGTGGATTACCGCAGGGTGATCCCGATCTCGATTTTAAGCGGCGGACTTCTTGTCCTCCTGGCCGACATTGTGGCCAGGCTGGTCAACCCGCCCTTTGAGACACCGGCGGGAGCTGTTACAGCGCTGATCGGCGTGCCGTTCTTTATCTATCTGGCGACAAAAAAACAGTAGGAGGTGTTGGGAGATGAACGAGAAAAATCAGGAAAAGCAGCAGTCCCTTCTCCGCTTTTTTTGTGTGATCGCGGTTCTCACTGCTCTGCTGCTGATCCTGTTTTTTGTAAGTCTGAAGGCAGGATACACAGAGCTTGGCATGCCGCAGATATTTGCCGTGCTTATGGGGAAGGGAACAAGAGAGCAGAATCTGATTGTCTTTCAGTTCCGGCTGATCCGTATTGTGCTGGCGATTCTGGTCGGCGCGGGGCTTGCGGTGTCCGGCACCGTGTTTCAGACCATATCAAAGAACGCGCTGGCAAGCCCGGATCTTCTGGGAGTCAACGCAGGCGCAGGAATCGCGGTGCTGCTTGTCACCTTCTTTGAGCCGGAGGATAAGGCGCTGGGGATACTGGCGCTGCCGTTTGCAGCGCTTTTTGGGGCCCTTGTGACGGCGCTTCTGATCTATAAGCTGGCCAACCGCAGAGGAGCGCCGCTTTCCCCGCTGCGGCTTGTCCTGGTAGGCGTTTCCGTTACATCCGGCATTCACGCCCTGGACATGATTCTGACAGTGCGTCTGTCGCCGGAGCGTTACAATACGGTCAACACCTGGCTGATCGGCAGCGTGTACGGAAACCGCTGGGCCCATGTGCTGGTGCTGCTTCCCTGGCTTGCCATTATTCCGCTGTTCATATACAGGGCGGGAAGGCTGAATCTTTTACATCTAAGCGATGGAGTGGCGATTGGTTTGGGAAGCGAGCTGGGAAGAAACCGGCTGGCGGCGCTTTTGCTTGCAACAGCGCTTGCGGCGGCCTGCGTGGCGGTGGGAGGAACCATAGGCTTTGTCGGGCTTGTATGTCCGCATCTGGCGAAGAGTCTGGTGGGACCCAATCATGCCCGAAGCATACCGGCGGCGGCTCTGACCGGGGCGGCGCTGCTTCTTGCGGCTGATCTTGTGGCGCGCACGATTGTTGCGCCGAGGGAAATGCTGCTTGGTATCGTGGTCTCTCTGATCGGGGCGCCATACTTTTTATACATTCTGATGACATCAAAAAAATAACGGAGGGAGACGGAGGATGAGACTGTATGCGGAGCATGTGGGGATTGCTTACGGAAAGCAGATGATCGTCGAGGATCTGTCCGTGGAGATTCCGGCAGGAAAAATCACGGCGCTGATCGGGGCGAACGGCTCCGGAAAATCAACGATTCTGAAGACGATGTGCCGTCTGATGGCGCCTGTCAGCGGACAGATCGTCCTGGACGGAAAGGCGATCCATACGCAGCCGACAAAGGAGCTGGCAAAGCGTCTGTCCGTACTGCCGCAGAACCCGGAGGCGCCGGAGGGACTGACGGTGCGGGAGCTGATTTCCTACGGACGCTCACCCCATAAGGCAGGCTTTGGCCGGCTGAATCAAAGGGATGAGGAGATTATTGACCGGGCCATGGAGGTGACTTCAATCACGGAATTCGGGAAGCGTCCTCTGGACCAGCTGTCCGGAGGACAGCGGCAAAGAGCATGGATTGCCATGTGTATTGCCCAGGACACGGATATTCTGTTTCTGGATGAGCCTACCACCTTTCTGGATATGGCGCACCAGATCGGGGTGATGAAGCTGTTGAAACGGCTCAACGAGGAGTTTGGCAGGACGATTGTGATGATTGTCCATGATTTAAACCATGCGTCCCGGTTTGCCGACCACATTATCGCAATCCGGGCGGGCAGGATTGTCAGCCAGGGAACGCCGGACGAGGTGGTTACGGCGCAGGTCTGCAGAGAGGTGTTCGGCGTGACGGCGGATATTTTAACAGACCGGTACAGCGGGAAACCGCTTTGCGTACCGATCGATACGGTTGAGAAAGAGCAGGTTTTATAGCCGTTTGACACTGGCATCATTATTACAATAAGTTATAACTGTTCAGAACGGCGGAAAAATACGGCTTTGCCGGACAAGAAGATGCGCCGTCCTGAACAATTACAATAAGTTCAAGGAGGATAAATAAAATGGTAAGAAAAGGTTTACGGATGATGATTGGAATTACAGCGGCTGCGGCACTGCTGGGAGGCTGCTCCGCAGCAAATTCCGGCAGCGCGGAAAGCACGGCAGCAGCGCAGGAGGCCAGCACTGAGGCGGAGCGTGCGGAAAGCACAGCCGCCCCGGAGAGCTCTGCAGCTGCAGAGTCTGCGGAAAACAGCGATCCGGCTGAGAAAGCAGAGTTTTCCGTGATCACGGACGCAGTAAGACAGTCCGTGGACGAGATGGTATATGAAAACGCAGACGGACAGATGGTGGTTTCCCATAAATATGGGGAAACCGTTGTTCCAGAGAATCCGGAGCGGATTGTGGGCTTAAAGCTGGAGGATCTGATGCTGGCTCTGGGCGTGGATATGGTGGCCTGCCAGAATATCAGCGGGTATTATCTGGAAGATGAGATCAATGCCCTGAATATCGGCACGATTGCCGTTGACGAGGAGTCGAACACGGTTAATCTGGAGCAGGTGCTTTCCTATGAACCGGATCTGATCGTGATCCGTGATTCCTTTGACCAGTCCGTTTACGATCAGCTGAGCGGAATCGCACCCACCATCGCCTTTGACCTGCAGACGCCGGTACAGTCGATCCTGGCGCTCGGAAAGGCTCTTGGAATGGAGGAGCAGGCAGAAGCCCGCCTGGAGCAGTATCAGGCGAAGATTGTGGATGCGCGGGAGAAGCTGAGCGCAGTAGACGGCCAGGAGGTGGCGATGCTTCGCATCATGCCCAAGGAGATCCGTCTCTATCCGTATTCCAGCAACAATATGAGCAAGTTCCTCTATGATGAGCTGGCGCTGACGCCTGATCCGATGGCCGTTGCATATGACGGTTCCAAGAATCTTGCCATTTCCATGGAAAGTCTGCCGGATCTGACTGCAGAGCATATCTTTGTAATAGCCGGATACGGAACGGCTTCGGCGGAGCAGGTCGAGGCGGCGCGGGAGCGGTATGCATCGATCCAGGAGGATCCGCTGTGGCAGGATGTGCCGGCGGTGAAGTCCGGGAACATTTATGAGGTGGACTCCAGAGTGTGGCTGACCCATGGAATTATCGCGGTAGAACGGAAAATCGATGATGTGTTAAGTTATCTGGCGCCGGAGAACGCGGAGTAAAAGTTTGATGGTTATGGTTTCCTTCCGGTAACTATACCACAATATTGTGCGTACTTCGCAAACAGGAAATGTGCTGTTACAATAAGGACATCAAAGGAAATAACCTTAATAAAAATCTTCAGGAGGAAAACAAAATGAACGAAGTAGTAAAATTCTTACAGGAAAACCCGGTACAGTATCTGGCAACCATCGGCCGTGACGGAAAGGCA
>JAUNGW010000138.1 GCA_030524245.1 Eubacteriales bacterium
GCTCGCAGGCCGTCGGCTGGCAGTCCTTATTCCATACAAACATAACTTTCCTCCTCAATCCACGTACTGGGTGGCGTTGTCACACGCTTTAAATTCCATGGAAAACGCGCTGCAGGTCAGACGCTGCTGCGCCTCCTCATACACCGGCGCCCCGGCCATGCAGCTTTCCTGAAAGGCCTCAAAGCTGCCGTCCTGGGTTTTGCTGCCGCACACGGTCAGATAGGCGACCGCATCCCCATAGCTGCGCTTTTCACATCCAAACAGCATGTCGTCATGATCCTGATAGGGGCTGCTGCACCACACGCCGATCCAGCCGTCGCCCTTTTTGCCAAATAACCAGCCGCCGCGTTGAGCCGTCTGATCAAAGGCCTCCGTGTTCCAGTATAAATGGGTAAAATGTACCGGGCTCTTTTCCGGAATCACATAGATGCAGCCCAGCACGTTGTCCTGCTGCCGCAGCGCCGGCGTGATCCCGTTGCCGAACCAGTAGCCCGGCCTGACCTCCGCCATATCCTCGCAGGTGCCGCCCGGATGATTGGCAAAAACAACCAGCTCCCTGGACAGTGCGGCATACCACATATGCTGCTGGTAACCATACACACCCGGCTCAAACTGCATGGTGCCGTGGAAGCACTCATTCAGGGATTTCACATAGCTGTGCCGCCGCTCCTCCCCTTCTCTCTGCGCATTCTCCCACACCCGCCGGATTCCGTCCCGGCGCGGCGACTCCACGCTGGTCAGCATATAATCGGCAGTCTTATAAATGTCCACCACCGCATTGCTGGTCTGATAGGAGAAAAAGCCCTGCTGCTCCATCCGTTTTTTGCACTCCTCCGGAATCCGGTAGGTGCTGGTCGCCAGGCAGATCAGCCATTCACTGTATACATAGGGCGCGCTCTCACACATATAATGCACCAAAGACTGCAGCGCCTGACGGCCCGGATAGAGCACATCCCGGTAGATCCGCCCCTGGGGCGAAATCACCACCTGATCGAAGCAGTGCTGCGCCACCCGGAGAAACAAAAGGTCGGCCGCCCTGCGCGCCAGCTTCGACAGCTCCTCCTCCGCAAAATCCACCACGTTTAAAATCGCCGCCAGCGTGATCGGCGTGTAAACGCCGCTGTTAAATTCATCAAAGCCCTGGCTGCACACATCCTCAAACCATTCATACAGATTGCTTCTGGCCTGTTGCGCCAGCTCCCGTCCGGTCTTGCCGGAGCGGACAAACACCTCCTCCGGATACCTCTGCCCGAAGAAATAGGCGGTCTGATAAAACATCAGCGAATGGTTCTCGCTCCAAAAGCACATGGCGTCCTGACCGTCCTCGTCCATCCAATACCGAAAGCCCAGCATCACCTGCCGCATCCGCTCTTCCAGCTGCGGCGTATATTCATACAAATGAATGAAGCGGATCAGCGCGCAGGTCATAAAATCCGCGCAGTCCATGCGCCGCTCGATCTGATCCAGCGTGATAAACAGCTCCTCCTCATCCGAAGCCAGCCGCTTGCCCGCCCAATATCTGGCCAGCAGCGGATACAGGGAAAAGCCGTCTGTCGCGCTGCGTCTTAAGGAGCGGATCTCCCCGATCCGTTCAAACACCCGCCGCTGATGTGCGGTAAAGGGCTGCGCATCGTCCGAATGGGCTGTCCGGGCAACCGTCCCGTCCTGCGCCGGCTCCGTCTGATTCTCCTGCCAGTATGCGGGCACACACAGACGCGCCTGCTCGAATTTGCGCTTTAAAGCCCCGTATTCCGTTTGGATCTGCACGCAAAAATCCAGGTACTCCTTCAATATAATTTCCTGCTGCCCCGAGATATCCTCCGTGATAAAACGCTCCTGGCTCCTGTAAAAATCCGGCGTTCCGCTGTCATATACCAGGCTGGCATTTTCCGGCAGCGCGGCGGGAAAACAAAGCCTGTCTCCGGTCATGCCTACGCCGTTTAAGAGCGCCTCCGCCTCCACGCAGGCTCCCGCATGCTCAGAATCCGGCAGGACGGTCAGAATCTGTTCCCGCTGCTCCAGCAGCTGCAGGGCAAAGGAAATCCGGGTATCTCTGACGCCCGCCGTCTCCACGCGCACATAAATCCGATTTTTCCCTTTTTTCAGCGGCAGCGTAATTTCCCGGCGCTGCAGGGGCTTGTACACCGGCGCCTCGATCCGGCCCGCCGGCTCTCCGTTCAGCCATAGATCCACGCCGCAGCAGCTGAACAGGCAGGCCCTCACCTCCTGCTCCCGGTCCGACAAAAGCTCCGTCGCCGCATGCATCTCCACCTTGCACAGATCCGTATAAAAGGTGGAATCATCCACGAAAATATCGCCGTAAGCATAATAATACTTCCAGTCAGGCCCGATGGGGCTTTCCGTTCCCAGCCGGACCTGATTTGGCGGCGTAAACGGCGCATGCTGCGCAATCTTCCTGCGCAGCTTCTTTTCATAGCGCAGCTGATTGGTATCCGTGCTGTCGCCGCTGCAGGGGCTCTTTACGCGCCCCGTATACAAAAAATGTGTCACAAATCCGTTTTCCGCCAACGGAAAACGATATTCCGCCTGTTCTCCCACTTTCCGTCTCCTTTCCGCCGTCAGCCCTTTACCGCGCCTCCGGTTAAGCCCTTAATAAAATACTTGCTCGTACAAATATAAATAACCAGAATCGGAATGATCGCGATGGTCGCGCCCGCAAACATAATATTCCAGGCCGCCGCGCCGTCCCCGGCATTTTTTAGCATGGTCACACCCACCGTCAGAGGCCGTTTTGCCTGGTTGGTCATCGTAAAGACCAGCGGCAGGATATATTCATTCCAGCCGCCGCGGAAGGAAAGCAGCGCCACCGTAGCTAAAATGGGGCGCAGCACCGGCAAAATCACCTTGCGGTAGGTCTGGAAAAACGTGCAGCCGTCAATTTGGGCCGCCTCATCCAGTTCCTTGGGAATGGAGTTCATAAAGCCTCTCACCAGGAAAATATAGGTTGCCTGTCCGCCCGCCGCGCTGATAAAAATCACGCTGGCCAGGGAGGTATTCATGTGAAGCTTGATCGCCAGCTCGAACAGGGGACGAAGGCTGACGGAGCCCACATTGATGAACATAAAGGCCACAAACAGTCCGTAAATCAATTCTTTTCCCCAGAAATTTCTTCTGGCAAATACATATCCCGCCATACTGCTGGCCAGAAGAGACAGGATCATCACGCCGATGGCCAGATAAACGCTGTTTAACGTATAAATGGCAAAATCAGCCTCCTCCCAGGCCTGGATGAAATTGTCCACAATCCATACCTTCGGGAAAATGTTGGAGCCGCCCACCAGCAGCTCTCCGTTTTCCTTGAATGCGCCGAATACCACATATAACACGGGATATAAGGTCAGCGCCGCCACCGCCGCCATAAATACAAACAACAAAAGCCGCACGATCTTTGTTTTCGTGGAGTATACCGCCGTATCCTCCCTGCTTTTTATAATCGACATTTTCATTCCTCCCTATCATACCACATCATCCAGTTTTCTGGCAAAGAACAAATAAACGGCCGTCACAATGCCGACGATCAGGGCGGCCGCCAGGCTCAGCACGGTGCCGTAGCCAATCTGCGGCGTCGCCGTATCGGTCGCGCCGAAAATCAGCTGATAAATATAGAGGAACATAACCTGTGTCCGGCTGTTCGGGCCGCCGTCCGTCAGCACCATGATGGACTCATAATCCTTGAAGGCGCCGGTGATCGCCAGCATCAAAATCACCTTCAGCATCGGACTGAGCATGGGCAGCGTAATCCGGAAAAAGGTCTGAATCCCGTTTGCCCCGTCGATCTTGGCGGATTCATATACATCCTCCGAAATTCCCGCCATACCGGACATGAAATAAATCATGTAGTTACCAAAGCCGCCCCAGACAGCCACAATGATCACGGACCACATGGCAACCTTGGCATCTCCCAGCCAGTTTACGTTCTGCCCGATCACGCCGAGGCTTCTCAGAACAGCGTTCAAAACACCGTTGTAGGCCGCAAAAATAAAGCTGAACACCAGCGCGGAGACTGCCGTCGAAATGATCGTGGGCATAAAATAAATACCGCGGAACAGGCCGGAGCCCCTGATTTTCTGATTCATTAAAACCGCCATAATCAGAGCCAGCGGCACAATAAAGACCAGCTTCAGGGCTGCGTATTCAAAAGTATGCCCCACGCTTCTGAAAAATGTGGCATCCTGCAGCATCCGCAAAAAGTTATGGGCGCCGGTATAATAAGAGGTCATCCCGTTATACTCATAGCAAACATAACGAAAGATCCACAAAAAAGGATAGATGGAGCATACCGCAAGCATCAGAACCGCCGGAAGCATCATAAAAAACGTTGCGATTTTCGTCGTTTTATTTTTATTCATCTTCTTTTCTCCTCATCAGGCCATAAAGTGAGCTTTGAAAACGGCGGGGACTGCCAAAGCAGCCTCCGCCGTCTTTCTGCTGTCAGCCAGCTTTACTCTGTAAGATAGGTGCTTGTTCCTGCAGAAGGATGAAGCGGATCATAGTCCTCAACGATCAGTCTCTGGCAGCTGCCGTTTGCCAGACCTCTTTCCAGCGCATCGTTGTATCTGGTATTTAAGTCTGCAATCGCCTCATCTGCCGTGATATGTCCCAGGATCACATTCCAGAACACCGTCGCATAGGTATCGCCCTCTACCGTCACAGCCGGGATTGTGGGATAAACATCCTCATAATCCTGCAGCGCAAAGTCAGCCAGACGTCCCACCTTGGACTCGTCGATCACGCCGGCCATGTAATCGGACAAAGGCGCGCTGTAGCCGCCCTCAAAATATCCCTTCAGGAAATCCTCGCTGGAAAAATATTTGATCACCTCCCAGGAAGCGTCCTTGTTTTTGCTGGAGGTCAGCATCGTAAACGCAAAGTTGGGTGTGCAGTTTAACGCGCCGTTTACCTGTCCGTCCATCGTCGGAAGCTCAGCCACGCCCCACTCAAAGCTGCAGGGGAACTGCTCGGTAAATACGCCGGCCTCCTGGGATGCATTGCCCCAGATCGCGAAGCTTCCCTGGGCAAACAGCGCACGGCTGTTATCCACGCCCTGGGTCTCGGAGCCGGGCAGCACGGAGCCGTCCGTGTACAGCTTTGCCGCCGTCTCCAGCAGCGGCTTCCAGCTGGAAAAATCAAAGGTGCCGGTGGTGTAATCATATCCGCCGTGAGTATAGCCGCTCATCTCTCCCACGCCCTCCAGCCATCTGCCAAAGGGGCCCGAGGAGGTGAAGGCTACGCCGTAGGTGGAGCCGCCGCCGTTTGCCGTCACATCCGCACAAAGCGTTACCAGCTCTGCCAGTGTGGAGGGAATCGCCTCATATCCGGCCGCCTGCACCAGCTCTGTATTGTACTCGATTCTGGTCCCGCTTCTTACGCCGTTGGGAACCCAGTAAATATCATCTCCGATGGCATTTAAGCCTTCATAGATATGATCCTTTGCCTCTGTCACCTTCTGAAATTCTTCATCTGCGTCGATATAAGAGGTCAAAGATTCAAACATGCCGGAGCTTACATAATCGCTCAGCGTCATCCCGTCCGAGGCCGACATGGTAATGATGTCCGGAGCCGTGTTCGCCTGATAAGCCAGCTGGATCGAATTTGCCCAGTCATCTGTCATAATCGTGTATTTAATCTGAATGTCAGAATGGCTGGCGTTGAATTCTTCCACCTTTGCCGTCATATATTCTTCGTCGTGCCGGTTGTTCGACCACACCTCGATTGTCACCGCATCACCATTTGTCTCTGCACCTGCCTGCTCTTTTGATGCAGTCTCCGCACCTGCC
>JAUNGW010000139.1 GCA_030524245.1 Eubacteriales bacterium
TCCGATGGACAGAGCGTGCGGAGACGCACAGACAGTACGCAGACAGTCAGACGGCAGCCTGGAGACGGCCTGGGCGGCAGACGTCAGCCGGAGAGCGGTCGGAGTGCATCGCGGCAAACGGCGGCGGCAGAGGAGGGCGGTCTTTCCCCGCGCCTGCAGGCTCAGATCAGGCGGAAGAAGAAACGGCGCCGGATGATCACCATGATCGTTGCCGAGTGCATTGCCCTGATTTTTATTGGCGCTTACGGATTTGTCGCCAGAACCATGGCGAAGATGCAGCGCCCGGAGAATTTCAAGATAGAAGAGCTGGAGACCAACGACTTAAACAGCGAGGTGGTAGAGCGGATGAAGGGCTACTGGACCATTGCTGTGTTCGGCGTGGATTCCCGGGGCAACGCGGTGACAAAGGGTACCAACGCAGACGTGAATATACTCTGCAATGTAAACCGCGATACGGGAGAGATCAGGCTGGTTTCTGTTTACCGTGATACTTATCTGAATGTTTCCACAAGAGGAGAGTACAATAAGCTGAACTACGCTTATGCTTCAGGCGGTCCGGAGCAGGCGGTGGAAACCCTGAACCGGAATCTGGATCTGAAGATAGACGATTACATGACCTTCAACTGGAAGGCGGTGGCCAATGCCATTGATATTCTGGGCGGCGTTGACATCGAACTGAGCAAGGCGGAATTTTATTATATTAACTCCTTTATTACGGAAACAGTGAAGGCGACGGGGATCGGCTCTCATCAGCTCACCCATGCCGGCATGAACCATTTAGACGGCGTGCAGGCGGTGGCATACGGGCGCCTGAGACTGATGGACACGGATTTTGCCAGAACAGAACGTCAGAGAAAGGTAATCGAGCAGGCCTTCCAGAAGGCGAAGCAGGCTGATTTCCAGACGCTTTACGTGCTGATCGGAACGGTATTTCCGCAGACTTCCACCAGTATCGGAGTCGATGATCTGGTAGCGAACGCAAAGAATATCAGTAAGTTTCATATAGGAGAGACAAGCGGCTTCCCGCAGCAGCGGGGCGATGCCAATATGCAGAAAAAGGGCGCGGTGGTAGTGCCGGCTACCCTGGAGAGCAATGTGACAAGGCTGCACCAGTTCCTGTTTGGAGACGAGAACTATTCTCCCTCTGAGACGGTGATGAATATCAGCGCGAAGATTAAATCGGATACCGGAATTTATCAGGAGGGCCAGTTCGTGGACAAGGTGGGAACCTCCGGCGGGGTGATTCAGCCGCCGAAGACCACAGAAGCGGAGAAAGAAACCACATCGAAGGCCAAAGATGAGGAAGAGGGCTACCAGTATATTTATGAGACCGATGAGGACGGGGACCGGGTCCGCCGGAGGGTGAAGCTGGAAACCGATGAGGACGGCGAATATATTTATCTGGAAACCGATGAAGACGGATATCTGCTTGAGGAACGGGAGACCACCCGGGCAACGACGGCAGCAACGGATGAAAACGGTAATCCGGCAGAGACGGGAAGAGGCTGGCTGTATCCGGTGGAGACGGATGAGAACGGCGATCCTGTTTACCAGACCGATATAACCGGCGGCTCCAATACAAGGCCCTGGGCAACGCAGGCAGGAGACGGCAACACAAGCCGTCCGGGCACAGGCGGAGAGTCTGTTACCGGAAGCAGCCGCCCTGGGGCGACGGTTCCGTCCGGAACAACTGCCTATCCGGGCAGCACCACGGCAGCGGGAACCACGGCAGCCGGCAGCAGCCGTCCTGGAGCAGCAGCCGGAACTACGGCAGCTGGGACAGCAGGGGCGGGGACAAACCGTCCCGGCAGCACAGAGTCCGGAACATCCACCCTGAGTCCGACCGCTCCTGGCGCAGGCACCGGCATAACGCCGACCAGCCCTGCGACAACGGCGGCAGCCACAGAGAGCGTGCGCCCCACGGCACCGGCTCAGACAGAAGCAACAGGAGCCGTGGTATCGGCGCCTGGATCAGCGGTGAGAGCACAGACGGAGGCATCGGCGGGGCCGTCGGCGGGAAATTTCGGAAGCCAGAGCAGCCAGACGTCGGGAACCGGAGTCGTGGCCGGCCCTGGACAATAATCGCCGCGTGTTCACACACAGATTATAATTCCATCACACTTTTAACACATTTTGTGGTTATGATGTAACCATAATCAAGAAAACGAAAGGGGATTATAATTATGTACGAAGATGACAGAAAAGAATATCCGGAAACCAGCCAGGACTCCGGTCAGAATGAATATACAGATCAGTACGGCAGCCATTACACGGAGAACCGGCACATGGACAGCCAGCGTGAGGACAGTCCATATGCAGACCGGCAGTACGCAGACAGCCAGCACATGGACAATCAGCACACAGACAGCCCGTATACGGAGCATCCATATACAGACAGCCAGGAAAGCGGACAGCGCTTCCAGAACCGTATGAATATGTCTCATATTCCTCCGGAGCGGCCGAGGGACAGGAAAAAGAAATCGTCCGTGGCGGCAAAGCTTGCGGGCGTGACGGCGGCGGCTCTGCTGTTCGGCACGGTGGCCGGAGGAGCCATGTTTTCAGTAAACGCCATCGGCGAGTACGTGAAAGCGCAGAACGCGCCGGAGGTTCCGAGGGTTACCGTGGCTCAGGCGGAGACAGGGGAGACGGCAGGAGCAGATCAGGCGTCCGCTCCGGTGACATCCGCGATTCAGACAGATGTATCTGCAATCGTAGAGATGGCCATGCCCTCTGTGGTTGCCATCAACAACACCATGCTGATGCAGCAGCAGACCTGGTTCGGCCCGTCTCAGACAGTGGAGGTGCCCAGCAGCGGGTCCGGCATTATTGTTGGCCAGAATGATTCGGAGCTTCTTATTGTGACCAATAACCATGTGGTAGAGGATTCCAGCGCCCTGACCGTTACATTTATTGACAACGAGCAGGTGCAGGCGGTTATCAAGGGTACGGATTCCGAATCGGATCTGGCGGTGATTGCAGTTCCGCTTAAGGATATTCCGGCGGATACCATGAGTCAGATCAAGGTTGCCACCATGGGCGATTCCGATGCGTTAAAGGTTGGCCAGGGCGTGATTGCCATCGGCAATGCGCTGGGCTACGGGCAGTCGGTTACAGTCGGTTATGTCAGCGCACTGAACCGTGAGGTTCACGCGGAGGACAATACCACCAGAAATCTTCTTCAGACAGATGCGGCCATCAACCCCGGCAACAGCGGCGGCGCTCTTCTGAACATGAAGGGCGAGGTAATCGGCATCAACGCGGCCAAGTATTCTTCCACAGAGGTGGAGGGCATGGGCTACGCGATTCCGATTTCAGAGGCTCAGGACATCATCAATGAGCTGATGAACAGGAAGACGAGAATAGCTGTGGATGAGGATAAGCAGGGCTATCTGGGAATCCAGGGACAGAATATCGATGAGACGGCGGCAGCTATGTACGGCATGCCCCGCGGTATCTATGTGTTCAAGATCGTGGAGAACAGCGCGGCGTCCGAGTCTGATTTAAGAGAGAAGGATATCATTACCAAGTTTGACGGACAGACGGTGCGGACCATGGAGGATTTGAAGGAGATGCTGACCTACTATGAAGGCGGAGATACCGTAAATCTTACCGTACAGTCGCTGGACAACGGCCAGTACCAGGAGCGGACCGTACAGATTACGCTTGGAAAGAAACCGGCAGGACAGAATAGCTGATCTGCATGTTCTGACAGCCGCGCGGAGAATACCATGAAAAACGACATATCAGACAAATAGATTTAAAGACTCAGAGTACCCGGAAAAAGTACTCTGAGTCTTTGTGTCATAAGAGGACTGCAAAAGCGCTGTGCGCAGAGCAGTCCGGCAGCAGAAAAAGAGAACAGGAAAAAGAGGAAAGAGGAGCGCAAATGAACGAGAAGGAAGAAAAGGACGGACAGGAATACGAAAAGATATGCTATATCTGCCGCAGGCCGGAAAGCAAGGCGGGCAGCATGATCATGCTGCCGGGCAATATGTGCCTGTGCCATGACTGTATGCAGAAGGCATTTGATTCCATGATGGGAAGCGGGATGGACCTTTCAAAAATCGATTTGTCAAAGATCGATCTTTCCAAAATACCTTCCATGCCCTACATGAACATGAATTTTAATATGCCGGCCGATGGGACGGATCAGCCCGGCGATATCGGCATATCCAAAAAGCAGCAGCTGAAGAAAAAGAAGAAAAAGGAGGGGCCGGAGTTTTCTTTGAAGGATATTCCGGCGCCGCATGTGATCAAGCGCCGGCTGGATGAATATGTGATCGGCCAGGAAAGGGCAAAAAAGGCGGTCTCCGTTGCAGTATACAATCACTATAAGCGCGTATACGCGGAGGACATGCGGGAATTGGACAACGCTCCGGACGGGGATGACGTGCGGATTGAAAAGTCCAATATTCTGATGATCGGCCCTACGGGAAGCGGAAAGACGTATCTGGTGAAAACACTGGCCAGGCTGCTGGACGTGCCGCTGGCCATAGCGGACGCCACCTCCCTGACGGAGGCCGGCTACATCGGCGACGACATTGAGAGCGTGGTTTCCAAGCTGTTGGCAGCCTCCGGCAACGACGTGTCCCGGGCGGAGCACGGTATTATTTTTATTGATGAGATCGATAAAATCGCCAGAAAAAAGGAGACGAATACCAGGGATGTCAGCGGGGAATCCGTGCAGCAGGAGCTTTTGAAGCTGCTGGAGGGAAGCAGCGTGGAGGTTCCGGTGGGATCCAATCAGAAAAATGCCCTGTCCCCCATGGCCACGGTGAACACGGACAACATTCTCTTTATCTGCGGAGGCGCGTTCCCGGAGCTGGAGAATATTATCCGGGAGCGTCTGACAAAAACCTCTTCTATGGGCTTTGGCGCACAGCTGAAGGACCGGTATGAAAAGGATGAAAATATTCTCAGCCAGGTGACAAACGAGGATCTGCGCGCCTTCGGCATGATTCCGGAGTTTCTGGGCCGTCTTCCGGTGACGGTGACGCTGGAAAAGCTGACGGAGGAGATGCTGATCCGGATCCTGCAGGAGCCGAAAAATGCCATTTTAAAGCAGTATATCCGGCTTCTGGCCATGGATGAGGTGAAGCTGGTATTCGAGGAGGACGCGCTCCGGTGGATTGCCGGCGAGGCGATCAAGCGGAATACAGGAGCCAGAGCTCTGCGGGCGATCCTGGAAGAATATATGCTGGACATCATGTATGAGGTCCCGAAGGATCCGGGTATCGGCACGGTGATTATCACCCGTTCTTATCTGGAAAAAAGCGGGGGTCCGCTGATCCAGATGCGCGGATAAGGCGGGATGCTCTTCTTTTTTGGAGAGGCGGTGCTTCTCATTATTCCCGCAGCGATAAAAAAGACTGGTACAGGTTTAAGGTGCCATAGCCCCACTGGCGGTCGGGCCAGGAAAAGGCCGGTATCCGTCCTGCGCCGCGGATCAGCATGGCCTTGACGGAAGTGCCGGTGAGGGTTTCGTCATTGTGCTCCGTGTATCCCCAGGAGAGAATGCAGGCGGCGGCCCCGGCGGCAATAGCGGCGGAGACGGAGGTGCCGGTGCGCCTTGTGAAGACGGTTTTTCCACCCGAGACAGAATCTTCGCCTGGGACAGCATCTT
>JAUNGW010000140.1 GCA_030524245.1 Eubacteriales bacterium
GCAGCTGCAGAGAAAGCGGCAGCAGAGAAGGCGGCTGCGGAGCAGACGGCAGACGCAAAAACCACAGGACAGGAGGAGCAGAGTAAATGAAAGAATTAATTTTAGTAATCGTAGGCGCTGCTCTGGTAAACAACATTATCCTGAGCCAGTTCCAGGGACTCTGTCCGTTCCTTGGCGTATCCAAGAAGGTTGACACTGCTCTCGGTATGGGCGGAGCCGTTATCTTCGTTATTGTACTGGCATCCATGGTGACGAACCTGATTTATTCGTTCGTTCTGGTGCCCACAGGTCTGACCTATCTGCAGACCATCGCGTTTATCCTGGTAATCGCAGCTCTGGTTCAGCTGGTTGAGATGTTCTTAAAGAAGAACGTCCCGTCCCTGTATCAGGCGCTGGGCGTGTTCCTGCCTCTGATTACCACCAACTGTGCAGTTCTGGGTTCTGCCCTGACCAACGTACAGAAGGAGTACAACTTTATTTTCAGCGTTGCAAATGGTTTCGGTACCGCGGTAGGCTTTACCATTGCCATTGTGCTGCTGGCAAGCATCCGTGAAAGCATTGAAGACAATGATATTCCGTTCAATTTCCAGGGGGCGCCGATTGTGCTGATCACCTCCGGACTGATGGCCATTGCCTTCATGGGCTTCTCCGGCTTGATTTAAGGGGAGGTAGCGAAGATGAATATGATGGGTTTGCTTATGGCGGCTGGGATCATCGGTGCTATCGGTATTATCATCGGTGTACTCCTGGGACTTGCCAGTGAGAAGTTAAAGGTTGAGGTTGATGAAAAAGAGATTCTTGTCCGCGCGGAGCTGCCGGGAAACAACTGCGGCGGCTGCGGATTCCCTGGCTGTGACGGTCTTGCGGCCGCCATCGCCAAGGGCGAGGCAGCGGTAAACGCCTGCCCCGTAGGCGGACCGGCTGTGGCGGATAAGATCGCCGCAATCATGGGTGTGGACAGCGGCGCGTCTGTCAAGAAGGTTGCTTTCGTAAAGTGTAAGGGAACCTGCGACAAGACCCGCGTTCAGTACAACTATTTCGGCATCGGCGACTGCGCCGAGGCAGCGGTTGTTCCCGGCGGCGGCGAGAAGGCCTGCTCCTACGGCTGTATGGGCTACGGCTCCTGCGTGAAGGCCTGTGCCTTTGACGCGATCCACGTGGTGGACGGCGTTGCCCTGGTTGACAAGGAGAAGTGCGTTGCCTGCGGCAAGTGCGTGGCAGCCTGCCCGAAGAATCTGATCGAGCTGGTGCCCTATGCGGCGCAGCATCTGGTACAGTGCTCCTCCCACGATAAGGGCAAGGATGTCAAGGCCAAGTGCGACAACGGCTGTATCGCCTGCACCCTGTGCACCAAGCAGTGCGAGTTTGACGCCATCCATATGGACAACAATGTGGCTGTGATCGATTATGAGAAGTGCACCAACTGCGGAAAGTGTGCGGCGAAGTGTCCGGCAAAGGTGATTTTGTAGGACGGAAACTGATTTTTAAATTCGGAACAGCAGCATAAAAATTTGGGAACGGATATCCGGAGAGGGTATCCGTTCTTTTGTTGTGAATGAAATTTGAATTATTAAATCGAATTTTGCGTAATAAAATGTGGAAGGGTTTAAAGAATTCTTACAACTGCCTTACAATGACAGAATTGGCTTTCAGAGCATGTGCCGGTATGGTAAAATGGACATAACAGGAATGTGAAGGAGGTTGTGTAAAACGAATTATGAAAAAGATATTTTCGTTCGTGTTTATCGTGATCTGCCTGTCAGGACTGACCGGTTGCGCACCGAAAAGTGGCGGGGAAACTACTCCGACCGGGTACCCTTCCGGGGAGACACAGCGTCAGCAGGTCATGTATAATGGTGTTGTTTACTTCTATACAGCCAACGGGTTTGACAATCTGCTCCCGGACGGGTACGTGCTGGTCGGCGAGGTAAAGACGGTGGATGACAGTCAGGAACCTGCGACGGACTGGTGCGGGAGCCGCGTGAACATTGGACAAAAAATATATGCTTCCGATGACGCGTCGCGGGTCTATCTTGAGTACGCGTCCGGGTATGCGGAGTTTGCGGTTCGCGGTGCTTCTGTGGATGTAACGGTCCATGAAGGCGCGGGAACGGCGCAAGAAAAAAACGAGATGTCCATGGATGCACGGTCAGACGAATGAGCTTCGAGGATTATTTGTTTTCATTGGCTATCGTCAATTCGTGATGATGGCTTGATGACTTCCGTTGTTATCGATGACAAAAATGAAGGAGCAGAGATGATGAAATGTCCTGAGTGTGGAAAAGATATGAAGCCGGGGTATTTGCAAACGGCAAAGATTCTCGCATTCAACAAAAACAGACATAGAATCTCAATGAATTCCGAATGTGAGGATGATGTCATGATAGCCAGAAAGGCATTCGCAGGAACAGATTTTCCTGGCTTTATCTGCAAGGATTGTGGTTTGATTTTATTTGATTATAAGAACGGAATGTTCCGTTTTTGAATTTCCTTTTTACTGCCGTTGGAATGGGCTGCGCTATCTTTTGGAGTTTGAAGAGGTATCCAATACATATTGCCGCAGAATCCAAAACAGCCGGTAGTCAAAGTGAATGCTGCGCCGCCTGACGGAAAAGAAAAGGCTGTCACAAACGGAATTTATGCACAGGAAGAGGTGCTGTCGGGAATCAGGGACGCGCAGGAGAAGCTTGCCAAAGAAAATCCCGATCGAGTGATTACGATCGGAGGGAATTGCATGGTGTCCCTGGCGCCATTTGATTATCTGCACGGCAAATATGAAAAGATGGGTATCATCTGGATTGATGCTCATCCGGATGTCTCAACCGTGAAGGACGGATACCCGAATGCACATGCGATGGTGCTCGGAAGTCTGCTGGGACATGGTGCGGAACAACTGACTGCAGAAATGAAGAATCCCGTATTCAGTCCGGATGAGATTCTGTATATCGGATTGCAGACGCTCCATGATTACCAGGAGAAATATCTGAACGATATGGGAGTGAACTATAAGGTGCAGGATCGGGCATTTGTGACCGATTCAGAAATCAGCGCCTTCATGGATCAATTTGATAAATTGGAAGTTATGGAGGTATCCGCTCATGAAATGGTATAATGATATGAATGAGCAAGAAAAACGAAGTTTTCAAAAAATAATTGCTGTATGTGTAGCAGGTGCGATTTTAATTCTCATTGTTCCTATGGTTTTTCATGCTATTTTCTAAGCAAGAGATAACTTCCAGTTTGTCGCAACGGCATCTGTTTTGGCAAGAGAGTCAGATTCAGAGCGATCAGTGCATATGCATACAGATGATTTTTATCATGATTTGAGTAAGGGGGCAATCGCTCCTCATTTACCAGAATCAAATATTAACCGGCGGACGCTTGCTGGAAAAATACCCTGAGCGGATGCTCAGGGCTGGAAATATGCCTGCATCTCCATGAAATTGCACAAAATTATATCTGATTTGAGTTAAAACGGCATAAAATTATTCCTGTCTCATTGTTTTGTGAGACAGGCTATGTTAGAATGGTTTATATAGACTCGTAATAAGGGAGCATCCCGGCGGCACAATGCATATTATGCCGATGCGGCAGATGAGAGCGGATGCCACGGAAAATCTGTGCTTTGGCGATACGCGAAGCGGCGGCGGCCTGCGTGAGGAACAGCGGTCCCTGTGATGCATTTCTGCATGAACGCAGGAAAAGAAAGGAAGGGTAAATGAAGGTGGAGGAAAGAAGAACGAGGCGCGTCAGGAGAAACAGGCTGTTTCGTGCGCATGGGATGATGCGGCGAGGAACGGCGCTTGCAGTGGCGTCTGTGCTGGCGCTTGGAGGAATTGCCGGTGCGCCGTCTGTGTCGGCGGCAGCGGAAACAGGAGCGGAGTATGCGTTCAGGCTTGACGGAAACGAGCTGCTGGCAGCCGCGCAGGATATACTGGCTTCGCCGGAGCTTCCAGAGGTGACGGACGGGGACGCGAAAGCCTTTGAGGCGCTGTTTGAAGGTGAGATTTACGAGCTGGTTCCCGAAATCGAGGGCGCGGATTCCGATGGGGAGCTGCGTGTTTTCCTGCGTCCGGGACAGGATCAGAACGAGAGAGAGACGCTGACCGGCGATGAGGAGATGATCCTTCTTTACCTCAATCATGGAGATGAGACAGCATCCTTCCGCACAATCGTGACCCAGCATAAGGCGGACGGCAGCGAAACGGAGTTTAAAACCAGGCGGGTCAGACTGCGCAGCTATGAGGAGCTTTATGGTGATGAGGCGATGGAGCTTGTTTCCAGGGACGAAGCGGCGTCTCCTTCTGATGCGGCAGCAGACATGAGCGGCGCTGAAGGCGCCGATGATACGGCGGACGAAGCGGACGCGAGCGATGCCGAAGGCGCTGATGATACGGCGGATGAAGCGGACGTAAACAATGCCGGAGATGCAGCCGCCGGCTTATCGCGCCACATGGCGCCTCTGGTAACCAGCAGCCGGCAGACGCTTGCCTCTCCTTCAGATAGCGCTGCATACAAAACGGAGGAAGAAACGTCTTCGGCGGACCGCGAGACGCCGGGGATCGTTGGGCTTGACTGCTGTACAACGGCCAGCGTGTATGAGACGACGCTTAGGGAGCTGGTGGGAAGAGATGCTTTTGAGGGCTTTTACAGCGAGACGAAGCTTGATGATGTCACGGTGACGCTGCGGGCCGCTGCCGGAGTGCTTGAGAGCGGTACATATGCCCGGGTGGAGCAGCTTGAGGAGGATTCGTTTACCTTTGATATCACCCTCTTTGATGCGGATGGCAGGGAACTGGATCCGGCGTGGCAGGAAAACGGCCATGTTTCGGTAGAGTTTTCCGGCCCTGCGATTGAGGAGGCAAAAACGGCCGCTGCCGGCGTGGAGGTCTATTACCTCCAGGAGGACGGAGAGGATGAGCTGGTCGATCAGATTGCTTTTGACGAGGGAGAGGAGGAGAAGGTTGCCTTTGAGGCCAGCCATTTCTCGGTTTATCAGCTGCGCTTCCTGAAAGCTTTGGATGCAGCAGCGTATACGGATGGGCAGGGCTTTACCTATTCCTATGAGGATTCATCGAAGACCCTTACGATTAGCAGAAACGATGAACAAGCGAAAATGTATTTTCTCACCGAGGACGAGGAAAGCGTGGAAGTGTACAACCAGTTCAATCAAGAGTGGTCTGATAAGGTTGAGAAGGTTGTTTTGGGGGCGAAGATCATCGGGATTGCGGATGGGTCAGAAGAATTAAGCGGCTGGTACGGGTTCCAGCGGTGGAAACGCTTAAAAGAGGTAGTGATTCAGGCCGACACAACTGATTTCTATGTAGGCAGCCATGCTTTTGAGGAAAACAGTCAGCTAAGTACCTTTCCCTTTGACAAGGTGGGGGAGATTGGAGAAAACGCCTTCCAGCAATGCGCTTTCAAAGAGATCAACCTGACGAACCTGTCGGGAAATATCGGGGCGTATGCTTTCTCAGGAATAGGGGACCTTGAAACAGTTACGATCCGTTTTACCGGGGAGAATAAGACACATATAATCGGCGACCGGGCTTTCGAGGGATTGGATTATGATGAGAAGGAAAAAAACAACTTGTCAAC
>JAUNGW010000141.1 GCA_030524245.1 Eubacteriales bacterium
CACCGGAACCGCTACATGGTAGAACACTCTGACCGGGTGATCGCTGTGTATGACGCGGGGGAGGAGGCCGGCATGGAAAATCCCGGAGAGGCGGTGCTGACCAGCGGCCTGACCGTATCGGACTACATATCCGGCGTCCAGCTGAACCGGGAGCAGATCCGGGCAAAGAACAAGGAAACCTTAAACGGGATCATCAACAACGCAAACATTCAGGAGGCCGCCAAGCAGGAGGCCATTCAGACCATGATCGCCATGACGGCGGTGTCCGAGAAGGAGAACGCGGCGGAGACCCTGCTCATGGCGAAGGGCTTTGCGGATCCGGTGGTCAGCCTGACGGACGGAAAGGTGGACGTGGTGATCAACGCGGCGGCCATTACGGACCAGCAGCGGGCCCAGATTGAGGACATTGTAAAGCGGAAAACCGAGGTGGGAGCGGAGGACATCGTCATTACCCTGCTGAATCTGGAGGAGTGAATTGGGCTTAAATACCCCTTTGCAAATCAGGGGATCTTTGCTATACTGTAGATAGCAGCCGGGCTGTGACAATGAGAATATACAGGAGGTAAGACCGTGGCGGAGCTGGAAGGAAGAAATACGCATAAAGTATACGAAAAAGAAACCATCGGAGAGGTGCGCATTGCAGATGAGGTGGTGGCCATTATTGCAGGCCTTGCAGCCACTGAGGTGGACGGTGTGGATTCCATGGCTGGCAACATTACGAATGAGCTGGTAGGCAAGCTTGGCATGAAGAACCTGTCCAAGGGCGTCAAGGTGGACGTGACCGAGGAGCATGTGTCGGTGGATCTGTCCCTGAACATCAAGTACGGCTACAGCATCCCGGACGTCAGCGCCAGGGTGCAGGACCGGGTGAAGACGGCGATTGAGAACATGACGGGACTTACGGTTCTGGATGTGAACGTGAAGATCGCGGGCGTGAATCTGGCGGAGGAGAAGTAAGGGCCGCAGCCTGTAAAAAAAGAGAATATTTTCAGGAATCCGGTCGTGATTATGCGCCGGGAGGGCAGCTTTTTTTGGAAAGCTGCCCGATTTTTTTGAAAAACCATGAAAAGTTTATGAAGCCGCGCGGAAAGAAGCGTGAAAGAACAGGCACTTTCCACAAAAAACAGAATGTTAAAATTTTATAAACAGGGGAGCCGCCGGAAAAAGAATCAGGCTTGTTTTTCCGGCAGAATATGCTATAATCCGTCCTGTACTAAAATCCATACAAAACGACGTGAATGAATGACAGGAGGGTGCGGGACTTTATGAAAAGGATTCTTTTATTTACAGGCAGTCTGGCGGCGATGCTTGCGGCGGCTCCTCTCCAGGTTCTGGCGGCGGAGGAGGGAGGGGCTGCGGCGTCGGTTCCCCTGGCAATGTGCATCCCCTTTGCAGGGCTTTTGCTGTGTATTGCCGTTCTTCCTCTGGTGAAGCCGGAGTGGTGGGAGGAGCACCAGCCTCATGCGGTGGCGCTCTGGTCGCTTCTTTTTATTCTGCCCTTTGCCGCGGCTTACGGGGCGGGGACAGCCTTTGAGACAGTGCTTGAGTGTATTGTAGGCGATTATCTGACGTTTATCGTGTTGCTGTTCGGCCTGTTCTGCGTATCAGGCAACATCACCATGGAGGGAGACCTGGCCGGTTCCCCCAGGGTCAATGTGGGCCTGCTTTTAATCGGAACCATGCTGTCGAGCTGGATCGGAACCACCGGAGCCAGCATGCTGATGGTGCGTCCGGTGATCAAGATGAACTACTGGAGAAAACGGAAGGCGCATATTATGATTTTCTTTATTTTCCTGATCTCCAATATCGGCGGCTGCTTATCGCCGATCGGCGATCCGCCGCTTTTGATGGGCTTTATGCGTGGCGTCCCGTTTTTCTGGAGCCTGCATCTGCTGCCCATGCTTCTTTTTAACGCGGCAGTGCTGCTGTTCGTATTTTACTGGCTGGACCGGAGAGCCTACAGAAAGGATATTGCAGACGGCTGCAAGCCGGATATCAGCAAGCCCGGTACGGAGATCCGCCTGATCGGAGCTCACAACCTGATCTTTCTGGCCGTGATTGTGGCGGCGGTTATCTTAAGCGGCGTGCTTCCTGGCATGGCGATGTTCCAGGACGGAGCAGGAAACGTGCTGGGGATCCATCTGTTCGGCGAGGTGACGCTGACGGTTCCGGCCATCATCGAAATCGTCATGATTTTACTGGCGGCGTTTCTGTCCTTTAAGACCACGGATGCAGAGGTCCGCCGGAAGAACCACTTTACCTGGGGCGCGATCCGGGAGGTCGCGGTGCTGTTTGTCGGTATTTTTATTACCATGCAGCCGGCGCTGATGATTCTGAAGGCCAACGGAGCCAGCCTCGGACTGACGAAGCCCTTTGAGATGTTCTGGGCCACCGGCGCCTTGTCCAGCTTCCTGGACAACACGCCCACGTACCTTGTGTTCCTGACCACGGCAGGCTCTCTGGGCTTTGGACAGGGCCTGGCCACAACCCTCGGAACGGTTCCCGTGGCCATGCTGGAGGCAATCTCCTGCGGCGCCGTGTTTATGGGTGCCAATACCTACATTGGAAATGCGCCGAACTTCATGGTCAAGTCCATTTCCGATGAGAACGGTATCCGGATGCCGTCCTTCTTTGGATACATGCTGTGGTCGCTGACATGCTTAATACCTGTATTTCTGCTGGATATGCTGGTATTCTTTTTGTAAGGAGGGGGACGGAATATGGAATATACGCAGGAAATGCTCCGCGAGCTGGCGGAGCGCATCTACGATCTGGACGCTGAGGTTTACGCCCAGTTAGGCTCCTCTCTGGGACGTGTGTTCAGCCGCGACAGGGAGGGCTGCGTGCAGGAGCTGGTAAGGCTGATGGAGGCCAGAACCCAGGGACACCAGCTGCGCAGCGAGCTGGCGCTGATCAGCAACATGGCAAGAACCATTCAGGATAAGGAAATCCGCAAGATGGTTATGACAGAGTACAACAGGGTGCTCCAGGAGGTGGTCAGCCTGCCCACAAGCTTCGGCGAGGGAGACGTGGTGGATATGGACCTGGCCAGCTTAAACGCCCTGAACTTAAAGAACCGGTTTGCCGAGACGGACCACTTGATCATCTGCATCGGCCGCACCTACGGCAGCGGCGGCAATGAGATCGGCTTTAATCTGGCGGACGCGCTGAAGATCAACTTTTATGACGCGGAGATATTCTCCGCCGTGCTGAAACGCCTGGAAGCGGAAAAGGATATGGTGGAGGATCAGGCAGGCTACCATAATTACAGCGAAAAGCAGAAGGAAGTGGAGCAGGCCTTCGCGCCTCAGAGACGGCGCACCTTAAAGGAATGCGCGAGGGAATTCAGCCGCTACCACGGCCTTTCCAAGCAGGACGCGGTATTCTTCAACCAGAGCGACCTGATCTGCGATATGGCCAGGAAGGAAAGCTTTATCGTTATGGGACGGTGCGCGGACGTTATTCTGAAGAATAACCGGATCCCCCATATCAGCATCTTCATCACGGCGCCCTTTGAGCAGCGGCTCCGCCGGATTATGGAGATCAACAGGCTGGATGAGAAGAAGGCAAGGAAGCTTTTGAAGAAGATCGACGACCGGCACCGGAGGTATTACCAGTTCTACACGGGAAATGCCTGGGGCAGCGCGGTGAACTATGATCTGTGCGTCAACAGCGCGGCTTACGGAATCGACGGCTCGGTGGAATTCATCAAGCGGATGATTGTCCGGGGCTACGGAGAGACGAAGAAGTGAAATACAGTTTTAAAATTGTGACAGCTACAATCTATTGACTTTGAATGACCATTATGGTAAACTTCTGCCTATAAAGCGGACAGAGTCCGCCTTTTGTCGGAGCATCACGATGTATGAAAGCGGCGCTTTCACAGCAGAAGAGCAGGAGGTCATGGAATGGAGCGGGTTATCACAGTATTTAAAGGCGATGGGATCGGACCGGAGATTACGGACTGTGTCCTTGATATTTTAAGGGCAGCTAAGGCGCCGCTGTCCTTTGAGATTTTTGATGTGGGAGAGGCGGAGTGGAGGAGAAACGGCGCTCTGATTCCCGACGCGGCATATGCGTCATTTGACAGGAACCGGGTGCTTTTGAAGTCTCCGATTACCACGCCCATCGGACACGGCTTCCGTTCCCTGAATGTGACGCTCCGGAAAAAGTACGATCTGTACGCCAATATCCGGCCCGCCAGATCAAGCAGGGCGGTTCGGACGCCGTTTCCGCAGGTGGACATGGTGATTTTCCGGGAGAATACGGAGGATCTTTACGTGGGCGAGGAGGAGCAGATCGACGCAGATACGGTTCACGCGAAGAAGATCATCACAAGGGGAGCCAGCAGCCGGATTATCCGGGATGCCTTTGCCTATGCGAGAGCCCATGGACGAAAAAAGGTGACCTGCATTCACAAGGCCAATATCCTGAAGCTGTCGGACGGGCTGTTTCTTGATATTTTCAACCAGATCGCCGCGGAGTATCCGGATATTGAGCATGACGACAAGATTATCGACAACACCTGTATGCAGATGGTCATGAATCCCGGCCAGTTTGACGTGATGGTGATGCCGAACCTCTACGGGGATCTTCTGTCAGACCTGGCCAGCGGCCTGATCGGCGGCCTGGGACTTCTGCCGTCCAGCAACCTGGGAACGGACTACGCGATGTTTGAGGCGGTTCACGGCAGTGCGCCGGACATTGCCGGGAAGGGCATTGCGAATCCCACGGCCCTTTTGTGGTCCGCCTGCATGATGTTAGAGTACCTGGGAGAGATGGACTGCGCCGCGAATATCCGCCGGGCGGTGGATCAGGTGCTGAATCAGGGCGTCTGCCTGACGCCGGATCTTCACGGCGCCGCGACAACGGCAGAGTACCGGGACGCCATTATCGCGGCGCTGTAGGGCCTGGAAGCAGAGGCGGCCTGATCCCCGCGAAGGCCGTCCTCTTACCAGCGGAAGACCACGATCCCGCCGATGGCGATCAGGGCACCGATCAGCTTTTTCCACTCAAAGGCGGCCTTTTCCACGCCGAACAGGCCGAAAAGCTCGATGCCGTAGGCTGCGATGATCTGCGTTACCACGATCAGCAGCGTGGCCCTGGCGGGGCCCAGGCCGTCCATGCTGCGGATGACCGTGAAGGTGATGAAGGCGCCGATGAGGCCTCCGGCCAGCATATACCAGGGGCGGACCGAGAGGAGAGCGCCGGCAGGACTTCTGTCGGCGAAAAACCACAGAACGGCGCAGGTGAAAAAGGCGGTCAGCTGGACCCAGCCGGCGGAGACCCAGATGCTGGTCTGCTTTGTCAGCTCTGTATTCAAAACTCCCTGGATGCTCATCAGGGCGCCGGACGCCAGCGCAATCAGAAATGCCCACATAAATAACAACCTCCAATTCTCAAGATTTCTTTTAGTTTCCCTCATCTGGAAAATCCTATACATT
>JAUNGW010000007.1 GCA_030524245.1 Eubacteriales bacterium
ATTAAAAGAATTTATTATTAAAGGTTATGTGATGGACGATGCACGGCTGCGAGAACCGGAAAATTTTTTTGGTAAAGACTATTTTGAGGAGCAGTTGGAGCGTATTCGAGACATTCGCTCCAGCGAACGCCGTTTTTATCAAAAAATCACGGATATTTACTCCCAGTGCAGTGCTGACTATGATGTGAACAGTCCTGTTACAAAAGAATTTTTTGCCACGGTACAGAATAAGCTCCATTATGCTGTCACTCATCATACGGCGGCTGAGATTGTTTATGAACGAGCCGATAGCACAAAACCAGCCATGGGCTTGACAACTTGGAAAAATGCTCCACATGGTCGTATTCGTAAGTCGGATGTTTCGATTGCCAAAAATTACTTAAACGAAGAAGAAATGATAAATCTGAATGAGATTGTGACAATGTATCTGGACTATGCTGAAAGACAGGCGCGGCGGGGAAACATCATGTATATGCAGGATTGGGTTAGTCGTTTGGATGCGTTCCTCCAGTTCAACGAAGAAGATATTTTGCGTGACAAAGGAAAAGTTACCGCTGTCATCGCAAAGGCGTTTGCAGAAAGTGAATTTGAAAAATTCCGTGTTTTGCAGGACAGAACCTATCAGAGTGATTTCGACCGTCTTGTGGCAAATATCGAAGAAAACAGCAAACAAACAAAATAAATCAAGAAACCCCACATTTCCGATTTTATTGTCAGAAGTGTGGGGCTTTTGCATCAGGTTTACAGATTATATACCAATTCGTGCAGAACGATTTCTTTCTTACAAATAAAAATCCGCCTGACAATATTGTATTTCCCCTGCGATCATCGTCATCTGCGGCACGAGGATTTCGCTGCATTCCAGCGCGTCATCGCAGAAATCCTTCTGGATATAATGCTTTTCCTTTCGTTCAAAGATGGCGATATCCGCAAAGGCGCCGGGGGCCAGGGTTCCGATCTGGTGTTCCAGACCCATGAGCCGGGCGGGGTTGACCGTAACCTTTTCGAGGATGGTCATAAGGTCCATGCCGAGGGCCAGATACTTGGAGATGACTAACGGAAGGCTCTTGGCATAGGGCGGCATGTTGAACTTGTCGATGGTCAGGTCCGATGATATGATGTCCGGTTCAAAGCCGGCGGCAAGGGCGCGCCGGGCCGCCTGGAGCCCGAAATTGCCTTTTCCGTTGGCCGCGTCAAAGAGGACGCCCCGGGCTCTGGCTGCGGCGATTTTTGGATCCAGGGTGCCGTCCTCGAGGCAGATGGGATTACCGGCGCCCTGATAGCAGTGGCAGAATATATCGCCGGGCCGCAGGCAGTCGGCCAGCTCTCCTGCCGTGACAGGAGAATTGGTGGTGTGGACACAGACGCGGAGATTTGTGCCCAGGCGCCGGTTCAGGTCTTCGGCCAGGCTTACCGCTGCTTTAAGGTAACCGGCGCCGGTTTCATCCGGAACCACACCTCTGGACAGGCGGATTTTCAGGCCAAGAAGGTTGTCTCTGTTTGCCTCGATTACCCGCTCCATTTTTTCTATATTATACAACGCAGGATTGAAATCCTCACACAGCCGGGGATCCAGCTGGCCGCCGCTGTATACGGTCAGAAAGCCCTTGACACGGAGCAGGGACTGGCCGATGACGGATCTGGAAAATGCCTCATAGGTGCAGGTTCCGGCACTGCCGGCGTCTACGGCTGCCGTGGTTCCCTGGGCAATCATCATATCTGGGCGGATGCAGATGGAGCTGCCCTCATAAAATAAGTGTGTGTGAAAATCAATCAGGCCCGGCGTTACGATTTTGCCGGAGGCGTCGATGATTCTGTCTGCGGGGCATTCTGTGTGCCCGGCGCCTGGATCAACGATACGCATGTTCTGAATGACAAGATCTCGGATCTCGTCGGTTCCGGCGGCCGGATCCATGACGCGGCCGCCCCGGATGATGTAATCAGCTTTCATTTGACAGACTCCTCTTTATAAGTGGAAAATCCCGCGCAGCAGGATTCTTTTTTACAGTGACAGTTTTGGTATGTCAGACAATGCCCATGGTGCCGAGGATGCTTGCGAGAATGGCGCAGCAGAACGGCATGATGGCGCAGCAGATGAAAACGTATTTATAGGTGTCCTTCTGCGAGGTTTTCGCGATCTGGTTGCAGACCACGATGCCGGAGGCATGAGGCATCGCATCGAAGCCGGAGGAGGCGATGCATACCACGCGGTGCAGCATGGCATTGTTGAGGCCGGAGGCTGCCAGATATTCACCCATGGAATTCAGGAAAATATTCAGTCCGCCTGCGGAGGAGCCGGTGATAGCTGCAATGACATTGATGGAAATCAGCGCGGTAACCAGCGGATTTGCGCTCATGTTTACCAGAGCATCGGCAATGGAGGCGTAGGCGGCGGATGCTGACACTACGGAGCCGAAGCCCATGATCGACGAGGTGGCGATCAGAGAGCCGAGGCCGCCGGACGCGCCGCTGGAAACGGCATCCTGAATATTTAAACGATCCCGGTAAAGGAAGCATCCCACGGCGATGGCGCAGGCCATGGCAAGGGATACGGCATAGGCTGAGGGAATGGAGGTCAGGGACTGAATTCCGAACATCAGCGCCAGCAGGACAACGATAGGAGCGAAGCAGGCGGCGGCGGACGGTGTTTTTTCGCCCTCCACGGCGCTTAAGTCCATAACATTCTCCCCGGGGCTGGGGACAAAATGCTCTCCGCCGGCCTTTGCCTTTTTAATCTGCCAGTTCAGGAACAGATAAGCTGACAGAAACATGACAATGGAGCAGATGATTCCAAGGGATGCGCCTGCATAGGCGGTGGTGCCGAAGTAAGCGGTGGGGATCAGGTTCTGCGTGGAAGGAGATCCCGGAAGCATTGCCATGCAGACCGTTACGGGACATACCATGATCGTTGCCACAATGAGCTTTTTTGGTATATCAGCCCGCTGAAACAGTGCGACGGCAATGGGATACAGGGAAAAGGCGATGATGAAGGTGCCGATTCCGCCGTAGGAAAGCACAAGGCCGGTAAGCATGATAACCAGAACCACAGATTTTTCGCCGAGCAGCTTCAGCATATGGTTTGCAATGCCGATGGATGCGCCGCTGTCGCCCATAACCTTGCCGAAGATGGCGCCCAGCATGAAAAGCAGGAACCAGTTCCCGGCAAAATCAGCCATGCCGCGCATGAAATGTTCACTGAGTGTTTCTACTGGCGGCATGCCGTTGAAGAGAATAACAATCAGTGCGCCGGCCAGTGAGATGACGGACAGATGTCAGTTTTTCCAGATCAGTGCAATCACACAGGCGATGGCAATGATCAACCCTAAGATACCTAACATGATAAACCCTCCTATGATTGGATAATTGCAGCCGCCCAAAGCAGCTGCGGATAAGTGGATTGTATCACGGGTTTGTCCTAAGCTGAAGAATGAGAAAATTCTTTTTGGACGAAGTTTTACTTCTTTCAGGCTGTTAAAAACAGGCAAAATATTGTACAATATAACCAAACGGACAGGATTCGTCCGCGGCAAATCATCACCATATAGACGAAGTCATAAAATTTCATGGGAAAGGAGGACTGTTATGAATACGCGGCAGTTCCGGTATATTCTTGCCATTGCGGAGTGCGGCAGTATTTCCAGGGCGGCGGAGCAGCTTTATATTTCGCAGTCAGGGCTGAACCAGCAGCTGATCCGGATAGAAAAGGAGCTGGGGGTGAGCATTTTTGAGCGGGACACCCATCATTTGAAGATTACGGAGGCTGGGGAGATTGTGGCGGCATATGCGAGGGAATCCATATTTCAGGAGGAGCGTATGCGGACCCAGCTGCAGGATCTTCGCGACAGCAGCGTGGGGGAGATCCGTCTGAATCTGGCCATGGAGCAGGGAACCCAGCTTTTCTGCGCGGTATTTCCGGAGTTTCACAGAAAATATCCGCGGATTTCCTTTAAGCTGGAGGATCACAAGGTTTATGACCAGTATGATATGCTCCTGCAGAAAAAGCTGGATATCGGCATGGCGATGATCACAAAGCGGGAGCTTCCGGAGCTGGAGTACGTCCACCTGGCCAGGGAGCGTTTTCTGCTGGGGGTTCCGGCCGGGCATCCGCTGGCGGGGATGTACCAGCCGACAGAGGACGGCGACTATCCGGAGATGGATCTGTATCTGTGCAGGGACGAGCCGTTTTCCCTGATGTTTTCCGGCTCCACCATGCGGCAGGCCGTTGATCCCTGTTTCAGGGAAGCGGGTTTTCAGCCGCAGGTTATGTTTGAATCCAGGATGAACCATGTGGCGGCGCTGATGGTTCGCGGCGGCGTCTGTCTGACGATTCTTCCGGAATCCCAGGCCAGGCTCTACGACGATATCCGCTGGTTCCGTCTTGCCTCCGATCCGTTCTGGGAAAGCTGCCTGATGTATCATCATGAGAATCCGCCGCGCAAATCCGGCAGATATTTCATTGATCTTGCCGTGTCAAAGGCCGGTTTTCTCAGCGCACGCAGCAAGCCGGTATGGCCGTGAACGAGGTATGCTTTTTTGCGGGATCTTCGCTGGATCTTCACACAGGCGAGCTTGTGCGGAGAAACGGCGCATGGTATAATGAACATTAGTGAGCCGGAGCAGGCGCAGCCTGTTTGGGGCAAACGGTGAAGCATGATCATGAACTTCGTTTATGATACGGAGAAAGCATTCGAGACATACAGAAAAAGAGGGGACGGCCGTGAACGAATTATCCAACATAAAAAGCAAGGTCCTTGCAGAGCAGGTGCAGGAGCAGATATATCAGTTTATTCTGGATCATTCCTACGGGATCGGGATGAAGCTTCCCAATGAATTTGAGCTGGCAGACCGGTTCGGCGTGGGGAGGAGCACGATCCGGGAGGCGGTGAAGCTTTTGATTTCCCGCGGCATTCTGGAGGTGCGCAGAGGATCCGGCACCTATGTGGTCAGCACGACGCCAACGGACATGGATCCTCTGGGGCTGCTCCGGTTTGAGGATAAGATGGGGCTTGCGCTGGATCTGGCCAATGTGCGGATGATGCTGGAGCCGGGGATCGCGGAGATGGCGGCGCTCAATGCAACGGACGAGGACATAGAGAAGCTGAGGGCTGCCTGCGATCTGGTGGAGCGGCAGATTCTGCAGGGGGAAAGCTATATCCGGGAGGATATTGCCTTTCACACCTGCGTGGCGGAGTGCTCCAGGAACAAGGTGGTGGAGCAGCTGATTCCGATTATCGATACGGCAGTGCTTGTATTTGTCAATGTAACCCATATGAGCCTTCTGGATGAGACTATACGGACGCACCGGGCGGTGGTCAACGCCATTGCGGATCATGATTCCATCGGTGCCAGGGCGGCCATGATGATGCATATGACCTATAACCGGGATCAGATTCGCAATCTGATGAAAAATCAGGAAAAATAAGTTTTTTTGCTGAAAAAGAAAGGCGTTTGCCGGGAGGAAAACCTGTGGCAGGCTGTGCGGAAGCATGGCCTGTTTCTTTTTGTCCCGAAAAGTAGTCTGATGTATTTTGAGAAACGAACAAGGGGAAAGGCAGGGGGAGAGGCCGAAAAACAAGAGAAAAAACCGATAATTTGTGCAGTATCACCAATGAAAATAAAAACTTATATGGAGAAAGTAGAAAATAAATCTGATGACTTGCGATATAAATGAGAAAATGATAGGATATAGACATAAGACGTCAGATGTATAAAATAAAAACAGGAGGAAAATGTATGAAACTTCACAGTCAGGAAATCAGGAAGCTGGCGCCGGAGAATGATCCGCTGAAAATCGGTATGGGCTGGACCGCAGAGGATCTGGCCAAGCCGCAGATTCTGGTGGAAAGCACCTTCGGCGACAGCCATCCGGGAAGCGCCCATCTGAATCAGTTTGTGGAAGAGGGGATGAAGGCCATTGCGGACAACGGGGGCCGCGGCGCAAGGTATTACACCACCGATATCTGCGACGGCATTTCCCAGGGCCATGACGGCATCAACTATTCTCTGGCCCACCGGGATATGATCGCCAACATGGTTGAGATTCATGGGAACAGTACCGGCTACGACGGCGGAATGTTCATCGCCAGCTGCGACAAGTCCATGCCGGCCATGCTGATGAGCGTGGGCAAGCTAAAGGACATGAGCGCCATTGTGGTAACCGGCGGCGTTATGGAGGCTCATCTGATCACGCCGAAGTACGTGGAAAATGATCCGGCCTGCGCCATCAACGAGCTGCTGACCCTGGAGCAGATCGGCAAATTCGACGCGCAGGAAAAGAGAGGGGAGATTCCCAACGAGCAGCTTGACTACTATAAGCAGAATGCCTGCCCCAGCTGCGGCGCCTGCTCCTTCATGGGAACTGCGTCCACGATGCAGGTTATGGCGGAGGCTCTGGGCCTGATGCTTCCCGGCACCGCGCTGATGCCGGCAACCGCTCCCGAGCTTAAGCAGGCGGCCTACGATGCGGGAAAGCAGCTGATGAAGCTGGTGGAGCAGGGAATCTGCGCAAAGGACATTGTGACCATGAAGAGCTTTGAAAACGCCATTATGGTGCACGCAGCCATCGGCGGCTCCACAAACGCCACCATGCACATTCCGGCCATTGCCCATGAGTTTGGCTTCGAGATCGATGCGGACACCTTTGACCGGATGCACCGTGGCGCTCACTATCTGCTGAACATCCGTCCCTCCGGCGACTGGCCTGCACAGTATTTCTACTATGCAGGAGGCGTACCCAGAGTGATGGAGGAGATCAGGGACATGCTTCACCTGGATGTGATGACTGTGACTGGAAAGACGCTGGGAGAAAATCTGGAGGAGTTAAAGAAAAACGGCTTCTATGAGCACTGCGATGAGATTCTGCGGGAGAAGGGCAGGCTCATCGGACGGGAGATTAAGCGCCAGGAGATCATTCATGACTTTGCGGACGCGAAGGGAACAAACGGAAGCATTGCCATCCTGAAGGGCAATCTGGCTCCCGAGGGCTGCGTCATCAAGCATACGGCCTGCCCGAAGGAAATGTTCAAGGCTACACTGACAGCGAAGCCCTACGACAGTGAGGAGGCGTGCATCGATGCGGTGCTGAAGGGGAAGGTAAAGCCGGGCGACGCCATTTTCATCCGCTATGAAGGCCCGAAGGGCAGCGGAATGCCGGAAATGTTTTATACCGGCGAGGCAATCTGCTCCGATCCGGCGCTGGCCTCCAGCGTGGCGTTGATCACAGACGGACGGTTCTCCGGCGCCTCCCGCGGACCGGTCATCGGCCATGTGAGCCCGGAGGCGGCGGCAGGCGGCCCCATTGCGCTGGTAGAGGAAGGGGATTTGATTCAGATTGACGTGGAAAACCGCGTGCTGGCTATTGTGGGCGTGAAGGGCAAGGCCCTTTCTCCGGAGGAGATGGAGAAGGTTCTGGCGGAGAGAAGGGCCAGATGGCAGCCGAAGCCGGCGAAGTACACCAAAGGCGTGCTGAAAATTTACTCTGAGCATGCGGTATCCCCGATGAAGGGCGGATACATGGTTTAATTATCAGAAGCAAAAATGGTATAAGGGAAAGGGGATTTTGTATATGGAAGCAGCATTAAATCCGACAAGGCTTGTGGCGGCAGCGCTGATCGGCCTGGCGATTCTGTTGGTTTTGATCATCAAATTTAAGATTCAGGCAATGGTGGCGATTCTGATCGGCGCGATTGCAATCGGACTCATTGCGGGCATGCCTTTTGAACAGATTATAACGGCGGTAAATGACGGTATCGGCAACACCTTAAAGGGAATTGCGCTTCTGGTGGGCTTAGGCTCCATGTTCGGCGCCATACTGGAGGTATCCGGCGGCGCCCAGAGCATTGCCGTGACCATGGTAAAGAAATTCGGCGATGAAAAGGCTGCCTGGGCCCTGGGCATCACCGGTCTGGTAATCGCCATGCCCGTATTCTTTGACGCGGGACTGATCATTCTGATTCCGCTGGCCTTCTCTCTGGCCAAGAGAACGAAGCGGTCCTCCCTGTTTTACGCAATCCCGCTTCTGGCAGGACTTGCCGTAGGCCACGCGTTCATCCCGCCCACACCGGGGCCGGTGCTGGTGGCAACCATGCTGAATGTGGAGCTGGGATGGGTAATCCTGGTAGGCATCTTCTGCGGCGCCTGCGCCATGGTCGTGGCTGGCCCGCTGTTCGGCGCTTTCTGCGGAAAGAAGTTCTATGTTCCGGTTCCGGAGCATGTGGCAAATCAGGCGGATTTTGATGATTCCAAGCTGCCGAAGTTCGGAACCATCGTAGGCATTATTCTGATTCCGCTTGTGCTGATCGTTCTGGACTCTCTGGCCGGCGTGATTCCGGCTATGGCTCCTGTGGCGGCGATATTCGGTTTTCTGGGCGAGCCCTTTGTGGCGCTTTTGATTGCAACGGTTGTGGCCATGTATTTTCTGGGAACCAGATACGGATACAGCAATGCAGAGCTTGAAACCGTTATGACGAAATCTCTGGAGCCGACCGGTTTGATTCTGCTTGTAACGGCCAGCGGCGGCGTGCTCCGTTATATGCTTCAGTACTCCGGCCTTGGAGATGTGATCGGAAACGCTGTGGCGTCCGCTTCTCTGCCTCTGGTTGTGGTGGCCTTCGTTGTAGCGGCTCTCGTGCGTATTTCTGTTGGTTCCGCTACCGTAGCCATGACCATGGCGGCAGGCATCGTAGCGGCTATGCCCGGCATTGCCGAGCTGTCTCCCCTTTATCTGGCCTGCGTAACGGCGGCCGTTGCCGGCGGCGCAACCGTCTGCTCCCACTTCAATGACTCCGGCTTCTGGCTGGTAAAATCTCTGGTGGGACTGGATGAGAAGACGACCTTAAAGACCTGGACCATCATGGAGACACTGGTAGGGGCAACCGGCTTTGTGGTAGCGCTGATTATTTCTTTCTTTGCATAAAAGATTTGTTGTGCGGGATTCTCCGCGGCACGCGGGGCAGGTGAGCAGTCACCTGCCCTGTTTCTTTTTGGTGCAAGAGCATAAAGGAATAACAATTCTGTTATATTCTGCATAAAGATTATAAATTTGAATAATGCCGTCTGTCTGTGCTATAAAGAAATCAGAATATTTCGGAGAGAGAGGAGGATTCTATGGAAATATCTGAAAAGAATTTTTTTACAGCCTCGGACGGAGCGCACCTCTACTACGAGGACCGGGGGGAGGGCCTTCCGATTGTCATGGTTCCCGGCTTTTTATGCACCTCCCGTTTTTTTGAGAAAAATGCGGAGGCGCTGTCAAAGGAATTTCGTGTGGTGACTGTGGATCCGCGGGGAAATGGTTATTCCTCAAAAACCTGCAGCGGAAACACCTTAAAGCGCCATGCGATGGATATTTATGAGCTGATTGGCCATCTTGGCCTGGAGCGGGTCGTGCTTCTGGGCTGGTCCCTGGCGGCGTCCGTGGTGGTCACCTACGCCAGCGAGTTTAAGCAGGCTCATTTAAACGGGCTGGTGCTGATGGACGGCTCGCTGTATCCATTTTCCGGGGCGGAGTGGAATCATCACCGTGGCAGAAATTTTAATGTAAAGAACTGGATGGACACCTATCTTCCGCTTTACTATAATCCGCAGGAGTTTTATGATAAATTCATCGCCCGGATTTCCAACAGGGACGGCATGAGCGGGGAGGACCGGGCCTGGATCACGGAGGAATGCAAAAAAACCATGCCGTGGAGCGCGCTGGAGCTGCACTATGATTTCTGCCAGACGGACAATGTGAAAAATCTGGGGAGTATTACGGTACCGACCGCGGTGTTTGGAGCCAATTCGGCGGCATACGGGCTGGAAATGGTGCAGAGGTTCGCGGCGGAGACCGGCGGCTACAGTGAGGTCCACTGTTTTTATGAGAGCGGGCATCTGATGTTTTTATATGAGGCGGAGAAGTTTAACAGCTGCCTGGCCGGATTTGTGCGGAAGGCAGAGCAGATGAGAACGGAAAAGTAAAGGAGGAGAAGCATGCTGTTGGCAATTACCGGATTTGTAATGATTGGGCTGCTGATGTATTTTTTGCTGAAGGGAAAGGCCATTCCCATGTCGCTGTTTGTGATTCTTCCGATCCTGGGGGCGGTCATCAATGGATTTGGACTGGCGGATATCACAGAATTCGTTAAAAGCGGTGTGAGCACCACCTGGAGCATGGCGGCTCTGTTTGTATTCGTGGTTACGTATTTTGGAATTATGACAGACGCAGGCATGTTTGACCGTCTGGTTAAAAAGCTGATCGGCGTGGCGGACGGCCATGTTCTCGGCATTTTTCTGGTGGTGGTACTGATCGCCACGCTGGGGCATCTGGATGGAAACAGCCCAACCACCTATCTGATCGCGATTCCGGCGCTGCTTCCTCTGTGCAAGAAGCTGAATATCCGCATTACGGCGCTGATGGCGGTCTGCTGTTCTGTTATAACGGTCATGAATCTGGTGCCCTAGGGCGGCGTTCTCAACCGGCAGTCGGTGCAGCTGGCCATGGATTCCGGCGACCTGTGGAGCATGTATCTGCCGATTCAGATCTTTGGTTGGTGCTGCTGCGTGGTATTTGCCGTAATCATGAGCCGTATCGAGGTGCGCCGCGGCGCCGGGCAGATTTCCCTGGAGGAGCTGGAGGCGGAGGAGAAGGCTGAAATCAGCCAGGAAATTCTGGACCTGCAAAGGCCGAAGCTTCTGTGGTACAATGTTCTTTTAACAGTGGCTGTATTCCTTTGTCTGTTTACTACGGATCTGCCGAACTACTTTGTGTTTATGATGGGCTGCGTGCTGGCGCTGGTTGTCAATTATCCGAATCCCCGTGATCAGGAGGCGCGGTTTGCGGCTCACGCGCCAAAGACGATTTCTCTGGCGGGAACGGTTCTCTGCGCCGGCGTTATGGTAGGTGTGTTAAATAATACAGGCATGATTGTGGCCATGGCAGAGCTGATCATCAATATTCTGCCGGATTTCCTCTGCGCCCATCTGCATCTGGTGTTTGCGTTTTTCGGCGGCTTTATCGGTCTTGCCGTGTCGCCGGATCCGCTTTATTACGGAATCCTTCCGGTGCTTGTCGAGGTCTGCGGCCAGTACGGCATACCGGCCCAGAGCGTGGCCATCGCTTTCGGCATAGGCGCGGACAGCACCTTTACCCTGGCGCCGGTGATTGCGTCCACCTATCTTGGGCTGGCGGTTTCGGGGCTTTCCTTAAAGGAGCATATGCGGTTCAGCTTCATTCCGCTGTGGGTGATCGGCCTTCTGATGATCGGCTTTGGCTGTGTAACAGGAATTATTGCCATGTAGCAGACAGATTCTGATATGGAGGCGGTTTTATGAATACCAGGGAGCTGGAGTATTTGCTGATGATTGCGAAGGAGCAGAGCATTTCCCGGGCGGCGGAAAAGCTTTATGTGACCCAGCCTGCGCTGAGCCTGTTTCTGACCAGGCTGGAGAGCGGGCTGGGAACGGAGCTGTTTTCCAGAACCCAGGCGGGGCTGCTGCCTACCTACGCGGGAGAGCGGTATATTTCCATGGCACAGAAGATTTTGAAAAATTACCGCGATTTCGAGCAGGAGCTCTGCGAGATCAACATGCTGCAGCGGGGGCGTCTGAATATCGGCGCTTCTGCCCACATCGGCTCTCTGGTGCTGCCGCAGGTGCTTCCGGCATTTAACCGTCTGTATCCCAACATTGAGGTGTCCATCCACGAGGGCTCGTCAAAGGTTCTGGAGCAGCTTCTGGAGGAAAATGCCATCGATGCGGCGCTGATGCACCTGCCTCTGAAAACCGCCGCCAATTATACGGAGATAAAAAGGGAGCGGTACGTGATGGCATTTTCCAGGGATCACAGGCTGAATCAGTTTACCTATGAAAAGCCGGGAGAGAGCTATCCCTTTATTGACGTAAAGGCGGCGGCAGGGGAAAAATTTGTTTTATCTTTTCCATGGCAGAGGGTACGGCAGATTTCAGACAGGATTCTGGAGAAGGCGGGCATTGAGCCGGAGATCATCCTGACCACCAGCAGCGTCCAGACGGCTCTGCGCTTTGCGGGAGTGGGGCTGGGGGTGACCTTTTTGCCGGAAACCTATATTCAGCTGTTTCAAAATACCTACGATCCTATATTTTGCTATATGGAGGACATATATGAGGCCGGCTGGACCTTTGTGATCGCTTATCCGAGAGGAGTCAGCCTTTCCGGTCCGGCCAGAGCCTTTGTGGATCTGGTCAGAGATCAGATGACAGAGGAAGGTGCGTGAGAGAGCTTCGGAAATGGAGCTCTTTTTCGTATCATAGGAAAGTACGTCCTATGATACAAAAACGCTCCGCGGGGATCGCACTGCGGCGGAATGGAATAATGCCGCTGACGCGACCCGCCGCAGGCGGAGAATCCTGCGCAGCAGGATTCTTTTTTATTGCGATAATTTATAGAAAATCCAGTTGACAACATATACCCCCATAGGTATAATGAACCTATACCCATATGGGTATAGGAGGTGCAAGATGAAACAGATTATGAAGAAACTGGAAGGTTTTCTGGAGCTGGGAGGAATCAAAAAGGATATCGTTTTGCTGGTGATTTCCGGAATTGCCTTGCTGCTCAGCATATTTAAGGCGCCTGGGCTGCCCTTTAATCCGTCCTGGGCGGCAATCATTCTCTGCGGCGTTCCGATTATTCTGGAGGCGGTGATCGGGCTGGTGACGGAGTTTGACATTAAGGCGGACGTTTTGGTGTCTCTGGCGCTGATTGCGGCTGTCTGTATCGGAGAGGATTTTGCGGCGGGAGAGGTTGCGTTTATCATGCAGCTGGGCGGGCTTTTGGAGGAAGTGACCGTGGCAAAGGCCAGGGCGGGGATTGAGAAGCTGGTGCATTTGACGCCGCAGACTGCCAGAGTGATCAGCGGCGGCGCGGAAAGGCTTGTCCCGGCTGAGCAGGTTCAGGTGGGAGACCGGCTCCGGGTGCTTCCGGGTGAGACCGTTCCGGTGGACGGAGTGATCCTGTCGGGCCAGACCTCTGTCAATCAGGCGGTGATGACCGGAGAATCTCTGCCGGTGGATAAGACCGTGGGCGATACGGTGTCCAGCGGAACTATGAACCAGTTCGGCGCGTTCGAGATGGAGGCCTCCAGGGTGGGGGACGACAGCTCCATCCAGCGGATGATCCGGCTGGTGCAGTCGGCGGACGCGGGCAAGGCGAAGATCGTGGGCCTGGCAGACCGGTGGGCAACCTGGATTGTAATCATCGCGCTGACGGCGGCGGCTCTGACCTGGCTGATCAGCGGGGAGATCATCCGGGCAGTTACAATTCTTGTCGTATTCTGTCCCTGCGCCCTGGTTCTGGCTACGCCTACGGCAATTATGGCGGCAATCGGCAACGCCACAAAGCACGGATTTCTTGTGCGGGAGGGAGACGCCCTGGAGCGGCTGGCGTCTGTGTCAAAAATCACCTTTGACAAGACGGGAACCCTTACCTGTGGAACGCCGAAGGTAACTGCCGTGAGAACCGCAGCGCCGGAATATACGGATCAGCAGCTGTATGCCCTTTGCGCTGCAGCGGAACGCATGTCGGAGCATCCTCTGGGAAAGGCGGTGGTAAGCTGCTGCAGACAGGAATGCCGGGAGCCCCTTCCGGAAACAACAGATTTTCTTATGGTTCCGGGGCGCGGTGTCAGCTGCCTTGCAGGAGGAAGGCAGCTGCTGGCCGGCAATGAGGAAATGCTTCGGGAATACGGAATCGAAGCGCCGGCGCAGGTTATGCAGGAGGCTGGAGCATACATAAGCAGAGGCTGCACGATTATCTATGTGGCGGTGGATCAGAAGCTGGCGGGCTACATCGCTCTTTCGGATACGATCCGCCAGGAGAGCGCGGAAACCATCGGCCGGTTAAAGGCGCTGGGAGTTGAGCCGGTGCTGCTGACCGGAGATCATGAAAACGCGGCGGCGGCCATTGCCGCCCAGCTTCACATCCAGGAGGTTCACGCGAACTGCCTGCCGGAGGATAAGCTGAACTGGATTGCTGCTTATCAGAAACAAAAAGAGGTGGTCTGCATGATCGGCGACGGCATCAATGACGCGCCGGCGCTGAAGCGGGCCGATGTGGGCATCGCCATGGGCGGAGTGGGAAGCGATATTGCGGTGGATGCGGCGGATATTGCCCTGGTAGACGATGAGGTGAAGGAGCTGCCCCATCTGGCTGCCATGTCCAGGCGGATGATGGTGACGATCAGGCACAACATGTGCTTCTCCATGGGTCTGAATTTCCTGGCCATTATCCTGGCCATTACAGGCCAGCTGAATCCGGTGGCCGGCGCCCTGGTGCACAATGCCGGCTCTGTGCTGGTGATTGTTAATTCAGCGCTGCTGCTGAACTGGAGCATGAAAAGAAGCTGAGTACGTTCCCTTTACTTTCTTACATTTTGCTTCGCCGCATTGAAACGAAATGTGAAATATGTTAAAATATTTCTTATTCGACAAAGAAAGCGGGGATTCTCTCTTTATATGATAAGAAATGACAAGAAAAACAGAAGCGGTATAAGAAGCGTTCTGAGGCGGCTTTTCCTGGCGGGAGCGATTCTGACAGGCACGGCTCTGGCAGCAGGATGCGGGGGAGCACGGGAAGCGGCGGTGACAGAGCCGGAGAGCACGGAGCCCCCTATTGTGCTGATTGAGGAAACGATGCCGCAGACAGCGGCGGATGAGACGGTGATGGCACTGTCGCCGGACGGGCCGCTGCTTCCGTCAGTAGCCGGAGTAGATGCGGAGTACTCCGAACCGATTCCGGATTATCTCCGGATCGGCGAACGGCATCCGATTGTGGCGAAGCTGCAGCAGCGCCTGATGGAGCTGGGCTTCATGGACAACGATGAACCTACCGATTACTATGGTGAGGTGACGCAGAGTGCGGTAAAGATCTACCAGCGGCAGAACAAGCTGGCTCAGGACGGCATTATCGGGCCGGAGACACTGGACGCGATCCTTTCCCCGGACGCGAAGTACTACGCGGCGCAGCCGGGCGATGAGGGCGACGACATCAGGCGGATTCAGGAGCGTCTGTATCAGCTGGGCTATCTGGCCAATGACAGTCTGGTGACAGGAAATTTCGGCGACAGCACCGAGGAAGCGGTCAAGAGGATGCAGAGCATGAACAACCTGGAAGAGGACGGCAAGGTTGGCCGCAGAACCATGAACCTTTTGTACAGCGACGAGGTAAAGCCCAACCTGCTTTCCTACGGGGAGCGGAGCGATGTGGTGCTGGAAGCGCAGAAGCGTCTGAAAGCGCTGGGGTATATGACCACAGATCCGGACGGAACCTTTGGAAATGATACGATCCTTGCGGTAAAGCAGTTCCAGTCCAGGAACGACCAGGTGGTGGACGGATATCTGGGACCCGCCACAAGAGTGGCGTTAAACAGCGACACAGCCGTACCTAACGGCTTAAGCCTGGGAGACAGCGGAGAGAACATTACCAGAGTGCAGAGCATGCTGGCAAAGCTCGGATATTTAAGCTCCGCCAACGCTACCGGGTATTACGGGGAGATTACGGAGAATGCAGTTAAATCTTTCCAGCGGACCAACGGCCTCAGCGCAGACGGAACCGTAGGCGCCCAGACCATGGCGAAGCTGACCAGCAGCGATGCGAAGAAAGCGCCTGCCGGCTCCAGAACCACCTCCGGCGGCACGTCCGGCAGAGGAAACAGCGGAAACAGAACCCAGACGGCGCAGGGCGGCGGAGGCAGCAGCTCCGGAAGCGGCGGCGTTCCCAATACGGGATCGGCCAGCGGCAGCGCCAGCGCGCTGATCGCGGTAGCCAGCTCCAAGCTGGGCTCGCCTTATGTATGGGGCGCCAAGGGACCAAACTCCTTTGACTGTTCCGGATTCGTCTACTGGTGTCTGAACCAGGTGGGCGTCCGCCAGAGCTATCTGACCTCGTCAGGCTGGCGCAGCGTGGGCAAGTATCAGAAGGTCAGCAGCTTCTCCAACCTGCGGGCCGGAGACATTATCGTGGTAAGCGGCCACGTGGGCATTGTGGCCAACGGAGGAACCGTTATCGACGCCTCCTCCGGAAACGGCAAGGTGGTCCACAGGTCGCTGAGCTCCTGGTGGAGAAATAACTTTATCTGCGGATGGAGAATATTTGGATAGATCATGAATAAAGGGAGCGGTGAAAAGCAATTTTTCACCGCTCCCGCATTGTTAAAGCTCTTTCACTGCTTCTGTTTTTCTACCACCTTAAATCCAATCTGAACCTTAAACAGATCCCCGTCAATGAGAATATCAAAGGTGCCGCCCTGCAGCTTCGTCAGACTCTGCGCAATGGACAGGCCCAGGCCGCTGCCCTCTGTGGTGCGGGATACGTCGCCGCGGACGAAGCGCTCGGTTAAGTCCGTTCCCTGGAGATTTAAGGGAGACTCGGAAACATTCTTGATGGTGAAAAGCACCTGGTCTCCACGGAGCGCAATGTCGGTGTAGACGCGGCTGTGCTCCATGGCATACTTAAATGCGTTGTTGTAGACATTTTCCAGTACGCGCCAGAGATGGCGTCCGTCTGCGTGGATCAGGATGGACTCGGAGGGCAGGTTTGCCACCAGCTCCAGGCTGCGGGTGGAGAACTTTTCCTCAAACTCGCCGTTGGTCTGCCAGATCATCTCTACCAGATCAAGATTCGTCATTTCCAGCTTTACATTGCCGGAGCTGGCCTTGGATGCCTCCACCAGATCCTCCGTCAAGTTCTTCAGCCGCTGGGATTTCTGATCCAGCACCCGGATATACTCCTGAACCCGGTCCCCGGGAAGCTTCTCCCGCTTCAGCAGATCCACATAGTTGATGATGGAGGTCAGCGGCGTTTTCAGGTCGTGGGAAACATTGGTAATCAGGTCGGCCTTCAGCCGCTCGCTTTTGACCTGCTCCTGCAGCGCCCGCTCAAGGCCGGTGCCGATGCTGTTGATCATCCGGCCGACCCGCAGCTCTTTGCCGGAAAGGCCGCTTAAATCCATCTGGTAACCAGTGTCGCCGCCTGCGATCTTGGAAATGGCATCGGCAATCTGGTCATCCTGGACAGAAATGGAAAACAGCCGGTGGAACATCAGGTAATCAGCCAGAAGCAGACCGGCGGCAATGGCCAGGGCAGCCGCCCTTGCCGCGGTATAGCCCCGGAAATGAAACAGCACAGCCAGCAGGGCCGCGGCCGCCAGCTGAACCGCCACAAAGGCCGTGTACACGCAGAACAGCCGGTGGGTAAAGGTTCTGTCGGCCAGATACAGATTCAGATTTTCCTGAAAATGGTGAAGCAGGCTGTTGGTCCAGAGCGTCCGGTTCTTGTACCGCCGGAGCAGCCCGAAGCCGCCTGCAAGGCAGCAGATATAGATAATTACCGCCTGCAGCATTCTCTCCATAAATGTCCAGTTGGTGTCCCGGGAAACGAGATGGATCAGCCGGTAGCCGATCTTCTCGCCAAGGAACAGCATGAACAGTGTGCAGATCCCCATCAGCACAACCCAGCTTTCGGTGGTAACCGTGTCAAAGCTGTGCAGGTAGGGAACGGTCCGGTCAATGGTGCTGTAGCCGGAAACAAGGATCAGATAATACAAGGTGGCCAGACAGCCGAGGATTCCGATGACAAGACCGGCAATCGCTTCCGCGAAACGGCTGCGTGTTAATTTGTAAGCGGCAGCCTCGGCGGCGTAGTGGTCGTCCGCCAGGTAGGAGGTATCCACTGCAGCTGTCATATAGTAGCGGTCTGCCCCGTAGGTGTTGTTCTGCTCCATGAAACGGGCTACATTTTTAGGCACCTCCGTCAGATTTGTTTCGATGAAAATGGAGTCGCTGTTCAAAGAGCAGTAGCTGCCCAGATCCTTTAACTGGGAGGTGGACATCCCCTCCGCGTTGGTAAATATGGCCTCAGTCTCATCGTCATTTAAATAGGCAACCACAAAATACAGGTTGGTGGGGCTGGAAAACATCTGATAGTTGACCTTATAGTAGGCGCTTAAGCAGTCCAGCACCTCTCTGGATAAATCCAGCAGGGAGGAGTAGGCGTCTCCCGGCTCGTGGATGATCCGGTTGGGGTCGTAAGCACGCCAGTGAACCATCTGATCCCGGTTGGTGGAGGCGTTGTCATAAATAAAAAGATCATTGACCACTTCAAACTGATCGTTCAGATAAAAGCCCTGGCTTTTCGCATAGCGGAGCACCTCCTCCAGGGTATAGTGAATCTCGGGACCATCTCCGGAGGACACGGAGAACATGTTTTTTGACAGATCCAGCGCTCCGTCTGTCTCAAATACGTCCCGATAGGCCACATACTGAAAAATCAGATCCAGATCCGTCTGAAACTGCTGATTGAACTGGTCGGATTCCTCGTAAGAGCTGTCAAACAGATGGAAAATGCCGCTGCCAATCTGGGAGTTTAAGTACATAAAGCTGATGCTGCCCACAGCCAGCGTGAGGAAAATCATGTGGAGCAGCACCGCAATGTTCTTTCTGATGCGCATGGAATACTCTTTCAGTTTCATAGGCGTCTCCTACTGCTTTTCGATCTTATACCCAACGCCCCATACGACCTTCAGATACCGGGGCTCTCTGGGATTGATCTCAATTTTCTCGCGGATATGGCGGATGTGGACTGCCACGGTGTTGTCAGCGCCTATGGCCTCCTCGTTCCAGATCTGCTCATAAATCTCGTCAATGGAAAATACCTTGCCTGCATTCTTTACAAGAAGCAGCAGGATATTGTACTCGATGGGGGTCAGACGGATCGGCTCCTCGTCAACCCATACCTCCTTCGTGTCGTCATTGATCACCAGACCGCCGCATTTGAATATCTGGTCGCTGCTCTGCTGGTTTAAGTTGCCCAGCTGAGTGTAGCGGCGCAGCTGGGATTTGACGCGGGCGACCAGCTCCAGCGGATTGAACGGCTTTGATATGTAGTCGTCCGCTCCGATGTTAAGCCCGAGGATCTTGTCCGTATCCTCGGATTTGGCGGAAAGAATGATAATCGGGATGCTGCTTGTCTCCCGAACCTTTAAGGTGGTGCGGATCCCGTCAAGTCCCGGCATCATCACATCGATGATTAAGAGATCTGCGCTTTCCTTTTCCAGATACTCCAGCGCCTCGTAGCCATCATAGGTTTTGATGACCTCGAAGCCTTCTCCTGTTAAATAAATATCTATGGCATCTACAATCTGTTTATCATCATCACATACTAATATACGCTGCATAAAGCCCTCCTTTGTTTTTTCTATATAGTATACAACAAAAGAGGCCCTGCCGCAATCGGCAAGACCTCACTTTTAGGGACCTATTGATAATCACATACATTGAGCCAGCTGTGAAGAAGCTCTGCCTCCTCCGGCCGGTGCTTGGTAAGCTGAGCGGCAGCCACCAGAGGCAGCCACTGCTGAACGTACCGCTTATCGGTGCCGGTCTTTTGGCAGAACAGATCCAGGTACTTGTCTGCCGTCTCCTTGTTGTCCAGGCAGAACAGCAGGTAGGTTCTGGCGGCGTCGGCGCTGGCGTTGCCCTGGGTTGCATGAACCCAGTCAAGCACATACATGGTGCCGTCGTCCTTCACAATGATGTTGCTTGGCTGGAAATCGCCGTGGCACAGCTTAACGTGCTTCGGGGTGCTGTCCAGCCGGGTAAGAAGATCGTAACGGTTGACAGGGTTTAATTCCTCAATCTCAGATATCTGCCGCGCCATTTTGTCTTTTAACTTGTTCAGTAATGGACAGGTCTTGGAATGAATCGTCAACTGTAAGTCAACCATCTGATTCAGATACTCATCCAGCTTGTCAGGATTCTCATCCATCAGCTGTTTGAGGGTTTTTCCGTCGATGAATTCCTTGGTGATAGCCCAGCAGCCATCGCCATCTACCTCTACCGCCAGGGTAGCGGGGATGTTGATGCCTCCAATGGCCTCAACCCGGGCGCTGATAAGTGCTTCGTTTAAGACCTCTGCCTTGGGAAAACCGCTGCAGAAAACCTTAACAGCATTATCTCCATCACGGTAAACACTCTTGGTCGCGTTCCTGGATATCAACTCTCTTGCCATACGAAATTCTCCTTCCTTATAACTTGGATTGATTATTCAATCGGTCGTAACTATTCTACTACAAAACAGATCGAATGTCACTGACTTTTTTGATATTTTTTTAACAATTTTTCTTTCCCCTTTGTGCACAACTTTCTGATGGTCAGGAGAAGCGGAGAATAGCGGCTCCGTATGGGGGCAGCGGCAGGTCAACGGACCATGCCTGCCCGTCGCACTCCTTTTTTACGGCCTTGAAGACAGGAGCCTCTCCCGGAGCATAGGCGCCGTGGGCGCTGTCCAAAAGCAGAGTGTAATTGCCGCGCTTTGGAACGCCGAAGCGGTAGTCCGGACGGGCTACCGGTGTAAAGCTGCAAATGAAGACCAGACTCTTTTTCCTGTTTTTGGCGTAGCGGATAAAGCTGAAAATGCTGCGGTCCCCATCGTTTGCGTTGATCCACTGGAAGCCGTCCCAGTCGTCATCGGACTCAAAGAGAGCCGGGTACTTCCGGTAAATATGCAGCAGATCCCGTACATAGGACTGCAGGTTCCCGTGAAGCTCCTCGTGGGTCAGATACCAGTCCAGCCCGACCTTTTCGTCCCATTCGTGAAGCTGGCCGAAGTCCTGGCCCATGAACAGAAGCTTTTTGCCCGGATGTCCCATCATATAGGTGTAGCCTGCCTTCAGGTTATCAAATTTATCGGAAAAATATCCGGGCATTTTGTTGATCATGGAGCACTTTAAGTGGACAACCTCATCGTGGGAAAGGACCAGGATAAAGTTTTCGCTGTTAAAGTAGGTAAGACCGAAGGTCATCTTGTTATGGTTGAACTTGCGGAAATATGGATCCAGCTTCATATATTCCAGGAAATCATGCATCCAGCCCATGTTCCACTTGAAGGTAAAGCCGAGGCCGCCGTCCTTGGGATCATGCGTAACCAGAGGCCATGCAGTCGATTCCTCCGCGATCACCATGGCGCCCTTTCCGCGCCTGGAAACAATGCTGTTTAGATGGCGGAAAAATTCAATAGCCTCCAGATTCTGGTTGCCGCCGTACTTGTTGGCGATCCACTCGCCGTTTTTCCGTCCGTAATCCAGGTACAGCATGGAAGCGACAGCATCTACCCGCAGGCCGTCCACGTGGAATTTATCTACCCAGAAAAGTGCGTTGGCAATGAGAAAATTGGACACCTCATGCCTGGAATAATCGAAGACCTTGGTTCCCCAGTCGGGATGCTCGCCCTTGCGGGGATCCGCATACTCATAAAGCGGCTGTCCGTCAAACTCCGCCAGTCCGTGGGCGTCCCGCGGGAAATGGGCGGGAACCCAGTCAAGAATCACGCCGATGCCCTTCTTATGCAGATAATTGACGAAGTACATGAACTCCTCCGGGGTGCCGTAGCGGGAGGTGGGAGCGTAGTAGCCGGTAACCTGATAGCCCCAGGAGCCGTCAAACGGATGCTCCGCAATCCCCATCAGCTCCACATGGGTGTAGCCCATATTAAGAACGTAATCAGCCAGCTCGGCGGCGGCTTCCCGGTAGGTATAGAAGCCGTTTTTCTCCTCCCGGTCTTTCTTTTTCCAGGAGCCAAGATGAACCTCGTAAATACTCATGGCTTCTTCTCTGGGATTGCCCGCCTGGCGTTTTTCCATCCAGCTGCGGTCCGTCCACCTGAAATGATCATCGGAAGCGATCACGGAAGCGGTGCCGGGCCGGAATTCGGAGCTGCGGGCATAAGGATCTGCTTTAAATAAAACCTTTCCGGTCTGCGTGGTGATGGCGAACTTGTAAAGCTCGCCGGTCTCCAGGCCGGGGATAAAAACCTCATAAATTCCGGAGGAGCCAAGGAGAGACATGGGAGCGGCCTCAGGATTCCAGCCGTTGAAATCGCCGACCAGGCTGACAGCGGCAGCATGGGGTGCCCATACCGCGAAATATACGCCTTTTTTGCCACCCAGGGTCATGGGATGGGCGCCCAGCTTTTCATAAATTTCGTAATGGGTTCCCTCGCCGAACAGATAGCGGTCCATCTCCGAGATGACGCCGAGCTCTGCAGCTGTTTTCTTTGTTTTGCCTGCCATAATATTATTCCTCCATGGTTTCCAGAACAACACCGGAGTTGCCTGGTAATGTTATCGTCAGTCTGCCGTCTGTAACGGGAAGGATGGTCTGATCCATCAAATTAACTGCCTTCTGTGCAGGAACCGGCACAGGAACAGAGACCGTGCAGGGATTGTCATCGCTGTTGGCGGCGGTGATGCAGACGGAAGCGCTGCCATGTCTTGCGAAGGCATACTGTCTGTTGGTGAGAAGCAGCTCCTGATAGCGTCCGCCGTAATATGCGTCATGAGCCCCGTGGATCCGGTCCAGGGAGGCGATATATTCGGTGAGCGGGCCTGCCAGACGGCTGCCTTCTTTTACGGTGACAGCCGGGCGGAGGGCCACATCGCTGTCTTTTGTCCGCATCCCCTCAAGTCCCCACTCTCCGCCGTAGTAGATGGACGGAATGCCGGGCAGGGTGCTTAAAAGCAGATACGCCAGGGGAAGATGCTCCTTTTTTTTCAGCTTGCTGGCGATGCGGTTCTCATCGTGGTTGTCCAGGAAGGTGTAAAGCCGTGTGCCGATGGCCTCCAGCCTCCGGACGTTGTGTGCGATCTCAAAAAAGTTGTGGTCGTTCAGACCGGAATACAGGCTTTTATGTAATTCGTAGTTGGTCACGGAGTGCAGCATCTGGTCGTTGACCCAGCGGGAATAGTCGCCGTGAATCACCTCTCCCATCAGCCAGAAATCCGGCTTCATCTGTCCGGTAACGCTGCGCATTTCCTTCATAAACTGGAAGTCCAGAACATTGGCGCAGTCGAGACGGATTCCATCGATATCAAAGGTATCCACCCAGAACCGGATCACATCGAATAAATACTGCTTAACCTCCGGATTCTGGAGATTTAGACAGGGCAGCTCAAAATGGCCCTGCCAGGCATCGTATCCAAAGCCGTCGTGGAATGGGCTGTCCCAGCCGAAGTTCACGCCTCTGTACCAGCCGCAGTATCGGGATGACTCCCGGTTCTGCCGGATATCCTCAAAGGCGGGAAATTCCCTTCCGGTGTGGTTGAACACGCCGTCGACCACCACCCGGATCCCGGACCTGTGGCACTTCCTGACGAAAGAAACAAAATCATCGTTGTCTCCGAGACGCCGGTCCACCAGACGGTAATCGCGGGTGTCGTAGCCGTGAGAGGATGAGTCGAACAGCGGCCCGATGTAGACTGCCGTGCAGCCCAGCTTTTTCATATGGGGAATCCACTGGTCCAGCTCTTTAAAACGGTGGGAAATCTCGGTATCCCGTGTGTTTTCCCGGGGGGCGCCGGTCATGCCGAGGGGATACATGTGATAAAATACTGCTTCTTCATACCAAGTGCTCATAATCTGTGCAGATCCTCCTGATGTGTTTGATATATATACCGGCGCTTAAGACTGCCTGGAGGCGCAGAGCTCTTCCAGTACCTTAAAACGCCGGAGAAGAAACTGATATCGGAGCTGAACTGCCTTCAGCTCATAGATATAGCAGTCGATAAGCGTGGGATCCACCGCTTCCTCGAACAGGCTGCAGACAGTGTCCATCTTGCTGCGGGTCCGGTCAATCTCTGCTTTCAGTTCCATGTTCTCCCGGAAATACTCCCTGGAGCTTGCTTTTTTTTGCATACGTCCTGCTTTCATAATCTCCGTATCCTTTCTGTGCAGTGTCTTCCACATACAGTATCCCGGGAAAATGGGAAATTATGCAGGGAATGGGAATACGGCTGCGGGGCTAAGGCTCCCGCAGGGTTTCCTGGGAGAAGAAATCCTCGACCAGATTCCCAAGCTTCATCAGCTCTCTGGTGACGCTTAACAGGGCAGGACGGTAATAGTTGGAGGTGCCGGACCGCTGTACCTCGACCAGGCCGGATTCCCGCAAAATCTTTAAGTGGTGGGAAATCGCCGGCCGCGAAAGGCTGGTCTGGCAGGTAATCTCGTTGACATTCAGCCCGCCGCTTCGTCCGCTGCGGACAGCCCTGGTCAGAGCGGCCAGAATCGCAAGCCGCATCTCATCCCCCAGCGCTATGAACAGGGGCATACAATCCTGAAAACGCTGTTCCAGTTCCTGGCCGTTTGCCATAGAGCACCTCCTTGGTTTAAAAATTTAAACTAACGCCATTTTATCACGAGAGTATAGTCATGTCAACCAAGAAAAGTGTTAAAAAAGAGAGGAAATTAGTGAAAACTCATAATGAAACGAAGGGAGTCTCTGACGTAAAAATAAGGCCCGGAACATGCCGGCAGACGAGCCTGGCGCATGTTTTGGGCCTTATTTTTGCTGTTCTGAACAGTCGTTTGACAAAACTTTCAAGGTACTTACAGCTGGGCTTGTCCGCGGCAGTAGGTCTGGCGTACGCTGTAATCCGGCGCCAAAACCACCAGATCCGCATCGCAGCCAACCCGGATCTGACCCTTGCGGTTCTCGATTCCCAGGCATTTGGCGGGATTGAGCGTGCAGGAGTTAAGAGCGTAATTGAAAGGAACCATGGCCTCCTCCACAAGAAGGCGCAGGCCGTCGTTAATCCGCAGCGTGGAGCCGGCCAGATTTCCGGCGCCGGTTAAATGGGCGCTGCCATCCTCATATATGATGATTTCGTTGCCGCCGAACATATACTTTGTTCCGGCCGGCGAACCCTTGGCCATAAGCGCATCGGAAACCATGACAGCATAATCCGGCCCTTTGGACATGAAATAGTTGTTCAGCGCGGCCAGGGTAGAATGATTTCCGTCACAGATGATCTCTCCGTACATGGTGCGGAGTCTGTAAGCTGCGCCCACAAGACCGTTTTTCCGGTGATTGAAGGGAGACATGCCGTTGTATACATGAGTCATGGAGGAGGCGCCGTTAGCCCATGCCATGACAGCCTGTTCGTAGGTGGCGGCAGAATGGCCGATGCTGACTACGACCCCATGGTCCGCCAGATATCTGGTCAGAGCGAAGTCCTCATCGGTCTCCGTTGCCATGGTGATGTAGCGGATATTGCCCCTGGCCGCTTTCTGATAGCGCTCAAACTGCCCGATGGACGGTTTGACGATATACTGCTCCGGCTGGGCGCCCTTGTATACCATATCAAGATAAGGTCCTTCAAAATGGATGCCCAGGATTTCAGCGCCTTCATAACCGTCCTCCATAACCCTGGCGACGTTGGACAGGGCGGCGGTTAAGACTTCCTCGCTCTGCGTGATGGTGGTGGCGAGAAAACCGGTGACTCCTTCATCGACAATCCGCTTTGTCCAGCGGCGAAGTCCTTCTTCATTGGCATCATTGGTATCAAAGCCGTAGGCTCCGTGACAGTGAATATCAAGAAAACCCGGCACAATGCGCAGATCACCGTAGTCTGCATCCGCGGATCCGGTGCCCCAGGGCAGGATTTTTGTAATCTTCCCGTGGTCTGCTTCAATGGCAGCAGGAACAAACTGATCTGCGATCCAGACCTTTTTACTTTGTATCAGCATGATAAAGCCCCTCCTTTTCATAATAGTCTGATCTTATTATAACCGGTTTTCCTGAGAAACGCATCAGGAAAAATTTAATTTCAATTTTGTCGAAAAAAATGTCGATATATGTCGATGAATTCTCCCGGCAAATGGATTGACACAGAGGACGGATTCCAGTATGATAAGGATACAGTCAGCGCCTGTTCGGGGCGCAGGATTCTACCCCATTTGATTGTTCACTGCAGACTGCTCAGGGGGGCAGCAGGGGACATCAGCCGTATCGGCACAGGATTTCGTTTGAAAAAAGGCCTTTTGAACGAGGAAGCGAAGCACCGTGTATTTTTGCGCTCTTTTTCAGAGCTGGAGAAGGAAGGGATGCCCATAGGGACAGTTGTTTTTTGTGTATTTTTGGCAGGAACGGCCTTTATGGATTTAAAGGAACGCAGGGTCCGCAATAAGTGGCTGCTTATGGCGGCGCTGTCAGGACTGTTTATTCGTGGAACAGCATTTGTGTGGGCGGCGTCGGTATTTCTTATTCCTGGCTTTCTTTTATATTATTTCCGGATGGCAGGAGCCGGAGACGGGAAGACCATGGCGGTGATCGGCGGCTTTCTGGGTGTGGATGCAGGCCTCCGGGCAGTTGGACTGGGGTTTGCTTTGGGGGCGCTCTGGGGGCTGCGGCATTGGAAGGGGACAGGAGCGCTTGCTGCAAGATTTACATATTTTTGGATATATCTGACACAGGCGGTCCGGCGTGGAGCGGTGTGCGCATACAGAGGGGAGTGGGGAGATGAGGAGGCATACAGGATTCCTCTGGCCGCATGTATGGCGGCAGGGAGCTTTCTGTATCTGGCAGGACGGTGGACCGCAGGAAGGGGAGGGATAGGATGAAGCGGATTATGGCGGTGTATGATGTGGATCCGTTTTATACGGACAGATTTGCAGAGTATGTGAATCGCAGGGAGAACACGGTATTTACAGCTGTGGCGTTCAGCAGCCTGGCCCGGCTTAAGGAGTTTGCGCTTCAGCAGAATGTGGAGATTCTGCTGGTGGGAGACGGTGTGAAGGATGAGGAACTGGAGGGGCTCGGGGCGGCTCAGGTGGTGCGTCTGAGCGAAACCGGCATATCAGAAGGGGAGACGCCGGCTGTATATAAGTATCAGGCTTCTGATAATGTGCTGCGGGAGGTGATGGCCTGCTATCAGGTGCAGGAGCGGACCGTGCTTCCTGCGGCGGTGGGGAGGAGAAGTCGTGTGATCGGCGTGTATTCGCCGGTGGGGCGGTGCGGAAAGACGGCATTTTCACTGACCCTGGGGCAGGTGCTGGCCAGACAGGGAAAAACTCTGTATCTTACATTGGAGGAATTTTCCGGCCTGTCCGCCATGACTGGGACAAAGCATGACGGAGGTTTGTCAGAGCTGATTTATGATTACCGGAAGGGACAGTACAGCGCCCTGAAGCTGGGAAGCGTGGTATATAACTGGGGGGAGCTGGATTATGTGCCGCCGGTGGATTATGCAGAGGATCTGGTGGAGTTAAGCGGCAATGATCTGGCCGGACTGACAGAACGGATCGCGGCGGAGGGGATCTATGAAGTGATTGTGGTGGATATGGGACATTTTTTCTGGGGAGCGGAGATGCTGCTGGCTTTGTGTGATGTGATTTATATGCCGGTGCGGGAGGATTCTATTTCCAGCGAAAAGATAGAGGAGTGGAGAACCAGCCTGGAGAATTCCGGGAGGGGACGCCTTTGGCAGAGAATCCGTAGAGTGAAGCTTCCGCGACAGCAGCTTCCCGGATCTCCCGGCGTATATCTGGAACAGCTCTTGTGGGGGGAGATGGGAGATTTTGCCAGATCCCTGGCCGGACAGATAAGAGGGGAGGATGTTTAAGGCGTGATGGCAGGAAAACAGGAAAGAAAAGAGGTGTTGGAGCGGCTGAAGCAGAAGATCCGCATGGAACTGCAGACAAGGAACCAGACAGATGAGCAGGAGCTGAGGGACTGCATCGACCGGGCTGTTGGGCAGGAGGCGGCGAAGAGGTATCTGCCCCTGAGGCAGCGGCTGGAGCTGAGCACAAGGCTGTATGACAGCTTTCGCCGGCTGGATATTCTGCAGGAGCTGGTGGACGATCCGGCGGTGACGGAGATTATGGTTAATGGACAGGATCATATTTTTATTGAAAAGGGCGGGAGGATTTTCCGCTGGGAACATGGCTTTGATGATGTGGAGCAGCTGGAGGACATGATTCAGCAGATTGTCAGCAGGATCAACAGGGCGGTGAACGTGGCGAACCCGATTGTGGACGCAAGGCTGCAGGATGGTTCGCGGGTACATGTGGTGCTGCCGCCGGCGGCGCTGGACGGTCCGGTGGTAACTATCAGAAAGTTTCCGGAACCGATTACGGCGGAGAAGCTGATCGCACTCGGATCTTTGACGGAGGAAGCGGCGGAGTTTTTAAAGCGGCTGGTCAGGTCTGGCTATAATCTGTTTATCAGCGGGGGCACCGGCTCAGGAAAGACTACCTTTCTCAATGCCATGTCAGGCTTTATACCGGAGACGGAGCGGGTGATCACCATCGAGGACTCGGCGGAGCTTCAGATCAGTCAGATTCCCAATCTGGTAAGGCTGGAGACGCGCAACGCCAACGGAGAGGGGGAGGGCGCTATAGAAATTGGCGATCTGATCCGCGCGGCGCTGCGGATGCGTCCGGACCGCATTATTGTCGGAGAGGTCCGGGGAAGGGAATGTCTGGATATGCTGCAGGCCATGAACACCGGACATTCCGGAAGTCTGTCCACCGGACACGGCAACAGTCCGAGGGATATGCTGTCCAGACTGGAGACCATGGTGCTTATGGGGGCGGATCTGCCGTTAGCGGCAGTCAGAAGCCAGATTGCTTCGGCGATTGATATCCTGGTTCATTTGGGGAGACTGCGGGACAAAAGCCGGAGGGTATTGGAGATTACGGAGGTGGGAGACTGTGTGGACGGAGAGATACAGCTGAATCCGCTGTTTCGGTTTATGGAAGGGGAGGATGATGAAAGCGGTCAGGAGAACCAGCGCCGCCGAAGTGCGGAAGGGCGGGAGACACAGAAGAGCAGAGACAGCAGGGCACGGCAGAGAAAAACAGGCTGTGTCAAGGGGCGGCTGGTCCGTGTGGGAGATCTTTGGGACACGGAAAAACTCAAAAACGCAGGTTGTCCGGTATGACAGGTACAGACTGTCCGCAGCGGAGGCGTTTACGGGACTGGCAAAGGGGATATTGGCTGCCGGACTTCTTGCCTGGACCTTTTACCGCAGTATATGGGTGTTTTTCGCGATGCTGCCGGCAGCCTGCGCAGCGGCTCCGGTTTATGAAGCAGGAAGACTGAAAAAGAAACGGCTGCAGGAGCTGACAAAGCAGGTGAAGGAGTCTATGGTGGTTTTGGCTTCTCATCTGAGCGCTGGTCTGGCCATGGAAAATGCTCTGGCAGCCAGCCGGGGAGAACTGGTGATGCTGTACGGAGAGCAGGGGATGATTGTGAAGGAATTTACCTATATGGTGGAGCAGATCCGCGTCAACCGGACGGTGGAGCAGATGCTGGAGGATTTTGCAGAGCGGAGCGGTCTGGAGGACGTGCAGAATTTTGCGGAAGTTTTTTCAGCAGCCAAAAGAGGCGGAGGAGATATCAGCGGAATCATGCGGCATACGGCGGAGGTAATCCGGGACAAAATGCAGGTCCGGGAGGAAATTCGCACCCTGACTGCGTCACGCCAGCTGGAACAGAAGATTATGAGCCTGTTTCCGTTTTTTATTGTGTTTTATGTGGAAGGCGCCTCCCCGGGATTTTTTGAACTGATGTATGGCACAGATATGGGAAGACTGCTGATGAGCGGATGTCTGGCGGCTTATCTGGCGTCTCTGGCAGCAGCGAAAAGGATATTGGATATTCCGGTATAGGAGGGGCTGGACTTTGTTGGGAGTGTGATGCAGGGGATGACTGTAAAGCAGCGAATATACAGAAAGCGGCTTATCCCTGGCCTGTGTGCGGCGGGAAGCATTGTTCTTTTTATGGGACTGCAGTATGCAGAGTGGTCAGGGACGGCAGCCGGAGAGCTGGTAAGGATACGCCGGGAAGACTATGGCGGAGGGGAGCAGACAAAAAAACTTCTTGTGACAGGTCTCGGGGAAGAGGAACTTCCGGTAACGGTGACAGTCCGTCCGAGGGCATATACGCAGGAGGAAGCGGTTCAGGCATTTTACGGGCTTATGGATGGAATGGAGGAACGGATCCGGGGAGATAACCACTCTCTTATGGAGGTTCATACGGATCTGAAGCTGCAGACGCGGGACGAGGAAACAGGCATTCTGATGCGGTGGAGATCGTCAGACCCGGAATTGATCAGCTCTGCGGGCAGATATCAGGGGCCGGTTGAAAAGGCGCAGGAGCTGTATTTGTCGGTTCACCTCAGCGCCGGAAGCCATGAGGCGGATTTTCAGATTCCTGTCAGGGTGGTGCCGCCGGAGATGACCGGCCAGGAGGCGATGGAAGCTGCGTTGGAGGAGGCGATCCGCCGGCAGGATGAGGAACAGAAAGAATCAGAATATCTGGTTTTGCCGGGCGAACAGGATGGAAAAAGTCTGATATACCGACTGGAAGGGGAGACGGATTACCGGATGCTCCCGCTGATGGGCCTGCTGGCTGCGGCGCTGCTGATTGTGAGAGAGCGGGAGCAGAAAAAGGAACAGGAGAAGAAACGGGAACGGGAGCTTCTTTTGGATTATGCAGATCTCGTGTCAAAATTAATGGTCTTTATTGGAGCAGGAATGACCGTTCGGGGCGCCTGGGAGCGAATTGCACGGGATTATGAGGCATCGAAGAAAAAGGGAAGGCAGAGCATGCGGGCTGCCAGCGAGGAGGTGTGCCAGACCTTCCACCAGTTAGAAAACGGAGTTCCGGAGGGAACTGCTTACAGGGAGTTTGGGAGAAGATGCCGGCTGCAGCCGTATCTGAAGCTGAGCAGTCTGCTGGAACAGAACCGGAAGGCAGGAACAAAGAATCTGAGAGCTGTGCTGCAGACAGAACTGGAGGATGCATTTGAACAGCGGAAAAATCTGGCCAGGAGGATGGGGGAGGAGGCAGGGACAAAGCTGCTGCTTCCGTTGTTTTTAATGCTCGGTATGGTTATGGTGATGATTATGGCCCCGGCTATGATGTCAATGGGATAAGGAGGTTGAAATATGCTGCGTGAATTTATGGAATTTCTCCGTCAGGAGGATGGTGTGGGCGTGATCGAGGTGGTTCTGATTCTGGTGGTTTTGATTGGTCTGGTGATTATTTTCAAATCGCAGATTACAGATCTTTTGGAGAGCATTTTCAAGGAAATCAAAAGCCAGTCGAAGGAAGTCTATTAATGAAAGCAGAGCAGAATGGGCAGGTAACGGTTTTTCTGGCGCTGATTATGATGTGTGTATTTGCCCTGTTTGCGGTGCTGCTGGAGTCGGCCAGAATGGCTGGCTCCCGGTGGTATTTAAATATGGCGGTAGCATCAGCTCTGGATTCGGTATTCAGTCAGTACCATCGGCCCCTGTGGGATTCATATCGGCTTTTATTTGCGGAATATGAGGAGGGCAGTGGATTGGCGACGGATTTTGCCAGCTTTACAGAGCCATATCTGGAGGTGGATAACTGGTATCCTATAAGCAGAGAAGGCGTGGAGACAACGGAGATCCTGCGTGCGGTGGACGGACAGGGGGAGTATTTTGAACAGGAAATTTTAGAATATATGAAATATGGCGTCTGGAGTATGGATTTTGACGCAGCTACAGTGACAGATCTGTGGGATCGTGCACGGGAAGCGGCTGCGGTGACTGCGGCAGCAGACAGCTACAGAGGAAATGCAAAGGAGGTGCTTGAACTGGAGCATTCTCTGGAGACGGTCAGTGAAAGTCTGAAGGTGCAAAGAGAGAAAAAGCAGGAAGGATATTCCAGACTGCAGCAGTTAGACGGGCCGGGATTTCGCCGTGCGGCAGCTGCGCTGATGAGGGAAATGAAACGAATGCCGCAGCTGGTGGAGAAATATCGGGACTGCGCGGAACGCCTGTCCCGGAGCCTGGAAAAAAGCCGCTTAAAATATGAAGCTGGTATGAATGACTGCAGCGCGGCCGCCCGTCAGCTTTTGGAACAGGAAATCCGGGAATATGAAAGCTATGTGTCGGAGGACGGGGCCCGAAGACAGGAGGTTGAGGCTCTTGGGAACAGCTCTCTGGAGAATGCGGCGGCAGTAGAGGCATTGATCCGGGAAGCAGAGGAGGTGGAGAATACGATTGATTCCTGGGAGGATGACGAGGATGGGGAAGGGCCGGATGAATCGGCACTCTGGGCTCCGGTCCGGCATCAGCTGGAGCAGATAAAGATTGCGGAACTGTCCTTTGCCCATGGTGTGAAGGACAAGGAAAAGGAGGGCTGGCTGAAGCAGGTGGAAGCTTTGTATCAGGAAGGGATGCTGGAGCTGCTTGTTCCGGAGGATATTTCGGTTTCCAACCGGAGTATATCCTCAGAAGACCTGCCTTCTTCCATGGATGAGGCCAATGGAAGCCGGGGAATTGAATTTTTGGAGCATTTGCTGGTGAATGAGTACTGTGGGAAATTTTTTGGAAACTTCTGCAGTGAAATACAGAATACAGAGCTGCAGAGTGAAGAAGCGCAAAGCGGCGGAGGGACAGAGGACCTGCGGACTGGCCTGCAGTATGAGGTGGAGTATCTGATCGGGGGAGAGCTGTCAGACCGAGAGAATCTGTCGTCAGCAGTGCATCGTTTGCTGGCAGTCCGGGAGGGGCTGAACCTGATTCATATTCTGTCGGATACAGAAAAGCGCACTCAGGCAAGAACTCTGGCGGCGGCAGTTACCGGAGCGGCAGCGGTTACGCCTCTTTTGCTGGTCACAGCGTTTTTCATTATGTCTGTGTGGGCGTTGGGAGAATCTCTTGCAGATATCCGCAGTTTGCTGAGCGGGGGAAGGATTCCGCTTATAAAAGGGCGGGAGGACTGGAATCTGGGACTGGAACAGCTTTTGGATTTTGGCAGGACAGGGAAGCTGGAAACCACCGAAAGCGGCCGTGGTCTGGGATGGCTGTCCTGGATGAAGATCCTGCTGTTTATGGACAGCATTGTGAAGCAGGAGTACAGGATGATGGATTTGATTCAGACGAATTTACGGAAGCAGCAGGACAGCTTCCGGATGAGACATGGCGTGTATCAGGCAAAAGTTCAGGGAAGCTTTTGTGGAAAACACGTATTTTTTTCTCTTGGCTTTGTGGAAAACCTGCTGGGAGGAGATCATCTTTACTCTATGAAGGCAGCTGCGGAACGAAATTATTCATAAATACGCATTTTTGCAGAAAGGAGGCGGACGGGAATGCCTTTTTCCCTGTCAGATCAGGAGCTCAGTTCTTATAACAGACTGCAGTTCTGTGGGACAATTCCATATTCCATAAAAAAGAAAAATCAAGTCGTGACTCTCCAGGTACGAATCCTCTTTGAAAATTCTAACAGGTTCCTGGTCAGGCATGGTAAAAAGGCATTCCCGTCCGTCCCCGCGGTGATGACGCTGGAGGCGGCGCTGTCCTTATCGTTGTTTCTGTTCGCCTCCCTGAGCCTTTTGCTGCCAATGAAAATCATGAATACCGAGCGGCAGCTGCAGGCGGGATTGGAAGCTGTAGGAGAAACCATCAGCCGGTACAGTTACCTGCAGGATGCTCTGGAAAAGGGTGATCTGCTGTCTGTTCCCGGCGCAGATGACGCGGACAGAAGACTGGGCAGCAGTCTGGGAAAGGGAGTTGCGGCTGTATATGCACAGTCCAGGATCCTTTCCTATATAGATACGGAGAACTTAATTGGCGTAAATCTTCTGAGATCGTCCATCAGAGAAGATGGAGAGATCATAGACCTGATTTTGGATTACGAAATAAGGATGCCCCTTCCTGTGCCTGGCCTTAGAAGTATTTCCCGGACCATCCGATGCAGGCGCAGGGCGTGGATTGGAAAAAACGGCGGTGACGGAGAATCTGGGACGGATGGGCGGGGAGAAGGCGGAGATGGCGGAGACCGCGTATATGTGGGGAGATATAGTACCCGTTATCATACAGACAAGAGCTGTCATTATCTGTCAAACAATTTGACGGCAGTTTCTTTTGACTCTTTGTCAGACAGACGAAACGAAAGCGGCGGAAAATATCATGCCTGCAGCGTATGCGGGGCTGGAGCCGGATCGGGCGGTTCGGTTTATATCATGCCTCAGGGACGCCATTATCACAGGACGCAGAACTGCAGCGCAACCATTGCCTATGTGCAGGAGGTTAAAAAGGAACAGGTGGAGCATTTGGGGCCGTGCTCTTACTGCAGTCATTGATATGCATTAAGGAGGCAGTCATGCGGTGGGAATATTGGGTGTTTTTGTGTTTTTTGCTGTGTGCATCGGGGCAGGATCTGAGGAAGAAGGCTGTCGATGTGAGGATCTATAAGCTTTTCGGTATGATATCGACAGTCATGGCTCTGCGCCAGAGTGTTTTTCCAGGCGGCTGGCAGAAGACAGGGGACTGTCTGATGGGAGCGGCAGTGGGGATGGTTCTTTTGATGATTTCCAAAGCCAGCCAAAACAGCATCGGTGCGGGAGACGGCTGGTTTTTCGCTGTCAGTGGGACTTTGCTGGGATTTTGGGGGAATTTTCTCCTGCTATGTTCAGGCATATTCTGCTGCGGAGTTTTCTGCCTGGGATATTTTGTGTATGGAAAATGCCGGAACGGAGAGGATGTAAGATCGTGCACAGTGCCATTTCTGCCATTCCTGGCAGCTCCTGGTATCTGGCTGGTGCTGCGGGAGCTCGGAGGATGAGGACAGGAGGGGCGAAGGATGGCAGAGCAGGGAACACGATACAGCGTAAGGAAAGAACTGAGAGCCAGCCTGACAGTAGAAGCAGCGGGGGTAATGTCAGTTGTTTTGTTTTCTCTTATGATACTGCTGGGGCAGGCCTTTGATCTGCGGGCAGAAACGGTGGGAGAATTCCAGCTGCATTTAGAAGCGGATCAGGCCAGGCATTTGATCGAAAACGCCGGAGAGACGGAAATAATCAGATCATCTGGCGGAACCGGCTGGAGTCTGGAGATTGCCGCCTCTGTATTTCGGCCTGAAAAATCCTTGAGAATGTGGAGTCTGGCGGAGGATATTCCATGAAAATCAGCTATCGGAGAGAAATGAAGCATAATTACATGATTTTAGAGTCAGAGGACGCATGCAAAAATACATTTGAGTGCAGGATGCTGGCGTCCAACCGGATTGAAGGACTGCTGCATTTTCATCTGAGACAGACCGATGGGAAGGATCAGTTCTGTTATGAGATCACTTCTAAACAGCCATTATCCAGAATTTTGGAGAGCCAGAGTATTCAGGAGCCGCAGGTTCGCAGGATTCTGCTTGATCTGGCCAGGGTTCTGGATCAGATGGAGCGGTATTTGCTGCCGGAAGGATGTATTATGCTGGAACCGGACTATATCTACCTGGAGCCGGAAACCTTCCGCCTGTGGCTCTGTGCAGTTCCGGGCGGCAGGAATTGTTTTCCGGATGACTGTGGGCGTTTGATGGAATATCTTTTGGGGAAGGTGGATCATCAGGATCGGGACTGTGTTGTACTGGCTTATGAGCTGTATCAGGAAACCCGCAGGGAGAATTATGGAATAGAAGATCTGCTGCGGCTTCTGGGGACTGACAGAGGCAGAGAGATGCGCACACTGGGGCGCATTCCTGATAAGCGAGAAACGGCAGACGGGCTGAGTATGGAAGATCTGACCGGAGAAAGGCATATGCTAAAGGCGGAAGACGAAACGGATGATATGATGGAGGCGGAAAAGAATGCTGAAAGAAAACCGGATGAAGCCAGAAAAAACAGCTTTTGGAAACGCTTCTGTACATGGCTGAAGGAGAGATTTTTCGGTGCGGAGGAGGAGATGGTTCAGGTTCCGTGGGACATGATCTTTTATGAAGAAGAGCCGGAGGAAGAAAGCGCCGATTCTGCGCAGCAGAACACAGGGCTGCGGATGGAAACGGCAGTCGGAGAAAGAGCTGTGAGTCAGAAAAATGTGGCCCAGAAATCCATGAATCAAAAGTCCATGAATCAGAAGCCCATGGATCAGACGGCGGCGGGCCAGGATACTGTGCTGCTGGCTGATTTGTCTGCTGCGGGAACGGGACAGCTGTGCAGACTTCGGTCGTTGGAGGAGGACACAGATGACATAATTCTTTCCTATTATCCGTTTATAATAGGGAAGCAGGAAAATCTGGTTGATTATGTGCTGCCGAAGGAGACAGTAAGCCGTCTCCATCTGAGAATTGACCGGAAGGACAATGAGTATTATATCCAGGATCTGAATTCTACCAATGGAACGGCCGTGGAGGGGCGTCTGCTGGCAAATAATGAAATTGCATGTCTGCAGAAAGGGGACGAGGTGTGTATTGCCAGGTACAGATACAAATTTGAATGAAAAATTAAAAAATTAACACATTTTTTGATTTGGGGAGCCAGAATGTCTTAACAAACAGCGCATATTATGCTAAAATAGTGCAGAAGAAGAAAATTTATCAATATGGCAGACTATGGAGATGCATCAGATGGAGCAATACAGGAGCAGACAGAATCGGGCCTGGGTGAATGGAATCCTGATTACTTTGAATATCGGTTATTTTTTGTTTCTTGAAATTGCCGGATCCAGTGAGGATATTTTATTCATGGTGGAGCATGGCGCCATGTTCGGACCGCTTGTTTTGGTGAATCACGAATATTACCGATTGCTCACGTCTATATTTATGCATTTTGGAATTAACCATATTGTAAATAACATGCTGGTGCTTTTTGTATTGGGAGACAACCTGGAAAGGGCGCTGGGAAAGATAAAATACCTGATCTTTTATCTTCTGTGCGGCGTGGGAGCCAATGTGGTTTCTCTGATTGCGGGGATGAACGCAGAGATGCCTGTGGTAAGCGCCGGCGCATCAGGCGCTATTTTTGGAGTAATTGGCGGGCTGCTGTATGCTGTTTTGATTAATCGGGGCAGATTGGAGGATTTGAGCAGCCAACAGTTGATTATTACGATTATATTTTCCCTGTATTTTGGATTTACCAGCGGGGGTGTAGATAATGCGGCTCATGTCGGCGGTCTGCTGATCGGCATTGCTCTGGCTGCAGTTATGTACAGGAAGCCTAAACGGCTGCCCGTTGATGGATCCTGGGAAATATAATAAAACGCAAGAAAAGGGGGTGAATCCATGAGAGATGAGAATTGCATTTTTTGTAAGATCGCAAATGGAGAGATTCCGTCATCCACGGTATATGAAGATGACGACTTCCGGGTGATTTTGGATCTGGGTCCGGCATCTAAGGGGCATTCGTTGATTCTGCCCAAAAATCATTACAGGGATATTTGCGAATCGGACAAGGCAGTGTCGGAGAAGCTGTTTCCACTGGCGGCAAGAATTGGAAAGGCAATGAAAGCCGGACTGGGAGCAAACGGGTTCAACGTGGTTCAGAACAATGGAACCTGTGCAGGGCAGACGGTATTTCATCTGCATGTACACGTGATCCCACGCTACGAGGGTGGGCCGGCGATGGTTGCCTGGGAACCGGGCAAGACAGATCCAGAGGAGCTGTCACAGACTGCAAAAAAACTGAAAGGTGCGATGGAGTAATGTTTGATCACGAAAGAGAATCAGGAGAAGAATTATTTTGTTTAATACACAGCAGCTATTATTCACTGCTGAGTGCGGCAGCGAAACGTAAAGGCATTCCGTATGATGAAATTGATGATATGCTTCAGGAAACATTCCTGTCTTATTATGAGCATTATCCGCTGACATGGCCGGATTACAAGGTGAGAGCCATTCTTTTGAAAATACTGAGGAACCGCTGCATTGATTACTGGAGAAAATGCGAAAACAGAGATGTAAGCTGCATGGATCCGGCGGAGATGCCGGTATACCGGTATGAGCTGAATATGATTGCGGGAAGGGATCTTGCCGCTGTTATGGTTCAGAAAGAGACGTATAGTAAGGTTATGGGGATTCTTAAGTCCATGAAGAAGGAGTGGGCTGCCGTAGTTTTGCTGTACGTGATTGAGGGCAGACCTATGGATGAGGTCAGCAGCATGCTGGGAATCTCAGCAGCTGCATGCAGAACAAGACTTATGAGAGCGAGAAGGTATATACGTGAGCAGATGGAGCTGGCGGAAGCAAGAGAATTCCAGGCGGCAGCAGAGCGTATGAAAAAGGCGCCCGGAACAATTTAATGCCGGGCGCCGGGAGAATGTCAGTCGGCTGATTTTGTCTCTGCATAGTCGGCAATCAGATTTGTTATGATGTCAACGGCATCAGACAAAGCGCTTTGCTTCATTGCGGAGATAAAACGCTGACGGTTTTCATAGGTGCTTTGAATCGCCTCATAAAGCGTTTCGTTTGTTACCTGTTCCTCCTCCAGAACCGTGGAAAAGCCCTGCTTTTCAAAGGAACGGGCATTCAGGATCTGATCGCCCCGGCTGGCAGCGGCAGACAGCGGGATTAAGATATTAGGCTTGCGCAGAGCAAGAATCTCACAGATGGAATTCGCGCCTGCCCGGGAGAGGATCAGATCTGCGGCAGCGAACAGGTGACGAAGCGGAGCGTCAACATATTCATACTGTACATATCCGGCGCGGCCAATCAGGCTGTCATCCAAATGCCCTTTGCCGCAGATATGTATGACCTGATATGATTCCAGCAGCTTGGGAAGCAGGCTGCGGACAGCGTTGTTTACAGCCACAGCGCCAAGGCTTCCGCCGATCACCAGGATGATTGGCCGGGCTGCTGAGAGTCCTGTGTACTGGAGCCCTGTAAGGCGGTCGCCCTGAAGAAGCTCCTGACGGATAGGGGAGCCGGTAAGAACCGCTTTATCCTCAGGAAGATATTGCAGCGTTTCAGGAAAGTTACAGCAGACCTTGGCGGCAGAGGGAATACAGATCTTGTTTGCCAGGCCTGGAGTCATATCGGATTCGTGAATAATGGTTGGTATTTTGTAGTGCTTCGCTGCAAGAACGACAGGAACAGCAACGAAGCCGCCTTTGGAAAAAACCACATCCGGACGGTATTTTTTGATCAGGCGGCGCGCTTCAGCATAGCCCTTGATCACGCGGAAGGGATCGGAAAAGTTTTTCAGATCGAAGTAACGGCGCAGCTTTCCGGAAGAGATTCCGTCATAGGGAATGCCGGCATTTTCAATCAGCTTGTGCTCAATTCCGTTGTAGGAGCCGATATAATGGATTTCATAGCCGCGCTCCATAAGAGATGGAAGAAGAGCAAGGTTTGGCGTAACGTGTCCGGCTGTACCGCCGCCGGTCAAAACGATAGTTTTCATAGACAGTTGCCTCCCAAATTTGGACTTTTTATTATTATAGTACCCACAAAAACTGAAAAGTCAACCCCGAACCTGTTGAAATAAGCAGGGAAAACGCAGCATGAAGGATAATCCATAAAAGAGGAACGCAAGTGAAGAAAGAAACATGGAAGGATGAGCACAACCATATAGATGAGCATATACGCGGGATCTTCGGCATGGACGAATCCAGCTTGATGGCCGATTATGATAAAGCGGTTCAGGAGCTGGAGGAGGAGAAAAAGCGCCATCCGGAGATGGCTGCCAGTATGGAGAAGGCTCAGAAGGAGCACTTGGAAAAGGTCCTGAAGGAAATCCAAAAACGCGGGCTGCGTCAGGTGACAGAGGAAGAGTACAATAAAAGGACGGAAGCGGACATTGCAGAAAAAGCCAGGAAGAAAAGGCTTTATAAAAAGAAAAGAGCGCTGCTGCTGGCAGCAATGATTGGCATATTTGCAGTGGGCATGACTATCGTGGCAGCAGGACGCCGGGAGTATAAATATGCATTATATCCCGTTCAGGGAAAGGAAAATATTCTGTTTCAGCAGAATGTGACCTTCCAGAGACGATTGGATGATTTAGATCGGGCATATGCGGAGATTGAGGAAAAGCTGGGGATAAAAGCCATGTGTGTTGTTATGCCAGAGGGAATGGAATATCAGGAACTCGTAATGGATGATAACAGGGCGACACTTGTATTTGAATACCAAGGCAAAAAAATCATGCTGAGGGAAGAAAAATATAATACAGAAAAAGGAATTGTTGGGGTGTCTGTTTCTGACAGATTATCATCGGAAGTAGTGTATAATCCATGGCTGGAGACGGAACTGGTTTTGGAAGAAAACTTTTTGGAATCAGGAGAAATCGAATACAGCATAAATCTTCCATTGGAAAAAGGCGTTTATTATTTATCCGGAATTATGCCAAAGAAGGAATTTAAAAACATGGCGGAGAGTCTTCGCTATCAAAATTAATATGGTAGTGTCAAGTGATCTATGAAAAACTGGGCTAAAAAAATAGGCTCAGATGAA
>JAUNGW010000142.1 GCA_030524245.1 Eubacteriales bacterium
CCCGGGCTTTTTGCCATGCCGCAGGAAACGGTTTACTGAATTTCCAGCTCCAGTTCGTTTCCGTTCATTTCTGCCAGTACCCTCCACATGTCGTGCTTCCAGGCGGTCTGAAGCCGCGGATCTGTAATGGGAAGCCGTTCGATGGTAACGCGGCCGGCGCCCTGAATGCGGCAGCTGCCCAGCTCTCCGACGGAAAGCGTATGGGACTGTCCGTCCCAGGCAGGCGTTTCATAGGTGATCAGAGACAGCACCGGGCGCAGGGGAGCGCAGTCCGCCCTGTCCGTGATGACGATGGAACGCTCTCTGTTCAGCCGCGCGGTCCGCTTATAGGACCGCACCCGGGGATCCGGATAGGCGCCGGCGATTTCCATGGAAATCTGCGCGGTATCAGCGTCAAAGCTCCAGGATACGCCGGAGGCGGCGTATTGTGCGCCATCGTGCTCCATGGCGGCGACTGTGCCGCTGTTTCCTGCAAAGCTGACGGCATAGCCGTAAGGGCAGCTGTCAGCATCCGCCTGGCTGCAGCCCGTAAAGGACGGCAGATTGTGGTACTGGGACTGCATGGTCCAGATGGAGTAGCGCTCAGGAGAGAAGGTCTTTTTCTGATAGGTTTCCACGCCGATATCTGCAAACATGGGCTTTCCGTCCTTGTAGACCGTAAAGCTGCCGGTATCGTTGTGGTTGTGGCTGTCATCATTGTCGCCTGCTTTTACAGCCAGACAGAAACGGCTGTCCCGGGCGATGAACAGGCCGGCGCTGGGATAGAAAATGTCCGGGCAGTTGCCGGAAGCCGTGTGGGCGCCGTGTGCTGCGGCATTCTGCATCTCCTGATCCGTAAATACCATCATCAGGCGGTACCACAGATTGTGCTCGCCGGTCAGCAAAGGATCCTCGGTCTGCATGGCATCCTCAGCTGCAAACTGCATAAGCGCCGGATTTTTTGTGCGCTTCCCGAACAGGAATTCCCTGGCGCTGCACCTTCCGGCGACAGGAGAGCAGTCGGCGAAGTTGATATAGTAAGGGCCGGCTACATGAACCCGCTGAATGTAGGAGGCAATATTCCGGATCTTCTCCGCCTGACAGAGCGGGGAAAAATGTCCGCCGGTCATGCCGTTTAGAAGCTCCATGCATCCAAACAGGCACAGTCCCGCATGACGGAAATACTGGGCGCCTTCATCGCAGCAGCCGTCCTCCCCATACTCGTCCAGAAAATAATCGATGCTTCTGCAGGCCTTTTCCACAATCTGCCTGCGGGTTTCTTCCGGAATATCGGAAAGAGCTGCGGCAAGCAGTACGTTCTGGGTGCACCAGACGGTCCAGTTGTTCATATGGCTGACGCCGTCCCCCATCCACCAGAAATGCCCGTTCAGATAAGGAATAAAAATCCGCTCCCTCAGCCTGGCGTCCACCATCTTACCGATCAGAGGGCTTACCGCGTCAAGCTCTGCGCTCATCACATAGCGGGCTGCAGCCAGCACAGCTCCGGTTTCCGCTGCAAACAGATCGATCAGCGGCCGGGTTACATCCGGATAAGGAAGCTGAGGCGTGTCCCGGATGTAGGAGTTGTGCGGAGGCAGCTGCCAGGCAGTTTCCTCACAGATCAGCTGAATGCCGTTGATGATTTCATCCAGAAACCGTCCGCGGTATTCGGCGCATTCCGCCAGCACCAGATCATTTAACAGATTGCGGCGTTCAAACTGCTTGTCCTCAAAACGAACCCGGTTGCCGCTGCGGGAAAATTCCAGAAAATCTGCAGCCAGAAGCTGGGGCCAGACAGCCGGAAGACGGCTGAGGCCCCGGTCAGACAGCGCCTTTAAAAGCTCCGGGCGGACAGATTCCCAGGCAGCCCGGTCGGAGGCCGGAGCCGGGAGCTGGTAAGGGGTACAGGGATTGTGAAGCTGTTTAACAAGCTCTGAAAACATGATATAATCACTCCTTTTCACGGGTTTAATGTCTGTTAAGGCAGGCAAAAGGCCTACGGCGCCTGGATGTGGGACTGGATAAAGTCCCTGGGGGAAACACCCTCCACCTTCTTAAATACCTTGCTGAAATAAAACGCGCTCTCAAAGCCAAGCCGGTCGGCCACCTCGTAAATCTTTAAATCCTGCTCCAGAAGAAGCGCCTTGGCCCGTCCGATCTTTTTCTGGGTCACATATTCCGTAAAGCCTATATTGCAGGTCTTTTTAAAGAGAGCGCTTAAGTAGTTGGGGCTCAGGCCGAAGACTGCGGACACATCGTTTAAGGAAAGCCGCTCCTCCACATGGCTGCCGATGTATTTCTGCACATTGGTAATTACGTGATCCTTGTATGTTTTTCTGCGGTTTTTCAGCACGTCGCAGAGACCGTCCCGCAGAGTATTTAACCACTTGATGACCTCCGGAACGGTTTTCAGCCTGTAGATGGACCGGTAGCCGTCCGGGTAAGCCGCAAATATCTCCTGTAAGGTTTCTTCGCCGCCGGGAAGCAGGGAGAGAGCCAGATAGAGAATGTTGCAGGCCGCGTCCAGGGCCTGCAGCTGCCGCTGCGGATTGGCGGAAAATAACCCGGTAATCTCTGATAAGGTGCTATAGAGCACGTCCGTGTCAAACTCCTCGAAGGCTCTGGTCAGAGCGCCTTTAAACAGCGTGATGTTGAAGGAGTTTTTCATGGACTCCTCTGTAACCCTGGAGAAGGGAACCACCTGCTCCTCTCTGGTGGCCAGATTGAAGGCCTGACGCGATTCCTGATAGGAAACGCTGATCTTTAAGGGATCGTCCACCGCGCTTCCCGTTCCCAGGGTCAGCCACACATTAAAGTAATTGTGCACCATGGAGCAGGCGTTGGCCGCCGCGTCCTGAACCGCTGTCATATCTGCCTTTTCCATAGACGGAAAATGAAAAACAGCGGCGAAATGGATCTTATCCAGGGAAATCACATAGCATGGGGCATACTTCCCGAAAATTTCCTGAACCACCTGCAGGCTGCTGGAGTAAAGATTCATCTGCCGGGCAGAATCCAGCTGGGCGCTGCTGTGGATCTCTCCGTGGCAGGCAATGTAGCACTGATCAGAAAAATCGAGCTTCAGATCCTTTGCCTGGATCATAAACTGCTCCCGGCTGTCAAATAAATTGTGCAGAAGCCGCATGAAAAATTTGTCGTTGTAGCTCTGCAGCAGAGGACGTCCGTCCGACTGGCGGTAGGCCTCGCTTTCCTGAAGCTCCTTTAAGCGGGAGAGAGCCCGTTTGACCGAGGTTTCCAGACTTTCTGCGTCCAGCTCCAGCTTTACCAGATAATCCACAGCCTGGTAGGAGAGAGCGCGGCGCACCAGCTGGAACTCCTCGTAGCTGGTCAGAAAAATGAAAAGAGGAATGGGGCCGAATTCATCCCGGCAGGCCTTCGCCAGATCCAGTCCGTTCATAATAGGCATTTTGATGTCGGTGATCACCAGCTCAGGGGCGTACTCCCGGATCATATCCAGCGCCGCCTGGCCGTTGACTGCAGTGCCGCAGACCTCGATGCCAAGCTCCTGCCAGTTTAACATGGATTTGATGCCGATCTGAACCAGCGGCTCATCGTCCACAATCAGTAATTTAATCATAAGGTTTCCGTCCTTTCAGCCGTCCGGAGGGGCAGCGTAATAGTCATGGTAGTAAAGGAGTCTTCGCCCATCCGGCTTTCGATAGAAATACCGAAGGCGTCTCCAAATTCGTACTGGATCCGCTTATTCACGTTGCTGATGCCCACATGGCGGAAAAAGTCCGCCGAGGGAGCCTCATCTCCGGAGAGTACCTTTTTGATGGTTTCCGCGGTCATGCCGATGCCGTTGTCCGTGACGGACACCCGCAGCAGACGGCTTTTGTCCGGGCCGTCCTCCGTATCCTCCCAGGCGCGGATCAGAATCCGTCCGGCGCAGCCCTTTGGCTCAATGCCGTGAAACAGAGCATTTTCCACAATGGGCTGGAGGGTGAAGCGGTGGATCAGGCATTTTTTCAGGGACTCGTCCTCAATCTGGTACTCGATGGCAATGCTGCCTCCGTACCGGTACTGCTGAATCGTGAAATAGTCGTTGACCAGCTCCAGCTCGTCCTTCAAGGGGATCAGAACCGTGGTTCCCTTGGCGATGTTTTTCATCAGCCTTGCCAGCGCGGTCGTCATCTCGCCGATTCCCTTCGCCCCCTGGATCGTGGCCATCCACTTGATGGAATTTAAGGTGTTATAAAGAAAGTGGGGGTTGATCTGGCTTTGAAGGATCTGATATTCCAGGTCCTTTTTCTGCTTTTCATCGTCCACCTTCTTGTTCATCAGGGTAACGACGTCCTCCGACATCTGGTTGATGCCGCGGCCGATGGCGCCGAATTCGTCCGGCCACTCGATGGAGGTGTCTCTGGAGAAATCTCCCTGGGCGATGGAGCTGATTCTTCCCTGGAGCTTCGCCACGGGAAGATTGATCAGCCGGTTCAGCAGCATATAAAGAAGAACCCCGGCAATGAGAATCACAATAACGATTCCGCCGATGATGGAATTGTAAACGGACTGCTGTGCCATGTAGGACTGGTCGGAGAGAATCTGGGTAATGTACCAGCCCTGATCTGTCAGCGGACAGCTGACCATATAGCGGCGGCTGCCGTCGGAAAGTCTTACCATAGAGGCCGTATTCTGCGGATTGACGGTCTGACCGGGGATTTCCTTTATGATCTGAAAGCCGGGATCCGTCTCCTGAAAATTCGCGCCGTCATAAAGGTAGGTTCGGCTTCCGATGGTTATGTACAGGATGGAATCCGTATCCATCGGAAAGGTATTTAAATAATCGGAAATCATCCGTTCCGGGATCGTAATGTAAATCCATCCGATCCGGCTGCTGTTGTAGGGGCTGTAGATAGGCCGCACAATGGGGAGAAACTGTCTGGAATCGCCGGAAAGCAGCGGATCCCGCTGAAAGCCCTCCCAAAGATAGCCATCGGCGTTTAAGGCCTTCTGAAACTGTTCGTCATGATACAATACCTGGGCTGCCGCCGAGGTGGTGGTGGCGTAGGTATCGGATATCTGCATATAATTCTGAAGATTTTCCGGGGAAATAAGCGCCCGGGAGATATACTGGCTGGAGGAGGGAGTGTTGCTGTATTCCTCCTTCAGCCGCTCGTAGGTGCGCATGGCCGTGTTCCGAAGAGAAAAATCCTCGGAGGAAATGGACGGCATTCTGGTTTTGTCGGAAAAAAGATCCAGATACCGGCTGATATCGGCGCTTGTCTGGCACCAGCCGGTAAATATAAGGATATTATCCAGGTCTGCGGAAACATTGCTGGAGATAACCTGCATGTTGAACTCGGCGGACTGGATCTCCGTCTTCCTTAAAAAGGACTGGAATACAAAAGAGCATACGTAAATGGTCACTGCGGCGATAGCCAGAGTGACGGCCGCTGTGACTGCTATGATTTTTCCCCGGATTGTC
>JAUNGW010000008.1:0-34728 GCA_030524245.1 Eubacteriales bacterium
GGTACAGGGATATGGAGGACTTAAAGCGTCTGCCGGAGGAGTGGCCGGATATGGCTCAGCAGGGCGTTCTTGAGGAAATGAAGCACAGAAGCAGCGCGGAGGGAAATACCCGGGAAACCCTGGAGGATTTCCGGGACCGGATGCTGATTGCGATTCTGAAGCTTCACGGACGGCTTCCTGAAGCCAGCAGCGACCGGTATTCCGCGGGAGTGCAGTGCATGAACTCCCGGAAGGATTTGATAAAGTAGCTGGGCGTGTTAAAGCCGCTGAGATAGCACACATCAGAAATGGTGTTGGAGGAATCCTCGAGCAGAGCCAGGGCGGCGGTGACACGGTGCCTTTTTAAAAACGCTACCGGCGTGGTGTTTAAAATCTCGTGAAAGCAGCGGAAGCATTCCCGCTCGCTGACAGAGGCGGAGGCGGCGATCTGTCCGAGGGTCAGGGGCTTTTGATAGTTTTTATAGATATAGTTGACCATCTGGCGGACCCGGATCTCCCGGCTGTCAGAGCTGCCTGCGGAAGCGAGAATCTCCTGACGGAAATTCCGGCAGATCAAAAGCAGGGCGGCGGACAGGGCGTCCCGTGTCTCCAGCTCAAAGCCGAAGGGCTGAGCCTGACAGGCGAGGAACGCTCTGTGAAATTGCGCAAGCATATCTCTGCCAAAATCAGAATCTGCCGGCAGCTTCACATAAGGGAGGGAACGGCAGCCGAGAAGGGGAGAAACATACTTCTGGTAAAAAACGCTCTGATGAGTGCCGTAAAGCAGGTTCGGTTCAAAGATAATATCCAGTCTCTCGCCGCTGCCGGGGGTTGCGGATTCGATCGAGTGAAATGCCCGGGAGTTGATGAAAATCCCTTCTCCCGGCGAAAGAACGACGGTCTCGCTGTTGACCTGGACGGAAAGACTGTTCTGGCCGGTGACAGTGAACTGGAGCTCATTGTGCCAGTGCATGGGATATATGCCGGCGGCCACGCGGCCGAAATCGCAGATATAGGCGCAGCAGGGGAAATCCGTGGTGCCCCGGCTTACCTTTTCCTGAGAATCGGAAAGCAGGCGGAGGCTGGAAAACTGGGTTACCGGCGTTGAAAAATAAGGAGACGCTGCGGCGTGGACATCGGTCGGCATCATGATATCGTCCTTTCGTTTGCAGAGGAGGCTTGTTCTGGCTCACTAACACTCATTATATCATAACAGCGGAAAAACGGGAAGTTTGAAGTTTTCAACACAGGTATAGAATCACAAACGAACAGAGTTGAAATAAAAATGAAACTGATTTGAAAGAACAAGCAAAAGCAATAAAAAATACCCCTAAATTTAGCAAAAGAGCCTATTGTTCTGAGAAACAAATTTGATTATAATGCGGACATAAGCAGTAACATACAGCCGAAAGGCTGAAAAAACTATATCATTTCCATCAAAGAAAGAGAGGATGACAAACATGAAAGTTGGATTTATCGGATTAGGTATTATGGGAAGACCGATGGCAAAGAACCTGGTTAAGGCCGGTTACGAGCTGGTAGTATTTGATTTCAATAAAGAGGCGGTTGCGGATCTGGTATCCTGCGGCGCTGCAGCAGCAGAGAGCGGCAAGGAGGTTGCGTCTCAGGTTGAGGCTGTAATCACCATGGTTCCCAACTCCCCCCACGTAAGAGCGGCTGTTCTGGGCGCCAACGGCGTTGCAGAGGGCGCGAAGCCGGGCCTGGTTGTCATCGACATGAGCTCCATCGACCCGACCGAGTCCAAGGCAATCGGCGCAGAGCTGGCCAAGCAGGGCATCGATATGCTTGACTGCCCGGTATCCGGCGGAGAGCCGAAGGCAATCGACGGCACCCTGTCCGTTATGTGCGGCGGTAAGAAGGAGCTGTTTGACAAGTACTATGACATGCTGATGACCATGGCTGGTTCTGTTGTATACGTAGGCGATCTTGGTTCCGGCAACGTGGCAAAGCTGGCAAACCAGATGGTGGTTGCAATCAACATTGCGGCAGTAGCAGAGGCTCTGACCTTCGCCAAGAAGGCAGGCACCGATCCGGAGCTGGTATATCAGGCAATCCGCGGCGGTCTGGCAGGCTCCACCGTTATGGACGCAAAGGCTCCGATGATGCTGGCTGGCAACTACAAGCCGGGCTTCCGTATCGAGCTGCACATTAAGGATCTGACCAACGCTCTGAACGCAGCACACGCAATCAGCGCTCCGTCTCCCTTAACCGCACAGCTGATGGAGGTTATGCAGTTCTTAAGAAGCGAGGGCTGCGACAAAGAGGATCACTCCAGCATTGTAAAGTACTACGAGAAGATTTCCGGAAGCAGCATTGTAAAATAAGATAAAGACAATGAAGGAGCAGGGTATGAATACAGAGTTCATTAAGGGCGTAGTTGTTCCGATGATCACTCCCATCGACAAGGATGAGATGATCGATGAGAAGGCTATCCGCGGCCAGGTTGATTATGTGATCGACGGCGGCGTAAGCGGAATTCTCCTTTACGGAAGTAACGGCGAATTCTATGTGATTGAAGAAGATGAGATGGAGCGCGGACTGAAGATCGTTATGGATCAGGCCGCAGGCCGCGTGCCGGTATACTTCGGCATCGGCGCCATCAGCACAAAGAAATGCATCCGCCTGGCAAAGATGGCGGCGGCAAACGGCGCGGCAGGCGTTTCTGTTCTGCAGCCCATGTTCTTAAAGCCGACGGAGACAGAGCTGTACACCCATTTCAAGGCCATTGCTGACGCAGTGCCGGAGATTCCGGTTCTCCTGTACAACAATCCGGGCCGCGTGGGCTATACGCTTTCCGCAAACCTGGTAGAGAGACTGGCTCATGAGGTTCCCAATATCGTGGGCATGAAGGATACCAGCGGAGATATTACCCAGACCTCTGAGTTCATCCGCAGAAACAGAGACGTGGACTTTAAGGTATTCGGCGGCAAGGACACGCTGCTGTACGCGTCCATGTGCCACGGCGCGGTGGGCGGCGTATGTACCGCGGCCAACTTTATGCCGGAGCTGATTACGGACGTTTACAACAAGTTTGCTGCAGGCGATCTGGCGGGCTCTCTTGAGGCGCAGTTCAAGTTGAATCCGGTGCGTCTGTCCATGGACGGCGCAAGCTTCCCGGTAGCGGCAAAAGATATGGCGAATCTGCGGGGACGCAACATCGGTCTTCCGTATACGCCGAACCTGGCTACTCCGGAAGGACCGGTTCTGGATAAGATTAAGGCAGAGATGCACAAGGCCGGCCTGATTTAATCAGAAGGCTTGCGTTCTGCAGAAGAAACAGCCAGCTATTTTTACTTCCAAATATAACTGATGCAATAAACCGGCCTCCTCCTGATTCGGCCGGTTTATTGCACTTCCAAGGAGGGTTTATGAGATTATTATTCGCATCGGATTCCTTTAAGGGAACCTTATCATCAGAGCAGATCATCCGTCTTCTGACAGACTCCGCGAACCGGATTTTTCCGGGCTGCGAGACCGTGGGCGTGCCCATCGCAGACGGCGGCGAGGGTACTGTAGACGCGGTGATCGCAGTGACGAAGGGAGAATACAGAAGGGTGAAGGTTCATGGCCCTCTCGGCGAGGAGACGGAAAGCTCCTACGGCGTATTCGGCGGAGACAACGCCATTATCGAGATGGCGGCCGCATCCGGCCTTCCCATGGTTCCCGCAGAGAAGCGCAACCCGCTTCACACCAGCACCTACGGCACCGGCGAGCTGATTAAGAACGCTCTGGACGCAGGCTACAGAAAGCTGTCCATCGCCATCGGCGGAAGCGCCACCAACGACGGCGGCATGGGGGCCATGAGAGCCCTGGGCGTCCGTTTCCTGGACAAAGAGGGGAAGGAGCTTTCCGGCTGCGGCGCTGATCTGGCCCTGGTGGAGGATATTGATGTGAGCGGCCTTCACCCGGCGGCAGCCGAGGCGGAAATCACGGTAATGTGCGATGTAAATAACCCTCTGACCGGCCCGGATGGCGCCACCTATACCTTCGGAAAGCAGAAGGGCGGCACGCCGGAGATCCTGGATGAGCTGGAAGCCGGCATGAAGCATTACGCGGCGGTTATGAGAAACTGCGGCATGGATGTGGAGCAGCTGGCAGGCGCGGGCGCGGCAGGCGGCCTTGGGGCGGCTCTGTGCGGCTACTTAAACGCCACGCTGAAATCCGGAATCGAGACGGTTCTGGATCTGATTGATTTTGACGGGCTTTTGGAGGGCACGGATCTGGTTGTCACCGGCGAAGGCCGTATTGACTGGCAGTCCGCCTTTGGAAAGGTGCCCAGCGGCATCGGCCAGAGGTGCAGGGCGAAGAAGGTTCCGGCGGTGGCCATTGTAGGAGGCATGGGCGACGGAGCCGACAAGATCTATGAGTTCGGCGTGGAGAGCATTGTGCCTACGATCAACGGAGCCATGGATATTGAGGAGGCCTTAAGCAGAGCGGAGGAGCTTTACGCAAACGCCGCGGACAGAACCTTCCGGATGATCCGCGTGGGCATGGAGATCGCAGGAAAATAAGAACAGACAGACGGGGGCGGACTGCCGGGAGACCGGCGCTTCGGCCCCTCTGCGGCATACGTATATGGACAGAAAGAAGGGCAGACAGGTATGAACAGAAATGTAACGCTGCCGGATAAAACCACAGTTCCGGCTCTGGGGCAGGGAACATGGTTTCTCGGCGAGCACAAAGACACCTTTGCGAGAGAGCAGGAGGCGCTGCGGGCCGGTGTGGAGGCGGGCATGACCTTAATCGACACGGCGGAGATGTACGGAAACGGCAGGGCGGAGGAATTAATCGGCAGAACCATCGCCGGTATGGACCGGTCCAGGCTGTTTATTGTGTCCAAGGTTTATCCCCACAACGCGGGACGGAAGAATATTTTCAAAAGCTGTATGGCCAGCATGGAGCGGATGGGTACGGATTATCTGGATCTGTATCTGCTGCACTGGCGGGGCGGCATCCCCCTGGAGGAGACTGTGGCCTGCATGGAGCAGCTGAAAAAGGAAGGAAAGATCCGCCGCTGGGGCGTGTCAAACTTTGACACCAGCGATATGGAGGAGCTGTGGAGCGTGCCGGACGGCAGAAACTGCGCAGTGAACCAGGTGCTTTACCATGTGGCCTCCAGAGGCATCGAGTACGATCTGCTTCCCTGGATGCGCAGCCACGGAGTGCCGTTAATGGCCTACTGCCCGCTGGCTCAGGGCGGAGATCTGCGCCGCGGCCTTTATGAGTCGCCGGTGTTAAAGCGCATTGCGGCGGCGCACGGCGCCACCATTTCCCAGGTGCTGCTTGCGTTTGTGATCCGGGACGGAAGCACCATCGCGATTCCCAGAAGCAGCCGGAAGGAGCATACCCTGGACAACGCGGGTGCGGATTCGCTGGTGCTGACGGGAGAGGAGCTGGCGCAGATTGACCAGGCGTTCCCGGCTCCCACAAGGAAGGTATATCTGGATATTGTGTAAAAACTGATCTGACAGAAAGGAAGGACGGAATTATGGAATACAGAAAATTTGACAATCATTATGTGCTGCGTGTGGATCCCGGCGAGGAGGTGCTGACTCAGATTGAAGCGCTGTGCCGGAAGGAACAGATTAAGGCTGGCTCCGCTGTGGGCCTGGGCGCTGTGGACAAGGTGGTTATCGGACTGTTTGACACGGTAAACAAGATTTACAAGAAGCATGAGCTGAGCGGCCCCATGGAGATCACTTCCCTGGTGGGAAATATTTCCACAAAAGAGGGGGAGACGTACCTGCATTTCCACATCAACGTATGCGATGAGGAGATGAACGTCCATGGCGGACATTTAAATGCCGCTTACGTGTCTGCAACAGCGGAGATTACGGTGACGGCCATTGACGGAACCGTGGAGAGGGAAATGAGCAAGGAGGTTGGCCTGAACCTGTACCGGTTCTGCTAAAACAGGAAAATGGATATCAGCGGGTTATGGTCTCTGCAGTGCATGATGTTTATTCTTGTAGCTGCGGGAGCGGTTTTAAGGAAGGTGGGAGTTCTGAAGGCGGAGGGGAAGGCAGTGCTGACGGACGCGGTGCTGTACTTCTTCCTCCCCTGCAATATCATCAATTCCTTCCGTATGGAATTTGATATGAGCATTCTGGCCAGGCTGGCTATCGTGCTGGTGATCTCCGTTCTGGTGCAGGCCGTGTGCTATGGGCTGAGCAAGGTTTTGTACAACAGAAAGCCTGCGGAGGTAAAACGGGTCATGCAGTACTGCACCATCGTTTCCAACTCCGGCTTTCTGGGTCTGCCCATTGCGGAAGGCATTTACGGGCTGGAAGGCATGATGTACGCCTCGGTATTTATCATTCCCATGCGGGTGATGATGTGGTCGGCTGGAATCGCCTGCTTTACGGAAAGTCCGGATATGAAGTCCGTGATTAAAAAAATCGCGGTGCATCCGTGCATTGTGGCGGTTTATATCGGCCTTGCCCTGCTGATTTTCCAGGCGCCGCTGGCGGCCCTCTGCGGCAGCATTATTTCAGCGGGAGGGGCCGCAGGCGCCGCTTCCGGCGTGCTTTTGACGGCGGTGGATAAGGCGGTGCGGTCCGCCGGCGGCTGTACGACGGCGCTGACCATGGTGCTGATCGGCATGATGATGGCGGAGGTGAAGGCGTCCAGCCTGTTCGATAAAAACACGCTGCTCATGTCGGCGATGCGTCTGGTTTTCCTGCCGGCCCTGACCCTGATTGGCTGCCGGCTGGCTGGCATCGATCCGTTTTTAACCGGAGTCTGCGTGCTGATCACCGGAATGCCGGCGGGAAGTACGTCCGCGATTCTGGCGGCGAAATACGGGTGCGATTACATGTTTGCGACGCGCTGCATCGTGGTGTCCACCTTATTGTCCATGCTGAGCATTCCCTGCTGGGCCATGTTCCTGGCATAATATTCTGGCACAACCGGAGTCGGAGACCTTGACAAAAGCCGGCGCTTTCTGCTATAGTATCCCTGATGAAAGGGAGTAATCAGCGTCTGGTTCCGGAAGGCTATATGGACAGGACGTTTACGGTGTCGTCAGTACGATGAGTGATCATCCGTATCGTAATGAAATGATGAGACTTTTGTTGCATATTTTTGCTATGCAATAAGGGTCTCTTTTTTGTATCACAGAAAAATACGTTTTATGATACAAAAACCGGACAAGCTTATTGCAGGAAAGGGAGGTTCTGTATGCTTACAAGTGAGCAGGCCAGACAAAACCAGGAAAAATACGGGTTTAATGAGCTGGTGGAGGGAAAAAAGAAAGGGATTCTTCAGATATTTCTGGAGCAGTATAAGGATTTTCTGGTGATTATCCTGATTGCGGCGGCCATTGTATCTGGTTTCCTGGGAGACGTGGAGAGCTCCGTGGTTATTTTGATTGTAATCACAATCAACGCGGTTCTGGGTACGGAGCAGACGGTCAAGGCGGAGCAGTCGTTAAACAGCTTAAAGCAGCTGTCTGCTCCGGAGGCAAAGGTGATACGTGATGGACAGCGGATTCAGATCCCGTCCAGAGAGGTGACGGTTGGCGATGAGGTGATCATCGAGGCGGGAGACTGCATTCCGGCGGACGGAAGGCTTCTGACGGTGGCCAGTCTGAAGGTGGATGAGAGTGCGCTGACCGGAGAGAGCCTGGCGGTGGAAAAATCCCTGGACGCTGTCCCGGAGGGGGCGGCTCTGGGCGATCAGACCAACCGGGTGTTTTCCGGCAGCTTTGTCACCTATGGGCGCGGCTCCTATGAGGTGACGGCTATTGGCATGGAGACGGAGGTCGGCAGGATCGCCGGACTTTTGGGGAGCACCTCGGAGAAGCGGACGCCGCTTCAGATGAATCTGGATGATTTTGGGCGGAAGCTGTCAGTCATCATACTGATCTTCTGCGGGATTTTATTTGCCGTCAATGTACTGCAGGGCGGAAAAATCGGCGACGCCTTCCTGTTTGCGGTAGCCCTTGCGGTTGCTGCGATTCCGGAGGCATTAAGCTCGATTGTTACGATCGTGCTTTCCTTCGGAACCCAGAAAATGGCCAGGGAGCACGCGATTATCCGGAAGCTGCAGGCCGTGGAGGGCCTGGGGAGCGTTTCTGTTATCTGCTCGGACAAGACCGGAACCCTGACGCAGAATAAAATGACGGTGGAGGACTACTATGTGGACGGGAAGCGTATCCCGGCGGCAGAGATCGACAGGGCTGACGAAGGCCAGCGGCTGCTGCTGACTTACAGTATCCTCTGCAATGATTCGACCAATACGAATGGCGTGGAGATCGGCGACCCGACGGAGACGGCGCTGATCAATCTGGGAAGCCGGCTGGGGGTGGACGTGCAGAAGCTGCGGGAAAGCTGCCCGAGAGAGGCGGAGCTTCCCTTCGACAGCGACCGCAAGATGATGTCCACGATCCACAGCATGGATCAGAAGACCGTGATGGTGGTCAAGGGCGCGGTGGACGTGCTGCTTGGGCGCACCGACCGGATCTGGATGGACGGAGAGGTCCGGGAATTGACAAAAGACGATGCTGACAGGATTGGAAGGCAGAATATGGAATTTTCCTCCGGCGGTCTGCGGGTGCTGGCCTTTGCCTATAAGGAAATGGCGGACAGACATCTGCCGGCGGCGGAGGATGAGGAAAACCTGATCTTCCTGGGACTGATTGCCATGATGGATCCGCCCCGGGAGGAATCAGCGGCGGCAGTTGCGGAATGTATCCGCGCAGGCATCAAGCCGATTATGATTACCGGCGATCACAGGGTTACGGCAGCGGCCATCGCAAGGCGGATCGGTATCCTGAAGGACGACTCCGAGGCAGTGGAGGGAGCGGTGATTGATCCCATGTCCGATGAGGAGCTGCAGGCGTTTGTGCCGGGGATTTCCGTGTATGCAAGAGTATCGCCGGAGCACAAGATCCGCATCGTCCGGGCCTGGCAGGAGCGTGGCAACATTGTGGCCATGACAGGAGACGGCGTGAACGATGCGCCGGCGCTTAAGCAGGCGGATATCGGCGTGGCCATGGGGATTACCGGAAGCGAGGTGTCGAAGGACGCGGCGGCCATGGTGCTGACCGATGACAATTTCGCAACCATTATCAAGGCAGTGGAGAACGGAAGAAACATCTATCAGAACATTAAGAATGCGATTCAGTTCCTGCTGTCCGGAAACTTCGGAGCGATTCTCGCAGTACTGTACGCGGCTGTCGCGGCGCTGCCCGTGCCCTTTGCGCCGGTACATCTGCTGTTTATCAATCTGCTGACGGACAGCCTTCCGGCCATCGCGCTGGGGCTGGAGCCGCACCAGGATGATGTGATGACGCAGAAACCGCGTCCCATGAACGAGTCCATTCTCACCAGAAGCTATCTGTTCAGCATCGGGATCGAGGGCCTGGTCATCGGAGCAATGACCATGACAGCTTTTCTGATCGGCTATCGGGGCGGCAGCGCCGCGCTGGCAAGCACCATGGCTTTCGGGACATTGTGTACCTCAAGGCTGGTGCATGGATTCAACTGCAAGGCAAGAAAGCCGGTTTTGTTTAAAAAAGAGTTTTTTGACAATGTTTACCTGATCGCCGCATTCCTTATCGGATTCGTGCTGATCACGGCAGTTATGACGGTTCCGGGACTGCAGAGGGTCTTCCAGGTCGTGACATTGAATCTGGGACAGCTGCTGACCGTATACGGTCTGGCGCTGATGAGTCTTCTGGTGATACAGCTTATGAAGTGGCTGCGGAACCGGTAAAAGGGCAAAGAGGAGTTCCCTTTCCCTGCGAGATATGATAAAATGGGTGCCAGTGAGCCAGAACGATAGGGCTGTTTGAATGAAAGGAAAATGTACATGCCTTTAGAGAACAAACTCGGAATTAAGGATTCTGTTGAATTGACAAAGACGGAGGAAAGAATCAGCAAAAAAAGAGCAATGGAGCTGTTTGAAAGCGGGCGCCTGAACAGTCTTGAAGCAGGGACGTTTCAGACGCTTGCGGAGATACACAGATTTTTGTTTGAGGAGCTGTATGATTTTGCCGGAAAGATACGAAGCGTAAATATAGCAAAGGGGAATTTCCGGTTTGCTCCGGTTATGTATCTGCAGGCTGCATTGGATGGTATTGAAAGAATGCCGCAGTCTACGTTTGACGAAATCGTAGAAAAATATGTGGAGATGAATATTGCGCACCCGTTTCGGGAAGGCAATGGCAGAATTACAAGGATCTGGCTGGATCTGATGCTCAAAAAGGAGCTGGGACAGGTGGTTGACTGGAGCCTGGTGGATAAAGAGGATTATTTGCTGGCCATGGAACGAAGCCCGGTTAAGGATATTGAAATAAAACATCTGCTAAGACAGGCCCTGACAACCCAGGTGGAGGATCGGGATGTCTATATGAAGGGTATTGACCACAGCTATTATTACGAAGGCTACTTTACGTATAAAACAAAGGAGCTGCTGTAAAAATTAAGCCAGGAGGCTGCGTGCAGGGACACAGCCTCCTGGCTGACAGGCCGCCATAAGCAGGCGGTCAATTATTCTGTAACAAGCAGCAGAGCCATTTTAAACCGGCCGTCGGCGGTTACGCTGTGCAGGCCGTTTTTGTCGAAGCGGAAGTTCTCTCCCTCCTTAATGGGATACTGCTTCCCCTCGTAGCCGATGACGGCCTTGCCCTCCAGGGCGAATAAGAGTGCATTTCCGGGGGCCCGGTGCTCGGAGAGGGCGCAGCCCTCATCGAAGGACAGAATCATGAATTTCATGCCCTGGCCGGAGACAAGATCCATGTTGGCAATGCTGCCCTTCTCGTAATCGATCATGTTCTTCAGACTGAATACTTCTGCGGATTTTAAGATACTGTTCATATTGATCTCCTTTTTCATTAAAATTTCTGTGTAAATAAAACCTGTCTGCCCGGCGGCCTTTATGCCGCAGAGAGCGCCGGCGGGGACGAAGATAAGGTCCCCCGGACCGGCCGCTGCGGTTTGCTGACCGACAGAAAGCTGGCCGCCGCCTGCCGCGCCGATATAGAGAACCGGCTGGTCATAGGTCTCGGCGCTGATGTCTGTGCCGGGGCCCAGCGAGAAGAAATGAACCTTCGTCCCATTCCCCAGGCGGGAGTCGGTGGAAATGGTCATTCCTTCCTTTGGCGGGTGCTCCGCGGCGATGGAAAAAACCTGATGCTCCAATGCTTTTGCCTCCTTGCTTCAGGATTTGCGCTTCAGCTCGTAAATATCCATGTAGGACAGATCATTTCCCTGGGGGAGAGGATCGAAGGTGGCTTTTAAATATTCCTCCTTGTCCCGGACGGAAGCGCTGAAAATGTAATTATACCCCAGGTCGAAGAGATATTCCGGAGCCAGCTCGGCGCTGGGGCCGTAGATGCCGCGGATCCCGGCATTTCTGCAGGCCTTCAGGATCTCCTGATAGGTGCCGTTTACAATGGTGCAGCCGGTCATGATAATGATGTCAAGCTGCTCTAAAACATCCGGAAAATCTGTGGCGTTCTGTCCCAGGTGCCAGTGAATGCCCTCCGGGTAAAGCTGTGTTTCCTGCCCGATGCGCCGGCTCAGGATGTCCTGGGGGCGGCGCAGGTCAAAGGCATGGAACTGGGCGCATTTTCCGAGGAAGAAGTTGTTGTAGAGGCCGTAGCCCACAATGCCGACCTTCTTTCCTGCCACGTCATAGGGGAAATGCAGGCCCTCGCTGCGGAGGATGCCGCGGTCAGCCAGCCGCTTCGCGCTGTTGAAGGGCTTGCTCATAAGGTTCGTCAGAGCGGCGGCGATGGTTCTGAGCTCCGGGTCGTTTGTGGCGAACAGCTCCTCCAGGCAGACGTCCGCCGGCTTGCCGATAAGGGAGCGGAGGATGGCCTCATACTGTCCGGCGGGCTTTTCCTGTCCTACCCGCAGGCAGAGGGAGATGCGGTCCTTCGTATCGGAGGCCATCATCCAGCGGTAGCCCATGACAAATTCCTTTACAATGGGCATTTCCTCCTGATATGCTTCATAAAGTCCGCGGTTGATGGACAAAACCTGCTGCAGATCGCTCATGGAAGTGTTCTGCCCCGCCGCGGGGGAAAGGTGTTCTGTGAGATTTTTCATATGGATAGCTCCTTTTCGTGTGGTGTCTCAAGCCGGCTGTCTGTCGGGAATGGAGACGGGGATGATGCTTTTTATGATCCGGTTTTCGTAGGGAAGCTGGCTGACCACCACATTTACGTCGAAGGAGCGGGAAATATGCTCCTCCGTCAGCACCTCCTCCGTCCTGCCGAAGATAAAGTCGCCGCTTCGGTTCATCATGAAGGCCTCGTCGGAGATGGACAGGGCGTTGGTGGGATAGTGGGTGTTCATGACCGCGCAGATCCCCTCCTGGTGAGCCAGCCGCTCGATCATGTCCAGCACTAAAATCTGGTTGTGAAAGTCAAGCCCCGTCTCCGGCTCGTCCAGGATAATCAGCTTCGGCTCATTGATCAGAGCCCTGGCGATCAGCACCATCTGCAGCTCGCCGCCGCTCATGCGGTTGCAGTCCTTATCAGCCAGATGGGAAATGCCGATGCGCTCCATGATGTCCTGAGCCATTTTTGTCTCTTTGGCCCCGGGCTGCTCAAAGGCTCCCAGATGAGAGCTTCTGCCCAGCATAACCATCTCAAGTCCGGTAAAGGAAAAGGCGAAGGTGTGGGACTGGGGAATGTAGGAAATCACCGACCAGATCTGCCGCGGCGTCATGGCGGCGATGTCCGTGCCGCAAAGCAGGCTTTTGCCGCTGCGCCATGGCAGAAGGCCGACCATGCATTTTAACAGGGTGGTTTTTCCAATGCCGTTGGGGCCGAGGATCGCCAGGATTTTTCCCTCGTTTAAGGTGAGGTTAATGTTATTTAAAATCAGTTCCTGCTTGGGGTAGCCGAAGCTGCCGTTTTTTACTTCCAGTATCATTTCAGAATCCCCCTGTTCTTTTTTAACAGTGAAATAAACACCGGCGCGCCGATGATCGCCGTCAGGATGGACAGGGGCAGCTCAATGACGCTGATGCTTCTGGACAGCGTGTCGATGAAGATCATAAAGCTGGCTCCCAGGCTGATGCTGACCGGAATCACATAGCGGTTGTTGCTGCCGGTGAGCATTCTGGCGCAGTGGGGGATAAGCAGTCCGATCCAGCCCACCTGGCCGCACATGGACACGCTGGAGGCGGTGATCAGTGTGGCGGCCAGAATGAAAATCAGGCGCGTTTTTTTCAGATCAATGCCGCTGGCCTTTGCCTCGTCCTCGCTTAGGGACAGAATGTTCAGCTTCCAGCGCAGCAGATAAATGACGGCAATGCCGATCAGGATAAACGGCGAGCCGATCAGGATTTTCCGGTAGGTGGCGCTGGTGAAGCTGCCCATCAGCCAGTAGGTGATTTCCGGCAGCTTGTCCATGGGATCTGCCGTGTATTTCAGCAGAGATCCGAGGGCGTTAAACAGAGAAGAAATAATCACGCCGGCCAGAACCAGGAATACCACCGAGGAGCCTTCCCTGCCGCCTGCAAGACGGAGGGTGACCCAGACGGAGGCCAGGCCGAAGGCCAGGGCGATCAGCTGGGTTTCCAGGATGCCCATGGACAGCAGAATGGCCAGAATCGCCCCCACGCAGGTGCCGCTGGTTACGCCCAGGATATCCGGCGTGGCCAGGGGATTGGAAAACAGGGACTGAAAGGCCGCGCCTGCGCAGGTAAGCCCTGCGCCCACGATGACGGCCATGCAGATCCGGGGCATCCGAAGCTTCATGACAATGGAATAGCTCTGGCTGTCTGTCCGCCCCCTGGCGGCGCCGAGGATGGTGTCTGCCACCTCGGACACCGGCAGGCTCATGCGGCCGATGCACAGGCAGATCAGGGCCGTGATGAGCGGAAGCAGGATCATCAGGATGACTGCCATGGCCGTAAAACGATTGTTTTTGATCCAGATAGTATGTTTCATTATAAGTGCAGCATTCCTTCCAGCTCGTCATCGGTTATGTCGTAGTGATAGAAATCCTTGTAATAGCTGCGGATGGTCTCCTCCAGGGGATAATCGGCAAATGCCTCCGGATAGGTATTGCAGGCAAGCCATGCAAGCACCAGGGGAGCGTCCGGGTTAGGGGTAAACCAGTTCCACATGCCCAGGGTGGTGTCGTATACCCGCTTATCCTTTACGGCCTGGATGGTGGAGAAGTCCACGCCTTCCACCGTGTTGTCCAGAACGTCCTTTTCCGTCAGGTTTAAAAGTCCCGGGCCGTTTAAGAACAGAACCTGGGGATTCCAGCTGTAGATCTGCTCGAAGCTGACCTGGGCAAAGCCCTGGGCCTCCTGAGCCACGTTTTTAACGCCGAGATGCTGCAGCCAGAAATCGCCGAAGACGCCTTTTCCGGCCACCTGGGGCACGCCGTCAATCAGCTTGAACAGAATCATGGCAGAGGGGCGCTCCTCCTCGGGAATTTCAGCGATCCGGCCTTCCACATCGGCCATGATCGCGTCGCCCTTCTCAAAGAAGCTGTCCATTTTGCCGGGCTCGTTGAAGACGTCCTCCAGCAGATTAAGCCACTGCTGATAGCGCTGGGTGGGATCCGCGGGGGTGTCGGCGCCGACGGTGGCGAAGCCTATGGCGGGGATTCCGCTGGACTTCAGGATTTCCGCGTGCTCCGCGTTGTTGGCATTGTAGAGGATCACGTCAGGCTGAAGCTTTATGATCTCTTCAATATTTAAGTCAGACTGGGCGTATACCGTCTCCGAGGATTCCATCAGCTCCGGAGCAATGTTTTTCAGCACCGTTTCGGAAATGGTGTCCTTGAAGGAGCCGCAGTAGCCCACAATGTAAGGAGCGGAGCCCTCAAAATAAGCCATGTAGGTGGATAAAATCGGAATCTGATCAATGACAACCCGCTCAATTTTGTCCGGCACCATAACCTTGTTTCCGCCCATGTCCGTAACCTCGTGGGTACCGTCGGCAGCCGCGCTCTCCTGGGAGCCGGCGCTGCTTTCTGTATCCGCGGTCTCAGTCTGGCCGGAGGCTTCGCTGGATGCAGCCGCGCTGGTTTCCGTATTCTGAGCCGTAGTTTCCTCTGTGTTGGTTTTGCCGCCGCAGGCGGTCAGAGACAGGGCCGCCGCCAGAAGCAGGGCCGCTTTCTTCCAATGATGTTTCATAATTGTTCCTCCTTGTATCATAAAGATTAGCATTAACTAACTACCAAATACCAGTATACAGGATCAGGCCCGGAAATTCAGTTGCATCTGCAACGGGAACGAAGGATTTTGCGTAAGAACAGTTACAATAAAAGAAAAAGACCGTCCGGAGACAGTCTTTTTGGAACATTGGTTCGCCGCTTTTATGCGGTTTTATAAAAGATTGTGATCTCATTTCTGCAGTAATCGATCAGCCCGTCGTCCTTCATCCGGCGCATTTCCCGGGAGAGGGCGCTGCGCTCCACGCCCAGATAGTCGGCCAGCTCCTGCCGGTTCATGGACAGGACAGCCTTGTTGCCGCAGAGGGCCGACTGGGACAGCAGCATTTTCAGCTTGCCCCGGATAGATTTCTGGCTCATAATATGGATCCGCTGTTCCTGAGCCAGGTTTTCAGCCGCTGTTTCCTTTAAAACATTGGACATGACAAGGCCGGCGTACTGACAGCCCAGGGCTTCCGGGCAGAACAGCTTGGAAAGCTTCAGGAACAGGACGGTTGTTCTTGTCCGCGCAATGATGGTGACGGTGGATGGCTGGCCGCAGCTGCAGGAGCGGGAGCAGCCGAAGGCCTGGGCCGGGCCGGTCATACGGATGCAGGATTCCTCGCCGTCCTCGCCGGGAACCACCAGCGCCGCTTTCCCCTCCAGCACGATCCCGCCGTAGGGAGTCCTGTCGCCATAGTGACAGATGATTTCCCCCTTTCCGTAGATGGCAGTGCGGGCCTCCATGCAGCGCAGCACATGGGGCAGGGCCTCCCTGCTCACACCTGCAAACAGTGGTGACTGCTTTAAAATTCCAAAATATTCCTTCATAATGCCTCCAATATAGATGACAGGCAGAAATAACGCTGTCTTTGCGCAAAATCATTAGTTAGTACTAACTAATTCTATAGCATGTTTTTGCGGATTTGTCAAACGGACATGCTTCGCCGCGGGTGAAGCGCTGACAATACCGGTGCTATCAGGTCATAACTCCTGCCGCGTCCTCATAGGATGTAAAAAACAACCTCAGGGGCACACCATGAAGGATTATATCGAAGAGCGGGCGGTTGCCATCGCCAATTACATCATAGACCACAACGCAACGGTAAGGCAGACGGCGAAGCGGTTTGGGATCAGCAAGAGCACGGTGCATAAGGATGTTACCGACCGCCTGGAGCACATCAATCCTGCGCTGGCTGCCAGGGCAAGAATCGTTCTCAATGTGAACAAATCCGAGCGCCATATCCGCGGCGGCATGGCAACCAGGGAGAAGTATCAGCACCGGCTGGCGATCTGCAGCAGGGAAGAGGAATAAATGGACAGATGAATAACGGCCTGAGGGGATTTTCAGGCGGTCAGGCAGGCGGCATGTGCAAAACGGGAAACATGCCGCCTGCTTTAAGTCCACCCCTTGACGTTGCCGTGCATTCTGATTATACTTTCTATGATAGAGGGGCGGACAGTGTTTCGGATAATGACGCGGCATCAGAGGATGGCGTTTCACGGCGCGTTGGCCGGGAGATGCTTCACAGGGAAAGGACGTAAAGGTTATGAGAGGACTGGAGACAAGAATCAGTGAGATCCGCCACCGGATTTTCCGTGAGGTGGCGCGGATGGCTTATCATACGGAGTGGCCGGTGGACAAGCGGATCGAGGAGCTGCCCTACAAGATTATTCCGGGAGAGGTGAGCATTTTCCGGAACGATGTGTTTCTGGAGCGGGCGATTGTGGGAGAACGGCTGCGGCTGGCCATGGGGCTGCCCTGCAGAAGCGCCGCGGAGCATGCTCCCCTGTCGGACAATATTGAGGCGGCGGATCAGCCGGAGACTTATTACACGCCGCCGCTTGTCAATGTGATCAAGTTTGCCTGCAACGCCTGCCAGGAGAAGCGGGTTTTTGTTACAGACGGATGCCAGGCATGTCTGGCGCATCCGTGCATTGAGGTGTGTCCGAAGGACGCCATTGCGACGGATCCGGTCACCAGACGTTCAAAGATCGATCCGGACAAATGCATCCGCTGCGGAAGATGCGCCGACGCGTGTCCATATCATGCGATCATTATTCAGCAGCGCCCCTGTGCGGCGGCCTGCGGCGTGGACGCCATCGGCTCCGATGAAAACGGCCGGGCGGATATCGATTACGATAAATGCGTTTCCTGCGGCATGTGCCTGGTGAACTGTCCCTTTGGCGCGATTGCGGACAAGTCGCAGATCTTTCAGGTGATCCGTGCGATTCAGGCGGGAGAGCGGGTGTATGCCGCCGTGGCGCCGGCATTTGTGGGCCAGTTCGGGCCGAAGGTGACGCCGGGCAGGCTGCGGGCTGCGATGAAGGCGCTGGGCTTTGCCGATGTGTTTGAGGTTGCTGTCGGCGCGGATCTCTGCGCTACCCAGGAGGCCATTGATTTTGTGAAGGAGGTGCCGGAGAAGCTGCCCTACATGGGAACCTCCTGTTGTCCCGCCTGGTCGGTGATGGCCAAGCGGATGGTGGGCAGGGATGAAAGCTGCATTTCCATGGCGCTGACGCCGATGACCCTGACCGCCCGTCTGATTAAGTCGGAGCATAAGAATGCAAAGGTTGTGTTTATCGGACCCTGCGCGGCAAAGAAGCTGGAAGCCATGCGCAGCGATATCCGCAGCGATGTGGATTTTGTTTTGACCTTTGAGGAGATGGCCGGCATCTTTGACGCGAAGCATGTGGATATTGAAAATATTGCGGAGGATCCGGGCGGCGTCAATGACGCTTCCACAGACGGACGGAACTTTGCCGTGTCCGGCGGTGTGGCGCAGGCGGTGGTCGATGTGATCAAGGCGCGGTATCCGGACAGAGAGGTGCAGGTGATGCGCGCGGAGGGGCTGAAGGACTGCCGGAAGATGCTTATGGAGGCTGCCAGAGGCAAGTACAACGGATACCTGCTGGAGGGAATGGCCTGTCCCGGCGGCTGCGTGGGCGGAGCCGGAACGCTGCAGCCGATTTTGAAATCTCAGCGGGCAGTGAATCTGTACGCCGGCAAGGCCGGTCATCAGACCTCCAATGAGACAGAGCATGTGAAGGAGCTGCAGAAGCTGGTGGATTAGGGACTGGATTGAGGCACAGACGGACTGACAGATTAACGGGAGGAAGCAGATGGAAAAACATACGCTGGCGGAGCGCACGGCGGCGCAGCTGATCGGAATGATTCAGGAAAGAAGCTACAGGCCGGGGGATAAGCTTCCCACGGAAATGGAGCTGGCAGCTGATTTGAATGTGGGGCGGAACACGGTGCGGGAGGCCCTGCGTCTTCTGATGTCCAGAAATATCGTGACGGTGCGTCAGGGCGCGGGAACCTTTGTGTCGGAAAAAAACGGCGTTGCGGATGATCCGCTGGGCTTTGGCATGAGGGAGGACAAGGACCGGCTGACCAGGGAGCTTTTGCAGATCCGTGTGATTCTGGAGCCGCCCATTGCCGGGCTGGCGGCGCAGAACGCGGAGCCGGAGGAGCTTGTGCGGCTTGAGGGGATTCTTGGAGAGATGGAGCGGCTGATCCGGGAGAAGAAGGATTACTCCAGGGCAGACTCGGAATTTCACGCGCAGATTGCCGCCTGCACCCACAATGAGGTGATGTCGGATCTTGTGCCGGTGATTACCGAGGGCGTGCGCGTCTTTGCCAGCAACGTACAGGAGACGGAGTATGAGCAGACGCTGATTTCCCACCGGGCCATTTTCCGGGCCATTGCGGAGCGCCGGCCGGAGGAGGCCAGACAGGCCATGCAGTATCATCTGCTTTACAATCAGTACCGTTATGTAAATGCGCAGGAACCGGGAGACGGGAAGAAATAAAAACGGAAGCCTGCTTCCTGAAAAAACAGAAAGAGAAAGAGACGGATGGATCCATGGCCGGCGGCCTGGGCAGTCCGTCTCTTTCTGTTTTTTATTACAGGAAAATGTCTTCTGCGGCATAAAAATGTCTGCACGAAAATACATGGGATGAATTTTGCAAAAAACACTTGACTTACAACAAACAATGTGATAAAACCAGATTAAATCATAGGATGAATCATGCATAGCAAGAAAGCAGGAGGAATAACCACATGGAACCATTGCAATATGATGTTCTGGTCATCGGCGGCGGAGTGGTGGGCAGTGCTGTAGCCAGGGAGCTGTCCCGGTATCGTCTGAAGACTGGCGTTCTGGAGAAGAATCTGGATGTGTGCTATGAGACGAGCGGAAGGAATTCCGGCGTGGTGCACGGCGGCTTTGCCTACGATCGGGGAAGCTTAAAGGCCCGTCTCTGCGTGGAGGGAAACGAGATGATGGACCAGCTGTCTGAGGAGCTGGGCTTTTCCTTCCAGCGCTGCGGAAAGGTGCTGGTGGGCAATACGGACGAGGATATGGAGACCCTGAAGCGGATGAAAAAGCAGGGTGAGGACAACGGCGCGAAGGGCCTGGTTCTGATTGATAAGAAGCGGCTTCATGAGCTGGTTCCGGCAGTGGTCGGAGAGTTCGCCATGTTCTCCCCCAACAGCGGGATTCTGGATCCCTTCCAGTATACCATCGGGCTGGCGGAGAATGCCTGTGAGAACGGCGTGGATTATTATTTTGACCGGGAGGTTACGGGAATCAGCCGCCTGGCAGACGAAGGCTGGCAGTTGGAGACGTCTCATGGGACGTTCCGGTGCCGCTGGGTGGTCAACAGCGCGGGCCTTGGCTGCGGGAAGATTTCGGATATGCTGGGAATCACCGGTTACCGGATCGTCGGCTCCAAGGGCGATTACATTATCCTCGACCAGCGCACGGGCGCTCTGCTTCCCATGCCGGTGTATCCGGTTCCCAGCAACACCTATATGGGAATTCATGTGACGAATACCACGGACGGGAATGTGATTATCGGACCGAATGCGGAGCTGACGGATAACTTCTCCTATTACGGCGTGCCGCAGGAAAATATGGATTACCTGGCGCAGAGCGCCTCCGAGCTGTGGCCGTGCATCCGGAAGGCCGATTACATCCGCAATTACAGCGGCATTCTGCCGAAGTGGGTGGATGAAAACGGCGCGATTCAGGATTTTAAGATCGAGATCCGGGACGAGCTGGCGCCTCATGCGGTGAATCTGGTGGGAATCGAGTCGCCGGGACTGACGGCGGCGGTGCCCATCGCCAGATATGCCATTGAGCTGATGAAGCAGCGGGAGAGCCTGGAGCCGAATACGGATTTCAACCCGGTGCGGAAGGGCATTATCCGGTTTGCGGATCAGACGGCGGAGAAGCAGGCGGAGCTGATCCGGGAAAATCCCGACTACGGCGATGTGATCTGCCGCTGCGAGAAGGTGACCAGGGCAGAGATTCTGCAGGCTATTCATAATCCGCTGGGCGTCAGCACCATGACCGGCATCAAGTACCGGACCCGGTCCATGATGGGGCGGTGCCAGGGAGGCTACTGCCAGATGCGGATCGAGCAGATGATTGAGGAGGAGCTGGGAAAGAAGGCGACGGACGTCCTCTATGCGAGACAGAATTCTCAGCTTCTGTTCGGAAAGGTCAGGGAGGAGGCATAACATGGAACGTGCGGATGTAATCATTGTAGGCGGCGGCCCTGCCGGACTTGCGGCGGCTGTGGAGCTGTATCAGAAGGGCGTCAGAGATATTCTGATTATCGAGCGTGAGGCTCATTTGGGCGGGATTTTAAAGCAGTGCATCCATGACGGCTTCGGCCTGGCCAGATTTAAGACCACCTTAAGCGGGCCGGAGTACGCGGACCGGTTTATAAGCCAGGTGGAGGAGCTTGGCATCCCGTACATCACCGGGGCCACGGTGCTTCAGGTGACGGAGGATAAGCAGGTGACGGCGGCTGCCAGGGACGGCCTGCGGACCTGGCAGGCGAAGGCGGTGATCCTGACCATGGGCTGCAGAGAGCGGACCCGGGGCGCGCTGGCGATTCCCGGAGAGCGTCCGACAGGCGTCTTTACGGCCGGAGTGGCCCAGGCGTACATAAACCTGTATAACCGGATGCCGGCAAGGGAGGTCGTGATTCTGGGCTCCGGCGATATCGGCATGATCATGGCGCGGCGGCTGACTCTGGAGGGCGCCCATGTGCAGGCGGTATTTGAGATACAGCCCTATCCCAGCGGTCTGCCGAGAAATATTGAGCAGTGTCTGAACGACTATGGAATTCCGCTGTACTTAAGCCACACGGTTACAGCGGTTCACGGCGGCAGCAGGCTGACCGGCGTTACGGTGTCTGAGGTGGACGGGAATATGAAGCCCATTCCCGGCACGGAAAAGGAGTATGCCTGCGATACGCTGATTCTGTCCGTGGGCCTGATTCCGGAAAATGAGCTGTCACTGGATGCGGGGGTTACTCTGGACGGCCGGACAAAGGGCGCACTGGTGGATGAAAACTTCCAGACGGATGTGGAGGGGATTTTCGCCGCAGGAAATGTGCTCCATGTCCATGATCTGGTGGATTTTGTGTCCATGGAGGCGGAGGTTCTGGCAGATAAGGCGGCGGAGTACGTCAGAAACGGCTGCCTGACGCCATGTCCGCTGGCCATTCATACGGACAGAAACATCAATCACACGGTGCCCCAGCGTGTCAGCGGAAAGCAGTCCTTCCGTCTGTCCATGCGGGTGAACCGCCCCCTTTCCGACTGCCGGATCGTGGTGCGGCAGAACGGTGTGGAGATTGCGTCCCGCAAAATGAAAAAAGCCATTCCTGCGGAGATGATCCAGATTCCCGTTTCGGCGGGGAAGCTGGCGCAGCAGGGTGATCTGGAGGTGAGTGCAGAATGATTCGCGAATTTACCTGTATTGTCTGCCCAAACGGCTGTACCGTCCGGGCGGAGCTTGAAGAGGAAAGGCAGGGAGCAGCCGCGGGGGAGCAGACGATCATAAAGATCGGGGGCGCCGGCTGCCCGAGAGGCGAGGAGTACGTCCGCCAGGAGCTGACCGATCCGAAACGGAACATCGCTACCTCCGTTCTCGTGAAGGGCGGAGAGCTGCCGCTCGTCAGCGTCCGTCTGACAGCGCCGATTCCGAAACGGTATATTTTTGACGCCATGGAACAGATCAAAAAGGTTTCCCTGCAGGCGCCGGTGAAGTCCGGAGCCGTAGTGATCGAAAATCTGCTTGGTCTGGGCGTTGATGTGATTGCGACAAAAAATATAGCCTGACCGGCGGAATAGAAGCCGCTGTCCCTGCATACATTGTGATAACGCAATCTTTGTATGAAGGGGGAGGCTGTTATGCGGAAACGATGGAACGGAACGATACTGTTTGTGGCATGTCTGGTGCTCTGGGCCTTTGCGGCGCGGTTTCTGACGGGCTGCAGCGTGAAAAAGGAGCATCAGGACAAGGTGCGGGACCTGGAATTTACGGTGGCCGGCGAGGCGGAGCTGCCGGAGGAGCTGAAAAATCTGGTGGATGAGAAAAAGACAGAGCCCTTCCGGCTGACCTACTCCAACGATCAGGGGCTTTACATAGCCGTAGGCTACGGCGAGCAGCCGACCGGCGGTTACAGCATCGCTGTCAGCGAGCTGTATCTGACGGAGAATTCCATTGTCATAGACACGGAGCTGCTTGGGCCGGAGCAGGGTGAAACGGCGGGAATCGAGAAGTCATGGCCGTATCTGGTGGTGAAAACAGAATATCTGGAGAATCCGGTGATTTTCCAGTGAGAGAGAAGCGCCTGAAGCGGCGCTTCTTTTTGCTTGTCATATTCCCTGTATATATGGTAAAATGTTCCCATTAACAGGTTATTTCCCCGTAACATATACTAAACAGACAGGATTCGCCTTCGGCGAACCGCCAACTATGAGTGAAAGACAAGGTGACCCCACACATGATTTTGAAGGATATCTGGCTGGATGTGAAGGCCGTGCAGGAGCGTGATCCGGCGGCCCGCAGCGCTTTGGAGGTGCTTTTGCTGTATCAGGGCGTTCATGCCCTGATCTGGCACCGGTTTGCGCACTGGTTTTACAAGCGCAGGATGTTTTTTATTGCGAGACTGCTGTCCCAGCTGTCCCGTTTTTTCACGCTGATTGAGATTCATCCCGGTGCCGAGATGGGGCATGGGATTCTGATTGACCACGGCTGCGGCGTGGTGATCGGCGAGACTACAGTGGTAGGCGACAACTGCACCATCTACCAGGGAGTGACTCTGGGCGGCGTGGGCCTGAACAAGGGAAAGCGCCACCCCACCCTTGGCAGGAACGTAACCGTAGGTGCGGGAGCGAAGATTCTGGGCGCCTTTGAGGTGGGAGACAACTGCACCATCGCGGCGAACGCGGTGCTGTTAAAGCCGCTGGACAACGATACGACGGCGGTGGGAATCCCGGCCCGACCGGTGAAGGTGGCGGGAGTGCCGCTTCCGAAGCGGGATAAGCCTGTGACACAGGAGCATTACTGCCGGATGGAGAAGCAGGTGAAGGAGCTGGAGCACAGGATCGGCCGGCTGGAGAAGCTTTTGGAGGAGGCGCGTCATGAGTGAGCAGAGCCGTCCTGCCGGCCTGGAGCCGGCAGGAGAGGATTCAGCCGTTTTATCCGACCGGACCGCCGGGATTGAGCGCAGCATCATCAAGCGGTTCCGCAAGGAGATCTGGCGGCCGTTTGTAAAGGCCCTGAACGAGTATGATATGATTCAGGAGGGCGACCGGATTGCGGTCTGCATTTCCGGGGGAAAGGACTCCATGCTGCTGGCCAAGTGCATGCAGGAGATCCTGCGGCATGGCAGGATGGAATTCGGCCTGAAATTCATCGTCATGGATCCGGGCTATCATCCGGCCAACCGGAAGCTGATCGAGGAAAACGCAAGGCTTATGGGCATCCCCATTACGATTTTTGAATCGGATATTTTTGAGACGGTGGTGGACGCAGGCGGCTCTCCCTGCTACCTCTGCGCCAGAATGCGCCGCGGCAATCTGTATGCCGACGCCAGGGAGCTTGGCTGCAACAAGATCGCCCTGGGCCACCATTTTGACGATGTGATCGAGACGATTCTTATGAGTATGCTTTACGGCGCACAGGTCAACACCATGATGCCGAAGCTGCACAGCACGAATTTTGAGGGGATGGAGCTGATCCGTCCCCTGTACCTGGTAAAGGAGCAGGATATCCTGGCCTGGAAGGACTATAACGGCCTGCGGTTTTTACAGTGCGCCTGCCGGTTTACGGAGCAGATTGCCAGGGAGAAGGCGCTGGAGGAGGAGGTCCACTCCTCCAAGCGGCAGGAGATGAAGGAGCTGATCAGCCATTTCCGGAAGGTGAATCCGCATATTGAGACGAATATTTTCAAGAGTGTGGAGAATGTGAACCTGGATGCCTGCATCGGATATGTCAAAAACGGACAGCGCCATCATTTTCTTGAGGAGTATGACAGGTAAACGGCATAGCGGCCGCACATATTTTTAAGAGCACCCACATAAACTTTCTAATAAAAATATGAAGGTAAGGCGGGTGCTTTTTTATGCTGGAGCTGGTGAAGCAGAACATACATATGAACCGATGGAAAAATCAGATGAATACCCAGATAACCCTGGATGATGATTTTAACGTGCCGGACGTCATGAGCGATATCGCCCAGGTGATTCTGGATTCCGGGGAGATTCAGATGGAGCCGGCGAAGATCCAGAGCGGGAGGGTGACGGCCCGCGGCAGGCTTGATTTCCATGTGCTCTACAGAACAGAGGAAGGAGGGCTGCAGACTCTGGGCGGCGAGCTTCCCTTTGAGGAGGCCGTCAATGTGCCGGGGCTGGAGGAGCGGGACTATGTGAGCATCGCATGGCAGCTGGAGGATCTGGAGGCGGACGTCATCAACTCCAGAAAGCTGAGCATCCGGGCGGTGGTGACGCTGGAGGTAAAGGCGGAGGAGCTGTTTGATGCGGAGGCGGCGGTGGAACTGGCGGATACCTGCGGCGGCAGCGCGGCGCAGATTGAGACGAGACGGAGCCGCCTGGAGGTGGCGGCCATTGCCCTGCGGAAAAAGGATACCCACCGGGTAAAGGAGCAGCTGGCCTTGTCCGGCAGCAAACCGGCCATTGACCGGATTCTCTGGACGGAAACGCGTCTGACCGGAACCTCGGTCCGGCCGCTGGACGGGAAAATCCGTCTGGAGGGAAGCCTTCAGGTGTTTGTGATCTATGAGGGGGAGGGAGACAGCGGACAGATCCAGTGGATGGAGGAAACGATACCATTTTCCGGAGAGACGGAGCTTTCCGGAGCGGCGGAGGAAATGATCCCGGCGGTTGGTCTGCGGCTGATTCATAAATCCATTGAGGAAAAGCCGGATTACGACGGAGAGATGCGGGAGCTTGACGTGGATGCGGTGATTGAGCTTGATATCCGCCTTTATGAGGAGCGGCCGCTGGAGATTTTAAGCGATCTTTACGCCATGGACCGGGAGCTGAAGCTGGAGACAGGCGAAGCCTGCTTTGACAGAATCCTTACCAGGAATTCCGGAAAATGCAGGATTGCGGAGAAGGCGGAGCTGGGAGCCGGACAGCGGATTCTGCAGATCTGCCGCAGCTGCGGCAATGTAAAGCTGGACGAGGTGGCTCCGGGACAGGATGTGCTGTCCATGGACGGCGTGGTTGAGGTGGAAATACTGTATCTTACGGACGATGACAGCCGTCCGGTTCAGTCCGTGACGGAGCTGGTTCCGTTCCACTATGAGGCCGAGGCGCCGGGAATTACGGAAAACAGCGTCTGGTATCTGGAAAGCGGCGTGGAGCAGCTGACGGCGGTGATGGCCGGAGGCGGCACGGCGGAGATACGGGCGGTGATCGCGCTGGAGCTTCTGGTGCTGCAGCCGGTGAAGACCCAGGTGATTCTTCAGGCGGAGGAGGAGCCGCTGGATTTAAAGAGGCTGCAGCAGCTGCCGGGAATCGCCGGCTATGTGGTGCAGGAGGGCGACAGTCTGTGGGATATTGCCAGACGGTTCCACACAACGGAGGAGCACATTATTTCCGCCAACGGACTTGCTTCCGGGGAGATTCTGCCCGGCGACAGACTGATTCTTGTTAAGGAGATCGGCCGGTAGGACAGAATATTCACGGGGAGAGGAACAGTTTTTCATATTTGGGATATAATAAAGTAAGGCATCCCGCATCGGACCGGTGCTTTTCATAGATTCAGGGAAACCTGGGCGGCTCGGCGGCATCTGCGCAGACGGCGCGCCGCTTACATAAAAGGAAAAGCAGAGAGGTATCCGGCGGGACGGCCTTTCTTTTTTTATGGGGCTGTGTTATGATGGAAGCCGGATAAAGGACAGAAGGAAGCAGCAAAATGATGGAAAAGACGGAAAGAAATTACACCTATCTTCTGCAGTGCGCGGACGGCTCGCTCTACTGCGGATGGACAAATCATCTGATGGAGCGGGTGGAAGCGCACAACGCGGGAAAGGGCGCCAGGTATACGAAGACGCGCCGCCCGGTGAGTCTTGTGTACTATGAGGAATTCGCCACGAAGCAGGAGGCCATGCAGAGGGAGTGGGCGGTGAAGCAGCTGACCAGATCCCAGAAGCTGGAGCTGATCGCAGCCGGTCAGAAAAAAACAGGAGGAACAGAATGATGCCGCTGACGCGGTCCGCCGCAGGCGGAGAATCCTGCGAAGCAGGATTCCTTTTCACGCTCACGCTACAAACGCGTACATCATCACGTAATGGCAGAAGCTTCCGGCCATAACAAAGAGATGGAAGATCTCGTGTGAGCCGAAGTTTTTAAACCGTGCGTTGAACAGGGGCAGCTTTAAGGCATAGATAACGCCGCCGACGGTGTAGATAATGCCGCCTGTCAGAAGCCAGACAAAGGCGCTGGCCGGCAGGGCGGAGACGATCTTTCCGAAGGCCAGGACACAGATCCAGCCCATGGCGATGTAAATCGCAGAGGAAAACCATTTGGGGCAGGTGATCCACAGGGCGTTGACGATGATGCCTGCCGCGGCGATGCCCCAGACGAGAGCCAGAAGCGTCCAGCCGGTCCTGTCGCCTAACACCAGCATGCAGACTGGCGTGTAGGTGCCTGCGATCAGGATGAAGATCATCATATGATCCACCTTGCGGAGGATCTGGTTGACCTTTGGGGAAATGTCCAGCGTGTGGTAAATGGTGCTGGCGGCGTAAAGCAGGATCATGCTGATGATGAAAATGGTCAGGGCCAGCACATGGGTGTAGCCGGGCGTCCTGGCTGCCTTTACAAGCAGAGGAGCCGTGGCGGTGATGGCAAGCACCATGGCGATAAAATGAGTGATGGCGCTGCCGGGATCTTTGATTTTAGACATCATAAAACGCATCTCCTTTATATAGAAACTTCGACACATAGTTTTAAAAACTACATTACTTCATTTCCTATACTATACACCTGCAGGCAGAAAAATGCAAGTGTTTGAAAAAACTTTAATGGAAGGAAAAACAGATGCTGGAAATATTATATGAAGACAGCAGTCTCATTGTTGTCTGGAAGCCGGTGGGACTGGAGTCGCAGTCCAGCCGCGGATTCGGCGCGGATATGGTGAGCGAGCTTCGCCGTCATATACACAAATTGTCCACAAAACCAGGAGAACCCTACGTGGGAGTTATCCACAGGCTGGACAAGCCTGTAAGCGGCATAATGGTATATGCAAAGGACAAAAAAGCCGCAGCTGCGTTGAGCAGCCAGGTATCAGGAGGCGGCATGAAGAAGAAATATTTGGCAGTGCTTTGTGGAAAACCTGTGGATTCTGTGGATAAGTATGTGGATTACTTGTTGAAAGATGAGAAATCCAACACTTCGAGAATTGTGGATAAGGGGATAACCGGTGCGAAGCGGGCGGAGCTGATCTGCAGAACATGGATGAGCAGGGAGACGGATGGCTATGGAACGCTGACGCTGGCCCAGATCGAGCTTCTGACCGGACGCCATCACCAGATCCGGGTGCAGATGGCCGGGCACGGCTTTCCTCTGTGGGGAGATAACCGCTATAACCCGCAGTTTTCGCAGGGACAGGACGGACAGGGCCTGCCCGCCCGTTCCTTCCCCCGCCCGTCCATCGCCCTGTCTGCGTATTCTCTGGCTTTTACCCATCCTGCCACAAGAGAGCGGATGCATTTTCAGAGACTGCCGGACGGGGAGATATTCGGTCTCTTTTCAGAAGCGCTTCCGGGGTGAGCCGGAGAAGGTCAGCGGACCTTATGCCCGCTCCGCCACTCCCGCGGCGATACGCCGTACACGCTTTTGAACGCCCGTGAGAAATGAAGCTGGTTCGGGTAACCGACTGCGTTTCCGATATCCTTGATATTGAGCTCCGTCAGCTTTAAAAGCTCGGAGGCCTTCGTCATCCGGTAGCTGATTAAAAAGTCCTGGGGGCTTTTGCCGACGGCGTCCCGGAAGATCTTTCCGAAGTAGCTGCGGTTTAAGTTGCAGAAGGAGGCAATATCCTCCACGGAGATGTCGTTCTGAAAATTCTGCTCGATGAAGGAGGTTGCCTCCCGCACATAGAAATCCTGCATCCTGCCGGTCTGCAAAAGCTTTCTCGACGAGGAGGAGCGTGTCAGGAAATCAAGCATCAGATACAGATGGCCGATCAGGTGAAGCGGCGTCAGATTGTGGCTCTGGCCGATGTAGAGGATCTCCCGCTTAAGCTCTGCCGCGATGTCCCTGGCGTTCGGGTGGTAGATGGGGCTGTCGTGGGAAATGCCTGCCAGCTCCAGGGATTCCTTTACCCGCAGTCCGTCAAACTCCACCCAGGCATACTCCCAGGGATGGAGCTCATCGGCGTAGTAGGTGGTTACCTGCCGCGGAAAGATCATGAAGCCATCGCCGCTGCGGATCTGGTAGATGTCCACGCCGCCGGCCGGCCGGGTCACCTCCAGCGTGCCGGCGCCGGAAACTACATAGTGAAACAGGAAGTGGTTGCGCACATGGGGGCCGTAGGAATGCATGGGCTCGCACTGCTCCCACCCATATTGATATAAACCAAGATCTACAAACCGTTCATTAGGAAAAACAGAAAAGGTTCCTCTGGCCATTCGGCAGGCCTCCTTTCAGGAAGGTTCATGAAAATAAATCACTGTCACGAAAAACATACGGATTTTTATGTGAAATTTGTAAGGTTTCCCTCATTATATATCAAAATGCGTCATAATATCAAGGAAAAAACAGAAAAGACGCATTTTGATATAAAACAACACAAATGCATATATGTACGCCGCCGTCAGATCAGGGTATCATAAGGACATAACAACTGTTGCAGGACAGTTGCAATACTATAGAAAAAAGGCGCCGGAATCAAAACAATACAGGGGGTACAATATGCAGAGCAGATATATAAAACCTATTTCCGCAGGGCTGATTGCACTGGCGGCTGCCGGGCTTCTGACAGGCTGTCAGGGCTCTGGCGCGTCCGCTGACGGGAAGGTAAAGCTGTCCTTCCAGATCTGGGACGATGCCCAGAGAGCGGGAATGCAGTCGGTGATTGACGCCTATCAGGCAAAGAATCCCAATGTAACCATTGACCTGCAGGTGACAAGCTGGGACGAGTACTGGACCAAGCTGGACGCAGCCGCAGAATCCCATCAGCTGCCGGACATTTTCTGGATGCACACGAACCAGATTTTGAAGTATGCGGACTACGGGATGCTGGCGGATGTAACGGATCTCTACGATAAGGAGGATCCGGAGTATTACGGGAAGCATTTTTCGGAGATTTCTCTGGACAATGCCAGAGGCTCTGACGGACGGATTTACGGGGTTCCCAAGGATAAGGATACGGTCTGTCTTGTGTACAGCAGGACACTGTTTGACCAGGCCGGCGTGGCTTATCCGGATGAAACCTGGACCTGGGACACGCTCTGCGAGGCGTCTGCCAGGATATACGAAGCCACCGGAAAATGGGGCTATATGGCTTATGCCGACGAGCAGCTGGGCTACTGGAATTTCGTGTACCAGGCCGGCGGGCGTATTTTAAATGAGGAGAAGACAAAGGCAGAATTTACAAGCCCGGCCACGAAAAAGGGCATGGAGTTTTACATCGGGCTGCAGAAGGAGCCTTGGTGCCCGGATCAGAATTACTTCGCGGAGACAGCTCCGGGTACGGCGTTTATGTCCGGCCAGGGAGCTATGTACCTGGAGGGCAACTGGAATCTGATGTCCATGATGGAAAATAACAGGGATATGTATGGCGAGTGGGACGTGGCGGTGCTTCCTGCATGTCCGGATCCTGTAAGCGGCGACGGCAGGGCCACCATTTCCAACGGTCTGTGCTATGCCACGGGAGCCCATGGAAAGAAGCTGGAATACGCGAAGGATTTCCTGAGATTCTGCGGCTCTGAGGAGGGACAGCGGGTTCAGGGACTGTCCGGGGCGGCGATTCCTGCCTACGAGGGTCTGGAGGAAACCTGGGTAAGCGCCTTCGATAAATTCGACTATAAGCTGAACGTGCAGAAATGTGTGGATATGTTTGATTACGGCGTACAGAGCGTCAACAACGCATCCCGGCCCAACTGGAAGACCCAGGTAAACGATCTGCTGCTTAAGATATACAACGGCAGCCTGACCCTGGATCAGGGACTGGAGGCGATGCAGAAGGCGGTTGATGAGGCGGCGGAGCCGTAAGGAGGAGGAAAACTATGGGAAAGAAAAAGTGGCTGACCGAGGACGCGAAGTGGGGATATCTGCTGGTCGCTCCCACGGTCATCGGACTGATTGTATTGAATGTGTATCCGTTCATCCAGACGCTGGTGCTGAGCTTTTCCACCACCCATCCGTTTGGAATCTATGAGCTCAGCGGCATCGGCAACTATACGAAGATGTTCGCCAGCGGGGAGTTCTGGAAGGCCACATGGAATTCCATTTACTTCTGTATTCTGACCGTTCCCCTGGGCATGTTTTTTGCCCTGATAACGGCGGTGTTTTTAAACGCCAGAATATCAGGTAAGACTGTATACCGGGCGATTTATTTCCTGCCCATGGTAGTTGCGCCGGCGGCCATTGCCATGGTATGGAAGTGGATTTTCAACGCGGAGTATGGTATTATCAACCAGATCCTCGGCGTGAAGATCAACTGGCTGACCAACACAAAGCTGGTGCTCCCGGCGGCGGCAGCAGTGGCGGTATGGAGCAGCGTGGGCTACGACGCAGTGCTTCTGCTCTCCGGTATCCAGAACATTTCCAAAAGCTATTATGAAGCGGCGGATCTGGACGGCGCCAGCAGGATTCAGCAGTTCTTTTCTATTACGCTGCCCATGGTTTCCCCCACCCTGTTTGTGGTGCTGATCATGCGGCTTATGGCATCCTTAAAGGTTTACGACCTGATTTACATGATGGTTGATCAGACGAACCCGGCTCTTACCAGCGCCCAGTCGCTGATGTATCTGTTCTACAGAGAGTCCTTTGTCGCCGGAAACCGCGGCTACGCGTCCGCGATCGTTGTATGGACCGTGCTGCTGATCGGCATTGTGACGGCCATTCAGTTCTGGGGCCAGAAAAAATGGGTCAATTACGAGGTATAAGGAGGGAAAGCTATGGATTCGCTGCAGAAGAATTACAGAAGAAACAAAATGCTGGTTTATCTGGCCCTGACGCTGGGCGCGGTGCTGATGATTTTCCCGTTCTTGTGGATGCTTTTAACCAGCTTTAAATCCGCAGGAGAGAGCGTGCAGATTCCGCCGACCATTCTGCCGAAGCAGTGGCTGACGGACAACTACCGCCGTGCTCTGACCAGCCTTCCCTTTGTAAGGCTGTACATCAACACCACGATGCTGATCGTTTTTCGGGTGATCTGCGCGGTGGCATTCTCCTCCGCGGCCGGCTTTGCGTTCGCCAAGCTGCATTTTAAGGGCAAGAACCTGCTGTTCGGCCTGGTGCTGGTGCAGATGATGCTGCCGTCCCAGATATTCATCATCCCCCAGTATCAGATGCTGGCGAAGATGGGGCTGACAAACAGCATGTTCGCCCTGGTATTTCCGGGACTTGTCAGCGCCTTCGGAACCTTTTTCCTGAGGCAGACCTATATGGGCATCCCCGACGAGGTGGGCGAGGCCGCTTATCTGGACGGCTGCAGCAAATGGCAGACCTTCACAAGGGTTATGATGCCGCTGACAAAGGCTTCCATGGCTGCCCTGACCATTTTCACCGCTGTGTTTGCTTACGCGGATCTGATGTGGCCGCTGATCGCCAACACGGACTTAAATAAAATGACCCTGTCCGCCGGACTTTCCACTCTGCGCGGCCAGTTTACAACCAACTATCCGGTGCTGATGGCCGGATCCATGCTGGCCATGATTCCTATGGTTGTGCTGTATCTGATCTTCCAGAGGCACTTCATCGAGGGTATCGCCATGACCGGCGGAAAATAAAAGGAGGATGTTTTTATGGCAATCGTATTTCAGGAAAAAGAGAGGCTGTTCACTCTGCACACAGCCAGCACCACGTATCAGATGAAGGTGGACGGCTTCGGCTATCTGCTCCATCTTTACTATGGAGACCGAAGCGAAGGCTCCATGGAGTATCTGCTGACCTATGCAGACCGGGGATTTTCCGGAAATCCATATGAGGCGGAGGAGGACAGAACCTGCTCTCTGGATGCGCTGCCACAGGAATATCCTTCTCAGGGCGCCGGCGACTACAGGAGCCCGGCCCTGATTGTGCGGAATGCCGATGGCGCCTGCAGTGCGGATCTGCGCTACGCAGGCCATCGGATTCTGGACGGAAAGTACGGACTGGAGGGTCTGCCGGCGGCCTATGGGGACGCAGACGGAAAAAGCACAGATGGCTCCGGGGACCAGGACGCCGCGCAGACTCTGGAAATCGACCTGAAGGACGCGGCCAGCGGCCTTACGGTGACGCTGCTCTACGGCGTGCTGCCGGATAAGGACGTGATTACCAGAGCGGTCCGCCTGAAAAATACAGGAAGCCGTCCGGTGGAGCTTTTAAAGGTGCAGAGCGCCTGTCTGGATTTTACCTGGGGCGAATATGACTGGATCCAGTTTTACGGCCGCCACGCCATGGAGCGGACCTTTGAGCGGGCTCCTCTGCGGCACGGCGCCCAGGTGATCGGCAGCCGCCGGGGAACCTCCAGCCATCAGTACAATCCTTTTGTGATCCTGGCTGAGCGGGAAACCACGGAGACAGCCGGAGGCTGCTGGGGCCTGTCCTTTGTGTACAGCGGTTCCTTCAAGGCGGAGGCGGAGATGGACCAGTACTGCCAGACCCGCGTTTCCATGGGACTGCAGGATGAAGCGTTTTCCTGGCCTCTGGCTCCGGGCGGGACCTTTACGGCTCCGGAGGTGATGATGAGCTATTCCGGCCGCGGCCTGGGACAGCTTTCCAGAAATTACCACAGGGCGATCCGCCATAATGTCTGCCGGGGCAAGTATAAGACCATGCCGCGGCCGGTGCTGATCAACAACTGGGAGGTCACCTATTTTGATTTTGACGGCGGCAAGATCATGGACATCGCCCGCCAGGCAGCAGAGCTGGGCGTGGAGATGCTGGTGCTGGACGACGGCTGGTTTGGAAAACGGAATTCTGATACCTGCGGCCTGGGCGACTGGTATGTGAATGAGGAAAAGCTTGGGGGAAGCCTGGCGCATCTGGCGGAGCAGATCAACGGACTTGGCATGAAGTTCGGTCTCTGGATGGAGCCGGAGATGGTTTCTGAGGACAGTGACCTTTACCGTCAGCATCCGGACTGGGCCTTTGCGGTGCCCGGAAAGAAGCCTGTCCGCAGCCGGTATCAGCTGGTGCTGGATTTCTCCCGCAGGGAGGTTGTGGATCATGTGTATGAGCAGCTGAGCCATGTGCTGGACAGCGCCAATATCGAGTATGTGAAATGGGACATGAACCGCAGCATCTGCGACGTCTGGTCCGCCGCGGCCGGCAGTGCAAAGCAGGGACAGATTCTCCATAAGTACGTTTTAGGTCTTTACGATTTCCTGGAGCGGATAAATAAAAATTACCCGGATCTGTTTATTGAGGGCTGCAGCGGGGGTGGAGGCCGGTTCGATGCCGGAATGCTTTACTACACGCCTCAGATCTGGTGCAGCGACAACACAGACGCCATCGACCGTCTCAGGATCCAGCACGGGACCTCCTTTGGATATCCCATTTCTGCTGTGGGCTCCCATGTTTCGGCAGTGCCGAACCATCAGAACGGGCGAACCACCTCCATTGAGACCAGGGGCTGCGTGGCCATGGCGGGGAGCTTCGGCTATGAGCTGGATTTAAATAAGATCACGCCGGAGGAGAAGGAATGCGTCAAGGCGCAGATCAGCCGGTTCCATGAGTTATGGGAGCTGATCCACAACGGGGATTATTATCGTCTGACGGATCCGGGCAGACAGGGTCTGGAGGGAGAGGCGGCGGCCTGGATGTTCGTCCGGGAGGACAGATCCGAGGCGCTTGTAAGCGCCGTCACCCTGGATTATCACGGCAATTCTCTGGCGCCGCTGATCCGCCTGCAGGGGCTGGATCCGAAGGCGGTGTACCGTGATGCAGAGACAGGAAGGCAGTATGCCGGCGCGGCTCTTATGTGCGCGGGAGTTCCCCTGCCGCTGCTGGGCGGCGAGTACCGGAGCTGGGAAATGCATCTCGTGCGGGAACAGGAGCAGGAATAAGACAGAACAGAAGTGCGTTAAGAAACCGTTAAGAAACTGTTA
>JAUNGW010000008.1:34738-39361 GCA_030524245.1 Eubacteriales bacterium
TAAGAAACGGCCGGGGCAGTGGCGCCCGGCCGTTTGATGTGCTATTTATATCACAGCTTTTGTGCACCAAAGGAGGAGACGGTTATGATGGAAATACTTCTGGAATTTGGGCTGCTGGCCCTGGGATTTCTGCTTCTTGTGAAGGGCGCCGACTGGTTTGTGGACGGCTCCGCCGGTATAGCAGACCGGCTGGGAGTGCCTCAGATTGTCATCGGCCTGACGATTGTGGCCATGGGAACGAGCGCTCCGGAGACGGCGGTCAGCATTACGGCGGCCCTGAAGGGCAGCGCAGACATCACCATCGGCAATGTGGTGGGCAGCAACATGCTGAATATCCTGATTATTCTGGGCGTCACATCCTTTATCGTGCCGGTGGCCGTGGCAGAATCCACGATCCGGTATGAGCTTCCGTGGATGCTGTTTGTGACGGCGGTGCTGCTGGTATTCGGCTGCACCGGAAACCAGGTGACATTTGCGGAGGGAATCGTTTTCTGGATCCTGTTTCTTCTGTACCTGGGCGCATTGTTCCTCTCCGCCATGAAAAACAGGCAGGACATGGTGCAGGAAGAGGAGACGAAGCCGTTCTGGAAGCTGGGGCTTTTCATGGCTGCCGGCCTGGGGCTGGTGGTCTGGGGAAGCGATGTGACCGTTGACGCGGCCACGGCCATCGCCCGCATGGCGGGACTCAGCGAGAGGTTTATCGGCCTGACCATCGTGGCGCTGGGAACCTCTCTGCCGGAGCTTTTTACTTCCGTGTCGGCGGCCATAAAGGGCAAGGCAGACATCGCTATCGGAAATATTGTGGGCAGTAATATTTTCAATATCCTGTTTGTGGTGGGAACGGCGGCCCTGATCATTCCGGTGGAATTTGCGCCCGGCTTTATCATCGATACGTCCGCGGCCATCGGCGCCGGCGTGGTGCTGTGGCTTTGCGCATTCAGAAAGCGGAAGCTGGCGCGGCGGGACGGAATTTTAATGCTGGCCTGCTATGCAGGATATTTCCTGTATCTGCTGCAGGGATAACCGCCGGGCAGAAAATTTGAAAAAACAGGCAGCGCCGGGTTTTGTATAATCCGGCGTCCCAAGGGACAGAATATGGTTTAGTACAAAGGAAGTACAAATCAGAAACAGGTGAGTCCATGGGTAAGCCGAATAAGAAACTGAAGAAAATATTGCTGATCACGGGAGTCACCGGGGCAGTTTACGGAGCATTCCGGTTTCTGCTGCCTCTGGTGGTTCCCTTTCTGCTGTCCCTGGGCGCTGCCGCCGCGCTGAGACCGTCGGCGGAGTGGATTGCCGGGCGGTGCCGCCTGCGGCTGAGGACAGGCGGAAGGGAGCGGAGCATCGGTATATCCGTAGGCGCGGCGGGCATGGCGGAGCTGCTTTTTGTGCTGGCGGCAGCCGGGGCCTGCCTTTACAGCGCCGGCCGGCGGCTGCTGGCGGAAGCGCTGCTGGTGACGGAGCAGATTCCGGTCTGGATCGAGTCGCTGAACGTATGGCTGACAGCACTCTGCCGCGGCGTGGAGTCGGCGCTCTGCCTGAAGGCGGGCGTCCTGGTAAGCCTGGCGCAGGAAATGCTCCGCGGCCTTTTGGAGGCGGTGAAGGCGGGGGCAATGCCATATCTGATGGCCAATTCCCTGACAGTATTTCAGGCGGGCACAGCGGCGTCTGTGTTCCTTGTGATTCTGCTGGCGGGAACCGGTCTTTTTCTTCAGGAAATGGATATCTGGAAAAACAGATGCCTGAGCTCTGTATTCCGGGAGGAATACAGGCTGATTGCCCGGCGGCTCCGGCTGGCCGCCAATGCCTGGCTGAAAGCCCAGGGGATCATCATGGCGCTGACTGCCGGAATCTGCACGGCCGGACTGTGGCTGATGGGAAATCCCTTTTATCTGCTTGCGGGGGTGGGGATCGGCCTTCTGGACGCCCTTCCGGTCTTCGGAACGGGGACGGTGCTTGTGCCCTGGGCGCTGATTCTGTTTGCCTGCGGCAGCTGGGGGCGCGGACTGGTTCTTCTTGCCATGTATGTGCTCTGCTGTTTCCTCCGGGAGATTCTGGAGGCGAAGCTGATGGGCAGCCGCGTGGGGCTTTCGCCGCTGGAAACCCTGATATCTATGTATGTGGGCCTGCAGCTGTTTGGAATCACGGGATTTCTTCTGGGGCCGGCGGGGCTTTTGCTGATCGGGGATCTGGTAAAGGCGCTGGAGGTTTAGGGACGTCCGTTTTCGTAAAAATACCGGATCATCTCGTGGGTCAGGCTGGCGTGGTCCGGATCCTCCAGCGGAAGCTCCTTTCGGTCGAACCATTGGGCCAGAGCAAGCTCCTCCTCATCCAGCCGGATCTGCCCCGGCTCTGCCAGGTCACAGAAGAAGCCGGCCAGCAGGGTGCCTGAAAAGGACCAGGGCTGGCTTTTGTAGTATCGGATATTGTCAACGCGCAGGCCGACCTCCTCCATGACCTCGCGTCTGACCGTTTCCTCCAGAGTTTCGCCGATTTCTGTAAAGCCGGCCAGCAGCGCGTATTTTTTGTAGGTGCGTCCGGCGTATTTGGAAAGCAGCAGGCGGTCTCCGTCCGTGACGGCAATGATGACGGCCGGAGAAATCTTCGGGTATTCCAGATGTCCGCAGCGGGGACAGCGCATCATCCGCTCCTTTTCATCGTGAACCAGGGGAGCGCCGCACTGGCCGCAGTAACGGCGGCTGGCGTACCACTGGGCCAGCTGCCAGCCGGTAATACCGGCAAAGCCCAGAAAACGGGGGCTGGCTCCCCGGAAAAACTGGGTGTTTTCCATGGTGAAGCCGGACGGGGCGGGGATGGTGATATGCTCTAAAAGATAGAAGGCCTGTCCGTCTATGGAAAACAGATAGATATAATTCCGGTAAATGTCTCCGTTGTCTGCTTCCAGATCCCGGAACCGGGGAAACTCAAAGCTTCCATCCTCCTTTAAACGAATCAGAGCCTTCCCGTCCTGATAAAAAAGGCCGCGGCTGTTTCTGTCCGGGGGAAGGGGACGGTAGGCGTTGTCGAAGCAGTGGGGGGCGATATCCTGTATCATATTGGTGAATCTCCTTTGCATCTGAATGGCTGTGTTTCTTTCTGTGAGTCTCTGTCTGCAAATAGCCGCTTGACAGGAGAAAGGCCATTTCCTAAAATAGAATTTATCCTAGCACACAGGATTCCCAAAGTCAAGAGCGCCGGAGGCAGCTGCTGACGGAGTGAACGGTTATGTGCAGGCAGGAGGTGAGGACTGGATGCAGATGGAACAGATGTCGCTGTTTGACAGCGGTGAGGTATACCGGCCGCTGGCCAGCCGGATGCGCCCGGAAACCCTGCGGGATTTTGCGGGACAGAAGCATCTTCTGGGGGAGGGGAAGATTCTCCGCCAGCTGATTGACCAGGACCAGATTCCTTCCATGATTTTCTGGGGGCCGCCGGGAGTGGGAAAGACAACCCTGGCATCCATTATTGCCCACAGAACCCATGCGGAGTTTATTAATTTCAGCGCCGTAACCAGCGGCATCAAGGATATCAAAGAGGTGATGGCCCAGGCGGAAAGCCGCAGGCGCAGCGGAAAAAAGACAGTGGTGTTTGTGGACGAGATCCACCGGTTCAATAAAGCCCAGCAGGACGCATTTCTGCCTTATGTGGAAAAGGGAAGCATTATCCTGATCGGGGCGACTACGGAGAATCCCTCCTTTGAGATTAACGCGGCTCTTTTGTCCCGGTGCAAGGTGTTTGTGCTGCAGGCGCTGGACACGGAGGATCTGACCGGGCTTTTAAACCGTGCGCTGAAAAGCCGGGAGGGCCTGGGATATCTGAATATCCAGATAGAACCGGAGCTGATCGGCATGATTGCCGAATTTGCCAACGGGGACGCCAGGACGGCGCTTAACACGCTGGAGATGGCCGTGACCAACGGGGATATCCAGGCGGATAAGACGGTGGTCACCAGGGAGATCCTTTCCCAGTGCATCGGCAGGCGCAGCCTGATGTACGATAAGAAGGGAGAGGAGCACTATAACCTGATTTCGGCCCTTCATAAATCCATGAGAAACAGCGATCCGGACGCGGCGGTGTACTGGCTTGCCAGGATGCTGGAGGCGGGAGAGGATCCGCTTTACGTGGCCCGGCGGCTGATCCGGTTTGCCAGCGAGGACATCGGCATGGCGGACAGCCAGGCGCTGCCGCTGACGGTTGCGGCGTACCAGGCCTGTCATTTTCTGGGGATGCCGGAGTGCAATGTGCACTTAAGCCATGCGGTGATCTACCTTTCCATGGCGCCGAAGACCAACTCGGCCTACATGGCCTATGAAGAGGCGAAGCTGGACGCGCAGCAGATGCTGGCAGAGCCGGTGCCGCTGCAGATCCGCAACGCGCCCACGAAGCTGATGGCGGATCTTCATTACGGCGAGGACTACGTGTATGCCCATGACACCAAAGAGAAGATGGTGCGGATGCAGTGTCTGCCGGACGCGGTCAGAGACCGGGTGTACTATCATCCCGGCGTTCAGGGAGACGAGGCGGCGGTGAAGGCGAAGCTGGAGGCGGTGAAGCGGTGGAAGGCCGGCAAAGAGCCCTGTGGGGAGTGATCCCGGCACAGGGGCTTTCTGAACAGTTATATAC
>JAUNGW010000143.1 GCA_030524245.1 Eubacteriales bacterium
AAGACCGTGTATCCGGTGGCCAGCTGCAATGAAAAGGATTTCCAGAACCTGATGGATGTTTATATGGACGCGGTGCTTCATCCGAACATTTACCGGGAGGAGAAGATTTTCCGCCAGGAGGGCTGGCACTATGAGCTGGAGGCAGAGGACAGTCCCCTGATCTACAACGGCGTGGTTTACAATGAAATGAAGGGCGCTTATTCTTCCCCGGAAAGCCTGCTGGACAGCTGCATTCAGAAAACGCTGTTTCCGGACAACTGCTACGGAAAGGATTCCGGCGGTGATCCGGCGTTTATTCCGGAGCTGACCTATGAGCGGTTTTTAAGCTTCCATGAGACCTATTATCATCCGTCCAACAGCTATATTTATCTCTATGGAAATATGGACATGGCGGAGAAGCTGGAATGGCTGGACCGGGAGTATCTGAGCCATTATGAGAAGCGGCCGGTGGATTCGCGGATTCCGGAGCAGAGGCCGTTTCAGAAGCCGGTTGAGAAGGAGTTCCATTATTCCATCACGGAGGAAGAGGACGAGGCGGAGAAGACCTATCTGTCTGTGAACACGGTGGTGGGAACGGATCTGGATCCGAAGCTTTATGTGGCGTTCCAGATTCTGGAATACACGCTTCTTGACGCGCCGGGGGCGCCGGTGAAGCAGGCGCTGATTGACGCGGGCATCGGAAAGGATGTGCTGGGCGGATATTCCAACGGCATTCTGCAGCCCTATTTCAGCGTAATCGCCAAGGATGCGGACAGAGACCAGAAGGGCGAGTTTCTGGCGGTTGTGAAGGGAACCCTGCGGAAGCTGGCGGATCAGGGCATCAACAGAAAAAGCCTGCTGGCGGGCCTGAACTACTATGAATTCAAGTACCGGGAGGCGGATTACGGCAACGCGCCGAAGGGGCTGATGTTCGGCCTGCAGTCCATGGACAGCTGGCTCTATGATGGAGATCCCATGATGCACCTGGCATTCCAGGAGACCTTTGACTATTTGAAAAAGGCCGTAAGCGAGGGATATTTTGAAGGACTGATTAAGGACTTTTTGCTGGATAATTCCTTCGAGGCTGTGGTGGTGGTAAGCCCCAGGAAGAATCTTACGGCAGAGGAGGACGCAAAGACGGCGGCGAAGCTTAAGGCGTATAAGGATTCCTTAAGCGATGAGGAGGTCAGCCGGCTGACAGAGGAAACAAAGGAGTTAAAGCTCTATCAGGATACGCCCTCTGAGCCGGAGATTCTGGCGAAGATTCCGCTGCTCCGGAGAGAGGACATCACGCCGGAGGCGGAAAAGTTTTTCTGGACGGAGAAGAAGGAGGACGGCATTACCGTGCTGCATCATGATTTCTTTACCTCCGGAATCGGTTATCTGAAGGTGCTGTTCAATACCAATACGGTGCCGGAGGAGGATCTGCCTTATGTGGGACTTTTAAAGTCGGTGCTGGGAAGTGTGGATACGGAGCATTACAGCTATTCGGATCTGACCAGCGAGATTTATTTAAACAGCGGCGGACTGGATCTGTCTGTGACATCTTATGCAAATCTGGAGGATCCGGAAGATTTTACCGGGGCATTTACAGCCAGCATCCGGGTGCTTTACGACCGTCTGGATTTCGGCTTTGGCATGATGGAGGAGATCCTGAACCGGTCCTGCTTTACGGATTTCAAGCGGCTCTATGAGGTGATTCTGGAGACAAAATCCAGGGCGAAAATGCGCCTTGAGGGAGCCGGACACAGCACTGCGGTTTCCAGGGCGACCTCTTATTTCTCACCGACCGCTTACTATAATGAGCTGACCGGAGGCGTGGCCTATTACCATTTCCTGGAGGAGACGGCGAAGAATTTTGAGGCGGAGAAGGAGAAGCTGGCGGCAAAGCTGCGGGAGGTATGCGGCCGTTTGTTTACCAGGTCCAATATGCTGGTAAACTACACCGCTGACGCAGAGGGCTACAGCTATCTGCCGGATTCCATCAGGCTTCTGAGCGGAAGTCTGCCCCTGGGGGATGGGAAGACATACGATTTTACCCATCCGGTGGAGAACTTAAACGAGGGCTTAAAAACCTCGGCTCAGGTGGACTATGTGGCCCGCTGCGGAAACTTCCGGCAGGAGGGCTTTGAATATACCGGAGCCCTTAAGATTCTGCAGGTGATTTTAAGCTACGATTATCTGTGGCTGAATCTGCGGGTCAAGGGCGGCGCATACGGCTGTATGAGCGGTTTCGGCCGGTCCGGCGAGGGATATTTTGTTTCCTACCGGGATCCGAATCTGAAGGAAACAAATGATGTTTATGAGGGAATTCCTGCTTATCTGGAGCAGTTCCATCCGGATGAGAGGGATATGACAAAGTATGTGATCGGTACCATCAGCAGCATGGACGCGCCGCTGACGCCTTCCGCCAGGGGGGCGAGGGGCCTGTCAGCCTATCTGTCCGGCGTTACGGAGGAGATGATGCAGAGGGAGCGGGATCAGGTGCTTCGCGCCACGGTGGAGGATATCCGGGCGCTGGCCGGCCAGGTCCGCGCGGTGCTTAAGACCGGCAGCCTCTGCGTGGTGGGAAATCAGGAAAAAATCGAGGCAAACCGCGGCATGTTCGGCCGGGTGCAGAACCTTACGAGAGGATAAAGAAAGTATGGCAAAGAAAGCAGGAACACTGGATATTGACAAGCTGATGGCGGAGCTGAATCCGGGAAAAAAAGCGAAAGAGCCCGGCGGCAGCGCACAGGCGGCGAAGGCGGCGGATGAAGGCCGGGGAGGCCAGGCAGAGACTGACAGCTGTCCTGCCGCTCCGGCACAGAAAAAATCGGGGTTTGTGACGCTGATCGGCCGGCCTAATGTGGGAAAATCCACGCTGATGAACCACCTGATCGGACAGAAGATCGCTATCACCTCAGAGAAGCCTCAGACCACCAGAAACCGCATTCAGACCGTGTACACAGACGACCGGGGGCAGATCATTTTCCTGGATACCCCCGGTATCCACAAGGCGAAGAACAAGCTGGGCGAGTACATGGTCAGCGCGGCGGAGCGCACCCTGACGGAGGTGGACGTAATCCTGTGGCTGGTGGAGCCAACCACCTTTATCGGCGCGGGGGAACGGCATATCGCGGAGCAGCTGAGCAAGGTAAAAACGCCGGTTATCCTGGTGATCAACAAGATGGATACCCTGAAAAACCAGGAGGATATGCTGACCTATATCCAGGCTTACAAGGACGTCTGCAGCTTTGCGGAGATTGTTCCGGTGTCTGCGCTGAGAAAACGAAACACAGATCTTCTGACAGATCTGATTTTCAAATATCTGCCCTACGGACCGCAGTTTTATGATGAGGACACGGTGACGGACCAGCCCATGCGGCAGATCGCGGCGGAGCTGATCCGGGAAAAGGCGCTCCGGCTGCTGGATGAGGAGATTCCTCACGGCATTGCAGTGACCATCGAGCGGATGTCCGAGCGGAAGAACGGTATGATCGACATTGAGGCAACCATCATCTGCGAGCGGGATTCCCATAAGGGCATCATTATTGGAAAGGGCGGAGCCATGTTAAAGAAGATCGGCTCCACAGCCCGCCGGGAGATCGAGCTGATGATGGAGACAAGGGTAAATCTCCAGCTCTGGGTCAAGGTGCGTAAGGAATGGCGGGACAGTGAGATTCTGATGAAGAATTATGGGTATAACCCGAAGGAGTAAAACCTGTGAGGGAGACGGCAAATCTGACCGGCATGGTTTTAAAGGCCACGCCGGTGGGGGAATATGACAGGCGCCTTGTGATTCTGACAAGGGAGCGGGGGAAGATCACGGCCTTTGCAAGAGGGGCAAAGCGGCCGGGGAACCAGCTGATGGCGGTGAGCCGCCCTTTTGTGTTCGGCCAGTTCCGGCTGTTTGAGGGCCGGGATTCCTACAGCCTGCAGGGCGCGGAGATCAGCAATTATTTCGCGGAGCTGGCAGAGGATGTGCAGGCGGCCTGTTATGGTTCTTATTTTCTGGAGTTTGCCGATTATTACTGCCGGGAGAATATCGACGGCACGGAGATGCTGCTTCTCCTTTATCAGTCTATGAGGGCGCTGTTAAAGCCGGCTCTGCCGGATCCGCTGATTCAGCTTGTGTTTGAGCTGCGGGCCATGGTGATCAACGGCGAATACACAGAGCAGCCGCCCAGGCCGGTCAGCGATTCCGCCCGGTATGCCTGGGAGTACATCATAGCTTCGCCGCTGGAATCGCTGTATACCTTCGTTTTGAAGGAGGAGGTGCAGCGGGAGCTGAAAACCTGCGTGGAGATCAATAAAAAGAAATTTGTCGACCGGACGTTTAAATCTCTGGAGATTCTGGAGATGATGCTTTAGACGGACGCAGATACAGAAATTTCCCGCAGGTATTGAAAATATCGGCGTTTGCAGGTATAATCCAAGATAGCTGTGCGCCGGGACGGCGCCAGAGAGGAGTTTTTTGAGGATGGTTATGAAAAAAAGACAGGCGGCCGCAGTATTTGCGGCGGCAGGGCTGGCGGCTGCTTTGGCCGGCTGCGGGCAGAAGGCAGCGGCGGAAGGCTGGAAGGCCAATGAAAACAGCATCTATGTGACGAAGGACGGCCAGGTGGAGAGCGCGATGATCTACACCGCGGAGAAGGCCAACGACCTGTATACCAGAGAGGGGCTGGAGGCATTTGCGAGAGACGCGGTTTCCGCTTACAATGAGGAGCAGGGCGCGGAGGCCGCGTCAGAGAATACCGAAGGGGAGGAGCGGCTTCCGGCGGCGCTGAAAAGCTGCAGCCTGGAAGGGCAGACAGGCACTCTGGTGTTTGAGTATGGATCTCCGGAGGATTTTGTGGAGTTTTCCATGGAAAACGGGGACAACACCCATTCCATCACCGGACTGAAGGCAGGAGCTGCCGGGGAGCTTTCCGACAGCTTTCCGGACATTTCCGTGCTGACGGCGGCGGGAAAGGACGCAGGCTTTGCGCTGACAGGTTCGGCGGACCAGGAGGCTGTTTCCAGACTGAAGGGCTGCCAGGCGGTGATCACCGAGGGAGCGGGAACGGTTTACGTGGAGGGCGAGATCGTCTATGTAACCTCCGGCGTGACGGTGAAGGCGGCGAACGCGGCGGTGATGCCGGAGGGAGCAGGCTGTATTTTCTTTCAGTAAAGAGCCTGCCGCTTATGACACAGACAGCGTTTCCCATCAGGGAGATGACATAGAAAAAAAGAGAGGATATCTGAACGATGGAAAAGACGATGGA
>JAUNGW010000144.1 GCA_030524245.1 Eubacteriales bacterium
ATCTTGTTGACGCATACAATGGAAATGTCTGGGTGACCAATGGTACTTATGGCGGCATGGATATTTATTTGCCATATCCTGATGATATCAGTGAAGCGGATAAAACATCGACAGATTTTAGGCTTCTCTACCTGGATGTTGACCGTGAGTATGGCATAAATGGCAATCCGACGATGGAAGATATGCTTCGCAATGCAGAAGTCAAGGAACTTGATTATGATACGAAAGATAATGGAATTAAAACGACAATTGCAAGAAATGAGGTTGTTGGCGGCATCTACATCCTCGCTCACGCAACCAAGGTAAACTACCTGAACTTCGAGGATCTTGCCTTTTATCTGGAGGAAGGGCAGAGCACAGAAGACAGAATTGCAAACTTCCCGCTGCTTCGCTGGAGTATTACAAACAGCGAGGGGACGAAAGAAATTGATTTGGTAAATTCTGATGAAGCAAAGTTCACCATCGGTGAAAATGATGACCCATGGGTTGCAGAGAATGTGGCTGATCCGTTCCCCTTCAACCTCACCTTCTGGAACGATGACGGCGAGGAACTGACGCTTGCAACTTCCTACGAAAACATGATCGGCACCTTCCACGCCCGCCTCAAACCCAAGGACGGCGTGACCAACCTGAAGCTGAACGGTGCGCTGTTAAAGAGTGGAAGCCTTGGTGCTCTGACCATCGCGCCGCTTGTTGACGACAATCCGAGAGAATCCTTCGTTCCGGTTGATACAGCAGCGCCCACAGAGCCGGTGACCGACAAGCCGGTAACCGTTATTCCGGCGGGAACGAAGATACTCGTAAACGGCGAGTATGAATTGAAGGATGAAGCAAAAGCGCAGATTTCTCTTCTTGTTGATCATATTCAGAAAGAGGAGAATGAATTCGGAAAAGCCATTAAACAGCGTTTGATGGATGATGGAAAAGTAACATCTATTGATCCGTCAAAGACCGGTTTTACGATCCGTTATCTGGATCTTGTAGACGAGAATGACGGCAACGTATGGGTGAAGCTCGCTGATAATGCGGAAATGACTGTATACCTGCCATACCCGGACGGTGACAAGAGCCGTACATACAAGATGTTCCGTTTCTCTGACATGCACAGAGCTTATGGCTTCGATGGTACGGAGATTCAGAACGCCATCGATACTTCAAGGATTGATGAGATTGAGCTGGAGAAGACAGAGCTTGGTCTGAAGCTGAGCGTAGACAACCTTGGCCCGTTCGTTCTGACCTGGGAGATCGCGACGGAGCCGGAGGGCAAAGCGCCTTCTATCATAACAGAGACGCTGGCGTCTGGCAGAGAGGGCTCCTCTTACAGCCAGAAGCTTACCGTTACAGGCGATACGCCGCTTACCTATACAGTAAGTGAGGGCAAGCTCCCCGACGGGCTTTCCCTGTCAGCGGACGGAACCATTTCCGGAAGGCCCTCTGCAAGAGGAACCTATACCTTCACGATTACGGTTTCCAATGCGGCAGGTACGGACAGCAGACAGTTTACGATTGAAATTTCCCGCAGATCCGGCAACGGTTCCAGTGACAGCGATTCTGGAAGCGGCGGTTCCGGAAGCGGAAGCAGCAGAAGCTGGACGGCAGGTATTGACGGTCAGTGGGTTCATATGGATCCGGAGAACTTCGAGATTCCGATCAGCCAGGACGTTCCTGCAGGCGCAACGCCTGTAACCAGTCCGAAATGGCACACATGGAAGTTCTACCTGACGAATGGCGGAATCCTGCGCAATGGCTGGAATTACATCAAGAATCCGTATGCGTCCAATGGACAGCCGAAAGAGGGCTGGTTTACCTTCGATGAGGACGGTATCATGCAGTACGGCTGGTACCTGAGCGCGGCAGGAAAGTGGTATTACCTGCATCGTGAGTCGGATGGTATGCTGGGTACGATGGAAACCGGCTGGCATTATGACGACCAGGACGGCAAATGGTATTATCTTGATCCGAGATCCGGCGAGATGCTGCTGGGATGGCAGAAGATCGACGGAAAGTGGTATTACTTCAATCCGACGGGCGTAGCTTCAACCTGGAACCATTCAGAGGCAACAGGCGGCTGGACCTTCAATGGCAGCGCCGCAAGACCCTTCGGTTCCATGTATGTAAATGAGGTTACACCGGACGGCTACCAGGTGGGTGCCGATGGCGCACGGATTGAATAAAACAGAGCATACAGGTTTCACGAACAGATAGTATGCGAAAGGGCACAGCCCTTAACTGAATAATGATACAGGAGCAGGTCTGATTCCTACGGGGCAGGCCTGCTCTTGTGTTTGCGCGATACGCCCTGAAAGCGGCTGCCGTGCTTGCACGGGCAGCCATTTGCAGGGCAACGGACAGCGAACAGCTTTGCTGTGAGCTGTCCGCGGTATCGCGGCGGATAGGGGAAGAAAATCTTCCCCTATCCGATCGGCTTTTTACCGCAGAATCCTCAAAATAGAATTGAAAAATAGAAGGCAATCATGTATAATGGGTGCGCGAGACGAGAAAGAGGGTGATGGAATGCACAGATATTTGCGAAGTATTGGATTCAGTACCTATGAAAAGAAACGGGATATAGAGCGGCTTCTGGATGAGCTGGAGACGGCGGCGTCCAGAAGCAGGATACAGATTGATATAGATACGAATTTATGCGAGCTCCGGGCAGAGCTGGCGCCGGGTATGGGCGTGGTGATGGCTGGCGAGATGGATGAGAACGGCAGGTTCCGCCGGGAGTATTATTACCCGTACCTTACCAGCCAGGATGTGTCCTCAAAGGCGGACTGCTCCATACAGCGCCACACGGAGAAGGAGACCTATGCGGGACTTCTGGATGAGTACCGGGTGGGCATTTCTCTGATCTTTTATCTGGAGAATGGCTTTGAGTACCGGGAGAGGACGCTGGATAAGCAGTCCCGCCGGGTGGAATCGGTAAGGCTGTGCGGGCTGGCGGAGGAGGGGAAGATTCTTCTGCCGGTCTACAAGACGAGAAAGCAGAGGGAGGTGGCCCAGGTGGCGGCGAAAAACCGCTGCTCCCTGATCGAGGCGGCGAAGAATGGCGATGAGGAGGCCATCGAGACGCTGACCATAGAGGACATTGATCTGTACTCTCAGGTTTCCAGGCGGGCTGTGAAGGAGGATATCTATTCTATTGTGGATTCCTGCTTTATGCCCAGCGGCATTGAGTGTGATCAGTATTCCATCGTGGGGGAGATTATCGGCATCGAGGAGAAGCAGAACCGGGTGACAGGAGAGCTTGTGTATGACCTGACCCTGGACTGCAACGATATGGTGTTTCATGTGGGCATCGGCGCCAGGGATCTGCTGGGCGAGCCCAGGACAGGGCGGAGATTTAAGGGACAGATCTGGATGCAGGGCAGAGCGGATTTTCAATCAGACAATATAAAGTAAAATGATTCGCCCAGTCTGCACAGCCCTGTGATATAAAACAGGGGCGCTGAATCGTTATACGTTCAGGACGCCCCTTTTCTACAGTGCGGAACAGAATCCGCAAAGCCGTTTTACATATTCTCAGCATCAAGCTCTTTTGCTTCTCTGTCCCAGAAGTCCGGATACAGATCCACAAGACGGCGGTGAGCCTCAAGACAGTTTAAATCTGTCAGCTTCTGGCTGAGCTGACGGAACTGCTCATACGTCAGCCTGGCGTCGCCCTCCAGAGCAGCGTTCTCCTCCTCAGAAAGAAGAGCAGACGTTTTGAAGAAATCATTGAGCCGGCTGGCCTGGTTTGGTGTGAACCCTCCCGATTCAGAACCCTTCATAAAAAATACCTCCTTACCCATAAAATATAGTGTTCATATATCATACCTTTATATTACAGGTCAGATATACGGAATGTCAAAGGTTTTTTATGTAAAACCATCGACATCGCACCCATATTCAGAGTATATCGCAATCAGGCCGAAATGTGAAGAGATGAGAGAATATAATTCGCGTTTCTTTTTAAATTTTTACCGGATTCAGACGGAATATTTCTCCACCACATCCCAATTTAAGTCAATTCCCAGTCCTGGTCCCTGCGGAACGATATAATTCATGTGTTCGTCGCAGGCGACCGGCTCCTTTAAGAGCTCTGTGCGCAGCGGATTTTTGTTTTCCTCCGACTCAATGAAGGGAACATTGGGCTGGGCTGCCGCAAAGTGTACGTTGGCGGCGGTCAGCACGGCGGAGAAGAAGGTGTGCGGGGTGAACAGCTTATTGTACGCCTGGGTCAGGGCTGCGATTTTCGTGCACTCCGTAAAGCCGCCGCTCCAGCCGAGGTTTGCCTGGACGATATCCAGGGCGCTGGCCTCTAAAAGCTCTCTGTAGCGGGCCAGGCCCTGCTCCGACTCGCAGCCGGCCACCTGGACATGCTTTAAGCTGGAGGCAAGCCTGGCGTAGCCGGCCACGTCATCGCTGTGGATGGGCTCCTCGATGGCGAAAATTCCCATTTTCTCAAAAAATGGCTCCGCGGCCAGCACATCATCAGGCCGCCAGGTGCAGTTCATGTCCAGCATCAGGGTATAATCCGGGCCGATGGTCTGGCGGACCAGCTCCACCCGGGCCATATCCTCCTCGTGGGAGAGCCGGAAATCTCCGCCCCGCATGAACTGCAGCGGCATGGCAAGGTTTTTGTCTGTGCGGCCACCTTCATTTTAAAGGCGGTGTAGCCCCGGTCCAGATAGCCCTCCATTTCACGCTTTAAGTCGTCCATGGACTTTTCGCGGGCGTAGAAGCCGGCGCTGGCATAGCCCTGAACCTTGTCGTTTACGGCGCCCAGAAGCCTGGACACCGGCATGCCGGCCATTTTCCCCTTTAAGTCCCAGAGTGCGATATCGATGCCGCTTAAGGCGCCCATCACCAGGCCACGCCGTCCGCCGGCCCAGTTGTTCCAGAGCATTTTCTGCCACAGACGTCCGGTGCTGGAGGGATCCTCCCCCACCAGCAGCGGCTTCAGCTGCTCCTCCACGATGGCTGCCATGGCCGTTAAGCTGGCGCCGAAGGTGGCGGATTCGCCCAGTCCGTAGAGCCCGGTGTCGGTTTCCACCTTGATCAGAAACGCGGTTCTGGCTCCGCAGCAGCCGCAGCCGTCGGCGATGGCGGAGGGGTAGGTGTATTTCAGCCGGATGGTTTTTACATCGGTGATCTTCATAATCAGGCTCCTCTCTTACTTAAACAGATTTAGGCGTTTGCGAAACGCCACAAACCGTATAAATACGGCATTTTTTATTGCAAA
>JAUNGW010000145.1 GCA_030524245.1 Eubacteriales bacterium
AGGCCTTCGCCACCACATGATCCGGCCTGGTCACCGTGCCGCACTTTCCCGGAACGCTTAAACAGCCCTCTGTACCGGTCTGGCTGCCGCTGGTCTCCACAATCTCCGGATTGATCATCACATACTGATTGCCGTCGTCTACATCCATCACGACGATCTGCTTTAAAATCCCCACCTGAGGAGCCGCAAGACCCGCTCCGTTGGACTCGTACATGGTGTCGAACATATCCTCAATAAGCTGGCGCAGCCGCGGAGTTACCTCCTTCACCGGCTTGCACTCCTTCGTCAGGATCTCGTCTCCTATGGTTCTTATCTGTCTGATTGCCATATGTCTGCTCTGCTTCCTTTCTGTCCTCAATCTGGCTGTTTCGCTCACTTGCTTCCTATGAAAAATCGTACTGAATCGTCAGTTTTTTACAGCTGTCTGTCCCATCCCACCGGGTCTGGACATACTTCTGGATTTTTATTAGTATATCATAGTTTTCCTGTTTCATATATAAAATTTTTCTGTAAATATCATTAACTTTATAAACCGGCGCCGGAACCGGACCGATCAGCTGAATCTCCCGTCCGAAGCTTCGTCCGGCGGCCGCCGCCACCTGATCCGTCATGTGGCTCACCAGCGCCTCGTCTTTTCCTGCAATCTGAATGCTCAGCATATGACTGGCCGGCGGATAGCTCAGCAGTCTTCTGTAGGCCATTTCCTGCCGGTAAAACGTCTCATAATCCTGAGCCGCTGCCGCCTGAATGCTGTAATGCTCCGGCACATAGGTCTGTATCAGGGCGATTCCCTGGCGCTTTCCTCTGCCTGCCCGGCCGGCCGCCTGCACCAGAAGCTGAAAGGTACGCTCCGCGCTGCGGTAATCCGGCGCGTACAGGGAAAGATCCGCCGCCAGGATTCCCACCAGCGTCACCCCCGGAAAATCATGCCCCTTCACAATCATCTGGGTTCCGATCAAAATATCCGCCTCTCCCTTTGCAAAGGATGAGAGAATTTCCTCGTGGCCGCCTTTTTTTGAGGTGGTATCCAGATCCATTCTGAGAATCCTGGCATCCGGGAACATAGCCCCGGCCAGAGCCTCCAGCTTCTGGGTTCCCGTGCCGAAGCCCGCCAGGTAGGGAGAACCGCAGGAGGGACATTTTGCAGGCACCGGAACTGTATATCCGCAGTAATGGCATACCAGCCTGCTTCTGTTGTGAAGGGTCAGGCTCACATCACAGTGAGGGCATTTTACCGCCTCGCCGCAGGAACGGCAGGAGACAAAGGATGCATATCCCCTCCGGTTCATAAACAGCATGGTCTGCTCTCCCTTATCCAGCCTGTCCCGGATCAGCTCCGACAGCCTCCGGCTGAAAATGGACTTGTTTCCCTCTGCCAGCTCCCGGCGCAGATCCACCACCTCTGCCGTAGCCAGGCTGGCGCCAGCTCCTGCCCTGTGCTTCAGAACAGCCAGCCGGTAAATGCCGGCCCTGGCCTTTGTGTAGGCCTCCAGAGACGGCGTGGCGGAGCCCATGACGAACATGGCTCCGCTCATGCGGGCCAGCTGCTCCGCAACCTCCCTGGCGTGATATCTTGGAGTTGTCTCGCTCTTATAAGCGCTCTCATGCTCTTCATCCATAACGATCAGTCCCAGATCCGGAAACATGGTAAACAAAGCCGACCTTGCACCGATCATAACCTTCGTCTCCCCGCGCCTGGCCCGTTCATACTGGTCAAACCGTTCCCCCGCCGACAGTCTGGAATGCATGACGCTGATCTGGTCCCCGAACCGGCGGTAAAACCGCATCACGGTCTGATAGGTCAGAGAAATCTCCGGAATCAGCACGATCACCTGCCTGCCCTGATCCAGCACATGCTGGATCATCTCCATATAGACCTCTGTTTTTCCGCTTCCGGTAATGCCGTGAATCAGCATCGGCGTCAGATCCCGGCGCTTCCACGCGTCCGCAAACTGATCCGCAATGACTCTTTGCTCCTCATTTAAGGAGACCGGCCCCGCCGGCCTGGTCTCTCCAAGCAATGACTGGACAACCTGCCTGTTTCGCGCCTTCACCTTCCGCTTCACAGGCAGAACCGTCTTCAGCGCCTGATTCATGGTGGAGCCATACCGCTCCTTCATCCACCAGGCAAGCTGAATGGCCCTCGTATCCGCGGTCAGGCTGCCAGGAGCGACAGAGCCGATATCCTTTATCTTTTCCCTGTCGTAATCCGCTTTCTCGCCAATGTCCACCACATACCCTTTTCTTGTACGGTTCCCGGAACCAAAAGGAACGCAGACCAGCGTCCCGATACAGATCTCCTCCCGGAGCTTCTCCGGGATCCTGTACTGAAACACACGGTCTACGTTTTCGTGGGAAATATCTATAATAATACTGGCATACATTTCTGCCATACGCTCACCTGTCCGTTTTCTGTAAGGTTCCTGCTTACATGTTCTGTGAAAGCAGCTTCAAAAGCCCTTCCGCTACCTCTCCCAGCTTCATGCTGTTTGAGCCCTTTAAGAGCACGCAGTCGCCGGGCTGTACATTCTCCTCCAGCGCTTTTAAAAGGCCGGCCCTGTCGTCCGCGTCAAAATGCAGGCGTACGCCTGCCCCGGCTCCGGCCGCAGTCTCTATCTCCTTCGCCAGATCTCCCAGCGTAAACAGAATATCCACCGGATGATCCAGAAGCCAGGTTCCGATCTGCCTGTGGTACTCCGGCGCCTGCGGCCCCAGCTCCTTCATATCCGCCAGCACAGCGATATGCCGCTTCGCCTGCTGCCTCGACAGCAGCACCTCAAGCCCCGCAAGCATGGAAACCGGGCTTGCGTTGTACGTATCGTCGATCACCGTCACACCGCCCTTTTCGTATATCTGCTGGCGGTTCTTAAAGCCGGCAAACGTACCAAGCGCCGCTGCCGCCGCCTCCGGCGAAATCCCGTTTTCACAGGCCACAGCCAGCGCCACCATGGCATTTAACACATTGTGCCGGCCCATGACCCTTAAAGATACCGGAACCCGTCTGCCCGCGCACACTGCCGTAAAGACAGGAAAGCCGTCCTCGATGCGGATGTCCTCCGCCCGGTAGCTGCTGTTCTCTCCGGTACCGTAAAAGACAGTCCTGCAGCCCGCCTTTGCCGAAGCTGTTTTCAGCATAGGATCGTCTCCATTTAAAAACAGGATGCCGCCGTCCTTCAGGCCATCCTGAATCGTCATTTTCTCCCGGAAAATGTTTTCCTGGCTGCCAAGCTGCTCAATATGGGTAACGCCCACATTGGTAATCACCGCCATATCGACCTGGGCAATCCCGGCGATCACCGTCAGCTCTCCCGGCATGCTCATGCCCAGCTCCAGAACGCCGATCTCGTCCTTTCCGGTAATCTCCGACAACGTGATGGGAACGCCCACCTGGCTGTTGGAATTGCCAGGCGTTTTGTAAACCCGGTACTTCGCGGAAAGAGCCGCCGCCACCATCTCCCTGGTAGTCGTCTTTCCCACGCTCCCCGTAATGCCGATAAGCGGCAGACTCAGACGGCTTCTGTAATACCGTCCGATATCCTGAAGAGCCTTCTTCGTGTCCTCCACCCGGATCCACGGATGAGCCGGATCCTCCATCTCATCATGCTCGCTGGTCAGCACCGCCACAGCCCCGGCCTCAAATGCCTGAGCAATAAACCGGTGCGCGTCCACCTTCTCTCCGATCAGCGGTACAAACAAATCCTGCCCCTTCATCGTCCGGGAATCAATGCTGATATGCACGATGGGCAGCTGCGGATCACCGCACAGAAGCCTTCCGCCGGCGGCGCTTGCCAGATCGCCTGCTGTTACATGTTCCATTCCTTCACCACTTCCTCTACAACTGCCCGGTCCAGAAACGGATAACGGACGCCTTCAATCTCCTGATAATCCTCATGTCCCTTGCCGATAATAGCGATCATATCCCCCGGCTCGGCATGGGTGATGCTGTAGGCAATGGCCTCCCGCCGGTCCGGAATCTCGATGAAGGCTCCGCCGGTCTTCTCAATGCTTCCCCGGATATCCGCGATGATATCCTCCACCTTCTCAAATCTGGAATTATCTGCGGTGATAATGGATAAATCCGCCATCCTTCCGCCGATCTCTCCCATGGAATAGCGCCGGTCCTTAGAACGGTTGCCGCCGCAGCCGAATACAACCACCAGCCGCTTCGGATGATATTCCCGCAGCGTGGCCAGAAGGCTTTCCATGCTGACTGCGTTATGGGCGTAGTCTACAATCACACAGCATTTTTCAGAGGTATAAACAATTTCCATACGGCCGTCGATCTTCAAATGCTCCAGGGCATGCTGCAGCCTGTCCTCCGGCACTCCCGCCATCAGCGTGACCGCCGCCGCTGCCAGAGCGTTGTACACATTGAATTTTCCGGGAATGCTGACCCGGACCGGGATCTCATGGCCGCCATGGATATCAAATTCCACGCCCACAAAATCCGGCTCCGATACGTAATGGATATGCTCCGCCAGATAATCCTGCCCGGCATGGCCCGCCGCCTGCTTCCGCGTCATTCCCTCCAGGCCAAAGCCCGTCCACGGACAGGGGATATCCCTGACAATCTCCTCAAAATGCCCGTCGTCCAGATTGATCAGCGCCTTCCTGCTCTGGGCGAACAGCTGCTTCTTGCAGTGAAGATATTCGTCAAAATCCGCATGCTCATCCGGCCCGATATGATCCGGGGAAATATTTGTAAAAACAGCATAATCATATGTAATGCCGGCCACCCGGTGCATCTTCATGGCCTGAGAGGAAACCTCCATCACACAGCACTCACAGCCAGCCTTCACCATCTGGTCGAAATACCGGTGCAGGTCGTAGGACTCCGGCGTGGTATTAACCGTGGGATAATGCTCCGCTCCAATGGAAACGCCTGTGGTACCGATCATGCCGGTCTTTCTTCCGGCCGTTTCCAGAATCCTTTTAATCATATGTGTGGTGGTCGTCTTGCCTTTTGTGCCGGTAACGCCGATCATCAGAAGCTTCTCCGCCGGATGGCCGAATCTGGCTGCCGAGAGGCGGGCAAGAGCCTCCCTGCCGTTCTCCACCTGAATCACCGTCACCTGCGCCGGCGCCTCCGCCGGACGCTCTGTCACAAGAACACGGACTCCGGCGCTTACCACCTGGGGAATAAAATCATGGGAATCCGTTCTCGTTCC
>JAUNGW010000146.1 GCA_030524245.1 Eubacteriales bacterium
GGAGCCGGAGCGGAAGCAGGAGCTTTTGCAGATTGCGGAAAACTGCCGTCAGATCGCCGGGGAGCCGCCGAAAACCTTTTGGCAGGCTCTGCAGCTGTTCAATATTGCCACAACCCTGATTCAGGTGGAGAGCAACGGACATTCGATTTCCTACGGGCGGATGGATCAGTGGCTGTATCCTTATTACGAGCAGGACAGACGGGATAACGGGCTTACAAAGGAGTTTGCGCTGGAACTGATCGAGGTTCTGTATGTAAAAATGAATAACCCGACAAAGCTGAAGGACAAGGGCAGCATGGCCTTAAGAAACGGGCGCGGCTTCGGCGGCGAGAGCCTGACCATCGGCGGCGTGGATCGGGACGGCCATGATGCCACCAATGACCTGACCATGCTGATGCTGGAGGGCTCTGCCCATACCCGCATGATGAATCCGTGGGTATGCGTGCGGATGCATGAGAATACGCCCTATGAGCTGAAGGTGAAGACCGTGGAGTGTATCCGCGCAGGCTACGGTCATCCGAAGATCTTCAATGACGCTTCCGCCATCGAGGGTATGATGCGCAAGGGAATGACTCTGGAGGAAGCGAGAGATTACTGCGTCGTGGGCTGTGTGGAGATCGACCTGCCGGGCAGGGAGTACGGCTGGCACGACGCGGCCTATGTGAACACGCCGAAAATGATGGAAATGGTTTTAAACGGCGGAAGATGTCTGGACTGCGGACCGCACTGCGCCAGATGGGAAAAGTGCGGCAGGCTGGGAGAGCACATCGGGCCGGATACCGGAAATCTGGCAGACTACAAGACCTTTGACGAGGTTCTGGAGAGCGTGGATAAGCAGTTTGAGTACTGGACAGACCAGATGTGCAGCAGTCTGAATATTATTGACAACGCCCACCGCGCATTGAAGCCGGTTCCCTATGTGTCCGCATTTTATGAGGACTGTCTGGAGTCCGGACGGGATCTGACAGAGGGCGGAGCCAAGTACAATGGAACAGGCCCCCAGGCCAGCGGAATGGCAACCTGCGCGGACACTTTGGCGGCGATTAAGCAGCTGGTGTTTGATGAGAAACGCTGCACCGGGGCGGAGCTTTTGCAGGCGGTAAAGGACAACTGGAAGGGCCATGAGAAGCTGTATGCCCTGGTAAACAGCTCCAAGGTGCATCATTACGGAAATGACGACGACTACGCGGACGAGCTGTTTAAGTATATGTTTGAGTGCTACTGCCGCCATATCAGCGGACGAAAGAATCCGAGAGGCGGAGAGTTCAGCCCGGGCGTATACTCTGTAAATGCCAATGTGGCCATGGGTCTGAATACAAATGCCTCCGTAGACGGAAGAAAGGCCGGAGAGGCGATTTCCGACAATATGGGACCGGTGCATACAGACTTTGGCTCCCATGATATCAACGGGCCGACGGCGATTGTAAATTCGCTGACAAAGGTGGATCACAGTCTGGCAACCAACGGCACCCTGATGAACTTAAGATTCCCCCAGGAGGCAGTGGCCGGAGTGGAAGGCCGGGACAATCTGGTCAGCTTTATCGACGAGTACCTGGCAAAGAAGGCCATGCACGTGCAGTTCAATATTATGAGCTCCGAAACCATGAAGGCGGCTCAGAAGAAGCCGGAGAACTACAAGGATATGCTGGTGCGGGTGGCAGGTTACAGCGCGTACTTTGTAGAGCTTGGAAAGCCCCTTCAGAAGGATCTGATTCAACGTACAGAGCTCCATTTCTAGTAACTGATGCTTCTTGTCCGGCTTTGCCGGGCAAGAAGATGCGCCGTCCTGAACAGTTACTATTTCTAAAGAATATGGTCCGCTGTTTAAGCGGACCGCCATCATAAAAAGCGCCAGGAGGAGAAGGCAATGAAGGATTACAGATTTAAGATTCCGCAGAATATCGAGTTTGGAATGGGCAGCCTGAAAAAGCTGCCGGAGATTTTGGAAGAAAGCAGATCAAAGCATGTGTTTCTGATTTCCGACCGGGGGCTGGAGTCCCTGGGTGTGGTGAAGCGGGTGAAGGATATCATTGAGGGGGCGGAGATTTCCTGCACGGAGTTTCTGGATGTTATGCCGAATCCGACCATCGACACGGTCAATGCGGCGGCGAAGCTTTATAAGGAGTGCGGAGCGACCAGCATTGTGGCTCTGGGCGGCGGAAGTCCCATGGACGTGGCCAAGGCTGCGGGCGTGCTGGCCAATTACGGAGGGAAGATCACGGATTATGAGGGCAACCACAAGGTTCCAGGCCCCATCGTTCCGATGATCGCCATTCCGACGACAGCGGGAACCGGAAGCGAGGTGACTGCTTCCGCGGTGATTACGGACGAGTCGAGAAATTACAAGATGACCGTATTCAGCTATGAGATTCTGCCGAAGTACGCGGTTCTGGATCCGGAACTGATTATGACGGCTCCGGCCTCTATCGCGGCATCCTGCGGCGTGGACGCGCTGATTCATGCCATGGAAGCCTACGTATCCGTCCATGCGACGCCGTTTTCTGACGCGATGGCAGAAAAGGCCATGGAGCTGATCGGCGGAAATCTCCGCCGGTTCGTGGCCAACAGAAAGGACGAGGAGGCGGCCTGCGCCATGATGGCGGGCAGCAACTTTGCGGGAATCGCCTTTGCCTGGGCAAGACTGGGCAATGTACATGCCATGAGCCATCCGGTCAGCGCTTATTTCCATGTGCCTCACGGAGTGGCAAATTCCATCCTGCTTCCGGTGGTGGTGGAGTACAATGCTTTGGCTGACCACGGGCGCTACGAGGTGATTTATAACTACATCCGGGAAGGCAATGAGGAAATCAGCGGCTTTAAGCCGGAGATGCTGGTGGATGAGATCCGTAAGCTGAATAAGGATCTGGGAATTCCGGAGCGTCTTTCTGATGTGGGCGTTACGGAGGATCTGATTCCGGCCATGGCAAAGGATGCGGCAGTTCATCCGAATGTTCAGGCGAATCCGAGACAGTCCACGGAAAAGGATATTATCGAATTGTATAAAAAGGCGCTGTAGGACAGTCATGACTTCCTGGCAGTACCGTACCGAATCGTTTATAACAGAAGAAGGCTGCGCGGAGTGAGAGAAGGCTCTGCGCAGCCTTTCGGTGTTTTCACCGTCCGAAACAGCTGCCAATCAAGTTAAATAACTGTTAAGAATCTAAAAAAACGAATATTAATTAATCAAATAAAACAAAACGAAAATTGAGAAAAACACACAAAAAACTATTGACATAATCTTTCTATAAGGGTATTATAACCATATAAACAAGGAGATATTGAAAAAAGCTGTTCAATATCCCACAGGACAAACAATATTGCAATCAAATTAATTAATCAATTAAATCAAAGGAGGATTTAACAATGAAATTTTTCCTGGACAGTGCGAAGCTGGACGAAATCAAGTTTGCCTATGAGACGTTTGGTATTGATGGCGTTACCACCAATCCGAGACATATCATGCTGAGCGGAAAGCCGTTTATGACTGCGATCACCGACATTGCGAACTGGATTAAAGAGGAAGGCCTGGAGGGAGTGGACAAGTTCCCGGTATCCGTGGAGATCAATCCTCATTTTGATAACGCAGATGAGATGGTGGAGATGGCACAGAAGGTTGCGGCGATCAGCCCCAACTTCGTAATCAAGATTCCGGCCATTGAGTCCGGCATCACGGCTGCAAGAAGACTGGAGAAGATGGGAATCCGCACCAACGTAACGCTGATCTTTTCCCCGTCTCAGGCGATTCTTCCCGCAAAAAACGGTTCTCTGTTCGTTTCCCCGTTCATCGGCTGGAAGGAAGCAAACGGAGAGGACTGCAAGGAATATATCAAAAATATCGTAGACATCTACAAGAACTACGGCTTTTATGGAAAGACCGAGATCATCTGCGCGGCAATCCGCACACCGAAGCAGATTGCTGACTGCGCAGTGGCAGGAGCCGATATCGTTACCACCGGCCTTGCGGTATATCAGGACTGCATGAAGCATGCTTACACAGATCAGGGCCTGAAAACCTTCTGTAACGCATGGGACAACACCGTAACAGAGTAACGGACATGAGAGGGAAAATATTATGAAAATCGGTTTTATCGGACTTGGCATCATGGGAGAATCCATGAGCGAGAACATTGTAAAAAAGCATGACGATACAGTTTATGTATTTGATTTTGTAAAAGAGAAGGTGGAGCTTTTAGCGTCCAAGGGCGCTGTGGGTTGCAAGGACAGCGTGGAGCTGGCGAAGAATTCTGACGTGATCATTTCCATGGTTCCCAAGTCAGAGCACTCCAGAGCCGTTTACGAGGGCATCCTTCCGGTTCTTGGAGCCGGAAAGATCTGCGTGGACATGAGCACCATCGATCCCAGCGTATCCGTGGAGATTTCTGAGATGGTAAAGAAAACCGGCGCACAGTTCATCGACGCTCCGGTGGTAAAATCAAAGCCGGCAGCCATTGCCGGAACCCTTGGCATCTACATGGGCGGCGACGAGGACGTCTGCGATAAGATGCTTCCGATTATGAAGTATATGGGCGAGAACGTGATCCGCATGGGCGGCAACGGAACCGGCCTTGTGATGAAGATCTGCCACAACGCGCTGGCGACTCAGATTCAGAACGGCGTCAACGAGACGCTGACACTGGCGAGAAAGAACGGCGTGTCCGTCAGCGATTTCGCGACGGCCATTTCCTACGGCGGAGCGCAGAACTTCTATCTGGACGGCCAGGCGCCCAAGCTGGAGGCGGAGGACTACACCACGGCGTTCTCTCTGGAAAACGCGGCGAAGGACGTGGGTATCTGCATGAATCTGGCAAAGGAATGCGGCGTGGCGATGCCCGGCGAGGCGCATGTAAACGAGATTTATCAGATGGGCTTAAAGCAGGGCCTTGGCAAGGAAGACTGGCGGGCAACCATTAAAATTGTAAGGGGTCTGTGATGAAGATAGAGCATTTAAATCAGGTAAATGATGTAAAGATCTATTCGGTAAAGGATCCGGAGTTCGCATCCTTTGGCCGGATCGTGGAGGGCTATGACTTTTCCGGACTGATCGCTTACATGGAGGAGAAGACGGATATTCCGGAAAACGGAAACAAATATATCCCGTCTGATCCGGAGATGGAGCAG
>JAUNGW010000147.1 GCA_030524245.1 Eubacteriales bacterium
CTGAGGAGGCAGTGCACTGGGTCAGAACAGACAATATGCGGTGTGCTGTTTTAGTACCGGGTCCCCATTCTGATCGGCTACGATCCGGTACACATGCACTGTGGATGCGCCAGGAATGTACCTCACCGCATTGGCTATTTGCAGCGCTGTATAATCCGTGCCCAGCGCATAGTTGATTTCCTGAGGGGTCATGGGCTCGAAACAAAGTACGCTCGCAATCGCTTCGGCCTTCTCACGGGTTCCATTGCTGGCGCTTATTGCACCTTTGCTGGCGCTTACCGCACCTTGATGGAAGCTTGTGGGTTCCGGAAGAGGCTGCTGCTCCAGGACCTTCCGTATCTTATCAATTCTTGCGGCTTTCATCGACCGAAGCCTCTGCTGCTCGTCTGCAAGCGCCTTGTCCAGTTGGGCGAGCTTTTCCCTTACAGCGGCCTTTTGGGAAAATTTGAAAAAGCCGATGGACTTGAGCTTTTCTGCCTCCTCTGCCCTTGCCTGTTGGATCCGTTGGATGTTTGCCTCTTGATCAATAATCTCCTGCTTTGTTTCGTCAATGGCCCTTTGGGCGGCAGCTTCTATGTCCTTTTCCACCCGCTTGCCCTCTGGCGCATGGTTCTTTTGCGGCCGCTCCTCCGTCTGCTTTTTGGCTTCTTTCGGCTTGCGTTCCTTTTCTGCGGTCTTTTTCTTTCCTCCCCCTCGCTCCTCCAGCGGAGCAGGTTTCTTTATTTCCGAAGAAGTGAGCTCCAGGGTGTCCAGAAGAGACACCAGATGACCGTTGTAAAACGCATCTCCCTCCAGGCGGGCGGGAAGGACCACGCCCCTATATAGTTCACAATCCCGGCCGCTGCCGACGGCGACAAACAAATGTGCCACCGTCAAGCTTTTGCCGTTCAAGGTGACTGGCTTCTCAACCGCAACTGCGCCTTTCTGGCCGCTGAGTTTGAGGGGCTTGACCGATCCGCCGGCCACACTGCTGGACATGGAGATACTGACTTGATAGGTGTCCCCTCCCATCTGATCCATGTGGAGCTCCGCCTCGTCCGCATCGCCTTTTTTCTCCGCCGCTGTCATTTTGCTAACAATGCTTTGGAGAATCTCCGTCAGGACCGTTCCTTCCCCGTCATCGCTGTCCTTTTCAGTGTCAGCAAAAGCGTCCTCTATGGCTCCTAATGCCTCAAAGTGAAGGATGTTCCAAACATCCTCGCTTCCATCTGGCAGTGTGATGGGGATGCTGAGGCAATAGGTTCCATCTTCCTCCTGGTGGCAAGTCCCGCCCTCAGGGAGCAGGATGCTCAGACTTTCCATGAGAGAGACTCGCTTGCCCTTCAAGATTTCCGCCGCTTTCCTTGTGGGATTTTTCTCTGCGGGAGCGGGTTGGGAAACGCGCGGCGCTGGTTTCTTCGGGTCTTCGGCGGGCTTCGGCGCAGTGCTTTGGACAGACTTGTCCTCCAAAGCGGCAAACAGCTCCTCCTCCCGGATGATTTTCACGTCTTTGCCCTTGGCGCGATGCTCTTTGACCTGCTCGATTTTCCGCTCGCCGAAGCCGCCATAGCCGCCGATTACCAGGTAGTTGGTCTTGCCGCTGACGGCTCCAGTGACCCGGCCGCCTTTTGTCTGGATCTTTGTCTTGACGGCCTCCCGGTCATTGCCGTAATGTTCAAATTCTCCCGTCAGGACAAAGGTGCTTCCGGTTACCTTCACCGACTTTACCTGATCGAAGGGGACCGTTTGCAGTGTCTCCTTCTGCTTTTCCAGGCGGATACGCGCCTCGTCCGTGATGGTGCAGCCATTGCTTATGACCTCCGCCGCCTGTAGCTTTTTTAAACGGATATGCTTCCTGTCCGCGATGGTGTAGCCGTTGCTTTTGGCCTCCGCCGCCTGCTCCAAAAGCGCCCGGTAGATTTCTTCCTCCGTAATCCCGCGGATGTGCTCGGCCAACTGCCTGGGAAACTCGTCCGGCCGGAAGTCCGGGTCGCCTTCCCCATACTCCTCATATTGTTCGTCGATTCGATAGCTGGGGCCATCCGGGGGTGAGAAGTCCTTTTCCCCTTCTTTTACGAACGAGAATATGTTATCCCGGGCGCCCAGCGCAAAGACATTGTAGAAGTTGAAGATCCCCCAACCCAGGTCATAGTCCCCGGTCTGACCCATCACCCGGTCCAGGACATCGTCCGTATCGGTCAGATCATCGTAGGAGCTCGTCTCCAGTGTCTTGCAGAGCCGTGCCAGACGGGAGGCGATATCGGCGGAAAAGGTCCGCATCCTGGCTGTGAATTCCGGAGGAAGCATTTGCTCCAGCTCCGGAATGGAGCGTTCCTCCGCCTGCCGCCCGTCCGGATCTTCCGGCTCCAGCTCTTGAATCCCGCCGTCGCGCTCCACCTGGACCTGACAGGCGCCCCTGGCCGCACCCTCTACCGGCTTAAGTACACCTTGAATGGGAGAATCGAAATTCGCCGCCGTGGCAAAGGTTACGGTGAAGGCCTCGTCCTTTCCGTTGTACTGCCGCAGATGGCGCAGGAAGGCGGCCGTGTAGCGATATGCGTCTGGAATGCCGGCCACCAAGTTGCGGTCTATGATGACAGTGTAGTCGTCCGAGCCGGTTTCCTGGATGTGTACCATGTGGTACGCCAGCAGATTCATCATGGTCATGCCGGTGAGCGGAACATCATGGTCGTTGAACAACAGGGGGATCAGCTTTTTGTGCAGCCTCTCCTTGGGGACCCGCAGCTCCGGGACGGCATCCAGCTCCAGCAGGAGGCTGACGATCTCCGGTGTCAGCACATCCCGCTTCTCCTCCAGAAGGGGGTGCTCCGCCAGCTTCAAGGCGTTGATATGGATGCCGTTTTTTAAGCCGGTTTCTTTGAAATCGTCCTCGTTGAAAAAGAGTACGTCGGTGGAAAACAGCTGGGCGACGGTCACCGCATTGATCCGCCCGTCCTCGGCGGCGTAGTCTCCAAACTGCGTCTTGCCGTAACGGATCAGCGTTTCCTCCAAATTGCCCTCATATTGGACGGTACCAAGCCACTGCTCCAGGATCCCTCTGTGCCGCTGCACCGGGTCCCTCAGTTCCGCCTTCCATCCCACGTACATTCCGACATAGATAAAATTCTGGCTGAAGAGATAGTAACGAAAGACGCAGTCGATCTCATTTTCCTGTGCCAGCTCATAGCAGATGTAATATGCCGAGTCCCGGGCGGTCGTGACCACGTCTCCGACACCGGAACTGGCTGCGCCCTGCTGTGCAACGGTCATATTTTTCAAGAGCTTCAAGATCGCCTGCTCCCCGGCGGCGCTGTTGAGTTCTTCCTTGATGGCCGGGATCTTCTGCCCGGTCTGTACGGTGAATTTGATGGCCGAAACTTCGTCCCAATCCGGATCATCAAAGGTGACCGACGAGGGGACGCAACTCAGATACCTGCTCTCAGGGCTGATCTCGTCGGACCAGCACATCCCGCCGGGGATTAGGATGGAGAACTCACCGGTGGGCACCCGCTCGCCCTTAGAAAAATCCAGACTCTCCACCACCGGCGCGGCGTCGCGGCCGATTTTGGGTCTCTTGGCCTTGTCAGGGTTTCCCGTGCTCTCCAGCTCCGCAGTCCTCAGCAGGGGGATCAGTGTCTTTTGATAAAAGGCGGGATCTTCCGGTACAGTGAGCATGGAGGAAAACAAAGGAGCCTCCGGACAATTTTCCACTGCCAGGAATAAATAGTTGAAATGCATCGTTATGCCAAAGAGCTGGACCCCCTTTTTTGCCACTGCGCCGGCGAGATGATCTGGAAGTTCCAGCATTTGATAACTCCCGCCCGCGGCGTTCATGGAGATACTGGAGCGGAGCGCAAAGCCGCCTTCGGTCTCCTCTACCTTTGTACTGGAGCCCCATTCATACGGCTCGTCTGTGGAGTTGTCCTCCTGTACCATGCTTTTCGCCAGCTCGCAGATTTTCTCCCGCATGGCGCCCCGCACAGACTCCGGAGTAAGTTCCACACCATCTGACTCAAAATTAATGACCGCTGTCCGTTGGAGTCCGCTGATGCGCCACTGGATCTCTTCCCCATCATCTACTGTAAATGCACCGTCCCGATAGCCCGCAGGGACAGACTGGTAGCGGACGACGTTGTACTTCCCGTCCTCGTCTTTCCCGTAGGCTACGCCGAAGGGAATGTGCAGACACAGGCCGTCTGCAAGTGTTACACGCTTTCCGCTCTCCGGAACACCATACATACGCATCTCATGATCCCTCCATTTGATTTATTATTGTCCTCTGTTTGTTTTATATCCGATCATACTGCCTGCCACGCCGTTGATCATCTTCGAGCGGCAGCCTCTCTGTATGATCCATCAGCGGATACCATACTGGGCGGCGATTTCTTTCAGTTCCTCTTCATCGGCTTTTTGAATGCGGTCTTCGTCCAAAATCATGGCGCCAAGACCGGAAAAAGCTCCGGCGCATACCTCTGTCAATAGCTGTTCTCGCAGTTTTTCTATGTCCATTTCTCAATGCTCCTTTCCGCAATTTATTTCAGCGCAGATACATCCATCAGATTGAAATCCGAGAACTTCTCGTTCTTGTATTTCGGCAGGGCGGTCGTGCAGCTGGCGCAGTGATCCTCAATGGCCAGATCCAGCAGCTCTGTCACCTGGGCTAGGGTGAATATTCCACCAGGTTCACAGCATCCTTCACGGCGCTGCCGTATACCGTCTACTTGTCCAGAAGCCCGATGATGTGGTGGGCCGCCCGACTCTTCTTGCGTCATTCAAATTTTTGGAGTGTGACATTTTTCTCCAAGGAATACCCTGGCGAGCTGTCGAACAGAGCGTTGCCATCCACCCGAAGACTGCAGACCGTCAGGGAGACTGACACATGAGATTTGTTTGAATTGAATTCTATATTTTCCTTGTTCTTGAAGTAATAGGCCGAGATCTCTATGCCTTGATATGGATATAATTATATCCACTTTCTCCAAAATTGTCTATATTATGCTACTTGTATAGTATTTTTAAGTGAAAAGACGATTGTAAACAAATAAGTGAAGATAGCCCAGCTTCTGGCGAGGGCGTCCGTTGAGCGCATCAGCGGCGGATAAGATATACTCTGGAGAGAAG
>JAUNGW010000148.1 GCA_030524245.1 Eubacteriales bacterium
CTGAGGGGAATCGAACCCCTGTCCGAAAACCAATTCCCTGTTCTTCTACTATCATAGTCTGTTGTTTGACATTCCCTCTGCCGCGCGGGAACAGACACTCTCGCGGTTTCAGTAGCTTCATCATACGCCCATGCGCGCAAAGCTTAACGCATGTCGTTTCTCACATAGTCGATGCCAGGTTCTTAACGTGTGAGTGCGCTAAGTCTGACAGCAGCCATTAGGCTGCGTATGCTAAATTATCTTCAGCGTTTAATTTTAATTTTGCCATTTGACGCATCGCATGCGGATAGCTTCACCAGCTGCATGACCCCCGTCGAAACCAGTACAAGCCCTTACTGGATCACCGCGACTCACCGGTGAATTTTATCATACCACAACTGCGCCGGCATTGTCAATCAGCACTTTTGCCGCCTGGCCTCTCTGCCGCTGACTGCTACATGGCAATTTACGATGCCAGTCTTAGAGGATTCTGCGGATCCAGCCCTCCGGCGCCTCCACGGTGCCCATCTGGATACCGGTCAGCGTCTCGTAAAGCTTCTTCGTCACCGGTCCCATCTCATTCATGCCGCTTGCAAAGCAGATCTCCCTGCCATGATCCACAACCCTGCCTACCGGCGAAATCACTGCTGCCGTTCCGCAAAGTCCGCACTCCGCAAAATCAGACAGCTCTGACAGCTTCACCGGGCGCTGAGTGACCTTAAGACCTAAATAATGCTCCGCCACATAGACAAGCGATCTTCTGGTAATGGACGGCAGAATGGAATCTGACTTTGGAGTCACAACCTCGCCATCCTTCGTTACAAACAGGAAGTTCGCTCCGCCGGTTTCCTCCACATAGGTTCTTGTAGCCGGATCCAGGAACATATTCTCATCATAGCCTGCGCTGTGAGCCGTTACATTGGCATGAAGGCTCATGGCGTAGTTCAGGCCGGCCTTTACGTGGCCTGTTCCGTGAGGCGCCGCCCGGTCGAAATCACTGACGCAGATGGTCAGCGGTCTGGCTCCGCCCTTAAAGTACGGACCAACCGGGGTTCCGAACAGGCGGAACTGATACTCGTCAGCCGGCTTTACACCGATCACCGGACCGGACGCAAACATGTAGGGGCGCAGATAGAAGGTTGCGCCGCTGCCAAAGGGCGGAACCCAGGCTGCATTGGCACGCACCACCTGATCCACCGCATCCAGGAATCTCTCCTTCGGAAACTGCGGCATCTCCAGCCGGGCACAGGAATCCATCATACGCTCCGCGTTCAGATCCGGGCGGAAGGTCACGATATGACCGTCCTCCGTGGTATAAGCCTTCAGGCCTTCAAAGCATTCCTGACAGTACTGAAGAATACCGGCGCACTCGTTGATCACCACCGTGGCATCTGCGGTCAGGCCGCCCTCGTCCCACGCCCCGTTTTTATAGTTTGCCACATAGCGCATATCTGTAGGCATGTAGTTGAATCCGATATTGCCCCAGTCCAGGTTCTTTTTCTCCATCTCAAGCTCCTCCGTTCCACAGGCTGTACGCCTGCTTTGTGTAAAGTAATTAATGGTTATTATAGTCCCTGCGGGGCGTAAAATCAATGGCAGAAATTTATTTTTCATATGCCGTTGCGGCATGGCTGATATAACCTATGTCAGATTCCTGTCTCAGACTGCGCTTCCCGAAACAAGTCCGCAGATGATGGTATCAACCCCTTCAAATATCAGGCTGAAGCCAACCATCCATCCAATCGCCAGCATACTGGCCAGAGGATTCATCATTCCAAGGAAACCGCCCAGAATAAGGATAATTCCCATGAACATGACCCAGCCCCAGTTGGAGACTCCGGCCTTTTTCAGTTCAAAGGCGCTGACACACCGGAAGCCCCCGGAAAACAACAGCCACATAGCAAACATAAATGGCAGCGACAAAAGCGTAAACGCCTGATTCCCAATTAATAAGACCGACAAAAGCACCGTCACAATGCCATCCAGCAGCACCCACCCGGCGCCCTTCATAATCTTCCGCTCCTTCGCATACATAAAGAGCTCTATAATTCCGGAAAGCATCATGAAAAAGCCAAGCAGAAACGCCACAGACAAAAGCGTCGCCTCTTCATGGTTCATGCAAAAAACACCTGCTGCTATCAGCAGTACACCTGCAAGTACAAGAAAAACCCGTGATAATCTGCTCATATTCCCGTCATTCCTCTCTGCATTATTTTTGACATAATTATTGACAGATGTTCTTCATCTGTTCTATGTATTATATATCAATTAAATCAAAGAGACAATGTCTTTATTTTCTCTTATTGAGCTGTTTTTCCTTTTTTTCTTGCCACCAGCACCAGTCTCGTGCTGTCGTAGGTGTTCGCACAGAATTACCTTTACTTCAAGATTATCTCAGCTTCTCCTTATACTCCCGCGCAACCTCCCGCTTGATATCCGCCTTCGCCTTATCCTCTCTCTTGTCATAGAGCTTCTTGCCCCGTGCCAGACCGATCTCCACCTTCACCAGGCTTCCCTTAAAGTACACCTGCAGGGGAACCAGGGCAATGCCCTTTTCCCGGATCTTTCCGTTCATCTTATCGATCTCCCGCCGGTGCAGCAGAAGCTTTCTCGGCCGCAGCGGATCCTTGTTGAAAATATTGCCCTTCTCATAAGGGTTAATGTGCATGCCGTAGATGTACACCTCCCCCTTGTCGATGCGCACAAATGCCTCCTTAATGCTGCAGTGCCCCATCCGGATGGATTTTACCTCCGTTCCAAACAGCTCAATGCCGCACTCCACCTTCTCATCAATAAAATAATCATGCCATGCCTTTTTGTTGTTGGCAACCAGCTTAATGGAATCCTTCACGTTCCTGCTCCTTCCTGTCCTCCTCCCTCACGGGAAGAAAATCGATGGTTCTGGTGAGCCGGTCCGTCCCTGTCACGGCCACCCGCACCTTCTGCCCAAGCTTCCAGGCTCTGCCGGTCATCTCTCCCCGCAGCTCCATCCGCTCCTCGTCAAACAGATAGTAATCGCCGTGCAGGTCGCTGACCCGCACCAGCCCCTCTGCCGTATTGGGCAGTTCCACGTAAAAGCCCCAGTTTGTCACTCCGGAAATAACGCCGTCAAACTCCTGTCCGATCCGCCGGGACATATACTCACATTTTTTCAGCTTTATGGTTTCCCGCTCCGCCTCATCGGCCCGCCGCTCCGTAGCCGAGCACTGGATGGAAACCCCTGTCAGAATCTTATCATAATGGCTGATCCGCTTCTCTGTCAGTCCGCCCCGGAGATTTTCCTTAATAATCCGGTGAATCTGCAGATCCGGATACCGCCGGATAGGCGAGGTGAAATGCGTGTAATACCTTGCAGCAAGCCCGAAATGTCCGCTGCAGGCGGGCATATATTTGGCCTGCTTCATGGAACGCAGGGTCAGACGGCTGATTAATGCCTCCTCCTCGCTTCCCTCGATCCGCTCCAAAAGCTTTTGCAGCTCCTTCGGATGCACCTCTCCCTGCTGGGTCCGGATGCTGTAGCCGAAATTATTGATAAAGGTCCCCAGCCGCTTCATCTTCTCTGGATCCGGATTATCATGGGTTCTGTACAAAAACGGCACACCCTGCCAGAAATAATCCTCTGCTATGGTCTCATTGGCCATCAGCATGAAGTCCTCAATGATTCTGGTCGCTGCATTACGCTCATAAGGCTTAATATCCACCGGCCTGCCCTTCTCATCCAGTATGATCTTTGTCTCAGGAAAATCAAAATCTATGGAACCGCGCATATGCCGTTTCTGGCGCAGAATATCCGCCAGTTCCTTCATCAGACTGAACATCTCCACAAAGCCGGCATACTCCTCCATAAGCGCCGGATCCCGATCCGTCACAATGGCATTCACCGCCGTGTAGGTCATCCGCCGGTCCACCCGTATCACGGTCTCTGCAATCTCATGGCCCAGCACACGCCCCTGGCTGTCAATATCCATCACACAGCTCAGGGCCAGCCGATCCACGCCCTCATTCAGGGAGCAGATCCCATTGGACAGCTTATGGGGCAGCATGGAGATCACCCGATCCACCAGATATACGCTGGTTCCACGCCGGAGCGCCTCCTCGTCCAGGGGCGACATCTCCTGTACATAATGGCTCACATCCGCAATATGGACCCCCAGCCGATATCCAAATTCCTCCCTGCTGATGGTAATGGCGTCATCCAGATCCCTGGCGTCCTCACCGTCTATGGTCACTGTCTGCCAGTCCCGCAGATCCTTCCTTCCCCGGCGCTCCGCATCCGTCACCTCCTCCGGCAGGCGGGCCGTCTGCTCCATCACCTCCGGCGGATACTCCTCCGGCAGCCCGTAGGCCTTCACAATAGATAAAATATCCGTGCCCGGATCATTGACATGGCCGATGATCTCTGTGATCACCCCTTCCGGCTTCCTGCGGTTTCCACCGTATTCCGTAAGCTTCACCACAACCTTATGGCCTGTGACGGCGCCCATATCCTGCCCCTCCGGAATGAAAATATCCTCAGCAATCCGCTGGTTATCCGGAACCACAAATCCAAAATGCCTGCTTTTCTGGTAATAGCCGACCAGGGTTTTATTGGCCCGCTCCAGCACCTTTAAAACGGCTCCCTCCGGCCGCCTGCCGTATTTTCCCGGCTCTGCCGCAACAGAGACCGTGTCCCCGTGCATGGCATCCTTCGTCTTATCCGCCGGAATATAGATATCCTGATCGCGGCCTTCCACGGTCACAAAGCCAAAGCCCCTGGCATTCCCGCAGAAAATGCCGGTCAGAGTCAGCGTCTCCGGGCGGCCGTACCTGCCCCGTCTGGACAGACTGATCTCCCCGTCCAGAACCAGGGCCTCCAAAACCTCCCGAAGCTCCTCTCTCTGCTCTCTGGGTACGTCCAGAAGCACGGCCAGCTCCTTCAACTTCATAGGCACATAAGCCGGATCCTTCATCAGCGCCAGAAGCTTGTCTTTTCTCTCTTTCAATAATGTTTCAGTCATAATTCTCCTATACAGACAGCACGGCTTATTCACAATCCGGCCTGATCGGCCTGCTTGCTCATAACGGCTTGCCTGTCAAATATCTGC
>JAUNGW010000149.1:0-3750 GCA_030524245.1 Eubacteriales bacterium
GATCCGTTTGTCCCCCAGCGCATCCAGATAATCCAGATTAAAGACCAGATCCTCTCCAAGCGACAGATCCGGCCTCATTCTGACCCCGGACTCCAGCAGAAGCTTTCTGCTGTAAAGCTTATTGAAGGGGGAATTCAATAGCCAGAGTTTAAACAGTTCAATCATGTCCGAACGTCTCCGCACATCATACTCCCGGTTGGAACAGACCACCCTTCGGCCATTTTCTTTTTCCGTAAACGGCTGAAAGCCGCACCAGATAAAGCAATCCGCTCCAAACGCTTCCTGCGCCCGCAAAAAGCGCTCGCAGTAATCTTCCTCTACCCAGTCGTCGCTGTCCACAAACAGGATATATTTCCCCGACGCATATTCAATTCCCATATTTCTGGCAGACGATACCCCTCCATTTGTTTTATGGAAAACACGGATTTTTTCACTCGCCTCCGCCAACCGATCGCATAGCCGCGCGCAGCTTTCAGAAGAGCCGTCATCCACCAGCAGAATCTCGATCTCCCTGCACGTCTGCCGGTCAAGGCTCGCGACACAGCGCTCCAGATAGGGCTCCGTATTAAAGACGGGTATCACAACACTGATTTGTTTATCTTCCCCCATGATTTGTTCCGTCCCCGCTCATTTTCGCCTTTCCCTCCACTTGTCACGCGCTATCGCCACACGGCACAGCGCGGAAACCGGCAGCCATCCTACCAACGCATACTTTAACCAGATAAACCGGCGAGTCTGTTTTCGGGCTGTCGCCAGACATTTCATATACCGCCCATACCGCTCCTGCCACCAAATCGCATCTTTGCAAAGCTCTGCTCTGTCCCGCTTTTCTTCCGGCCTGCGTCTGGCATTATGAATCAGCACATGAAAGCTCCCCCATGATAAGAGCGCCAGCGCGATCTGCAGGTTCCGCGACTCCTCTAAGCCCTCTTTTTCGATAAACTCCCGAACTCCCTCAAACCGGAGCATAAGCTGCTCCCTTAAATCTGGTTTATACCGTCTTGACGCCGAATTCTCCCTTATCCTGTAATTGTACTTCGCCCGCGCAAGCACTCTTGGCGTTTTTATGAAACGCGAATACTGAAGAATGAATAATCCGTCCTCACCAAGGTACAGATCTTCCCTGAATTGAATCTCATTTTCTCTGATCACACGAAGGTCAAATACTTTGCCCCCGATCCCCCCGAGAGAACCCAGACAGAAATCTCCCTTCCATCCGGATATTACCGCACAGTACCATTCCTCTCTCGTAATGGTACGGATATATAACTCCGGCTGCTCTTTTTTCGTCTCCGCATAGCACAGATAATAGTTGCAAAAGCAAAAGTCCCCGCCCGAGGCCATTTCCGCAGCTGCCTCTTCCACAGCCTCCCGTTCCAGCCAGTCATCCGGATCAACAAACATAACCCAATCGCCCGCTGCCTGCCGCAATCCGTAATTGCGGGCGGAGGACACGCCTCCATTGGCCTTCCTGTATACCTGCACCCGCCTGTCACGTTCCGCGTACTGGCAGCACAGGTCGAAGCTATGATCCGTTGAACCATCATCAACCACTATAATTTCCAATTCCTTGTACGTTTGCCCAATCATACTGTCTAAACACTGTCTCAGCCACTGCTCGCTGTTATAAACCGGTACGATTACAGAAACCTTACCCCATCTCTCCAATTCCATTTCTCCAATTTCTGAACCTTCTGACCTGTCCCAGAATTGATATGGGATGTCAACCATTGCAAAGTCCGATACAAGCGCCCACTTTTTGCATCGATATCCTCCTTTAGTATACATAAGCCTGTAAAAAATCGCAACAGTTTCGCTCTGGAAGTTATCTTAAACATATACGAGAAATACGAGCTGGAAAAAGAGGCAGGAGACTGCGCTCCTGCCTCTTTTTCAGATATCGTCAGATATTGGGGTTATCCATCAGCTCCAGAGGGTAGTCCCCCAGATGCTCAAGCCGGAAGCCATTGGCCTTATATGCCGCATAATCGAAGGCGTCCAGCTCGTCTATGGCCAGCTTGTGAAACTCATAGAAATTGGGCCACCACTCATAGCCGTCTCCCAGGCTGTGGGTCAGGTAAGCATCCGCAATGTCCTTGCCCATCTGAGGCGCCACATAGAAGGCTCCCATAGCCAGCACATTCACCCCGTTGCCAGTGATGGCCCGAAGGGCCGCCGGCACGCTCTCCACCACGCCCGCGTGAACGCCCGGGCACTTGCTGGCCGCGATATGGATGCCCATGCCCGTGCCGCAGAAAATCAGGGCCCGCTCAAATTCCTTCTCGGAAATCATGGCTCCTACCCGCAGGCCTATCCGGTGAAACATCAGATCCGTATCCTCCTCGTCTCCTGTGCGAACGCCTACGTCCGTCACCGTCCAGCCTTTTTTCTTCAGGTGCTCCACTACCGCCTCCTTCAGCGGAAAGCCCGCGAAATCGGCGCCTACCAGTATCTGCTTGTCTTTGATTGTCTTCATATGTCTGCTCCTCTCTTTTTTTCTTCATTCCTGCGGTTTCTTGTTTGTTAAAACGTTTTAATTAACAGTGGCAGAACCCCCTTGTTCTGTGTTTTTAGCAGGAGCTCCGCACAATCAACGTCTGATCAAGGATTACGTTCTGTACCTCTTCTCCCTCCCGGTAAGCCCTGGCCTGCTTCCACAGCTCCCGCCCCAGTCTTTCCCGATCCTGACAGATGGTGGTAAGCGCCGGCTGCACGTAGGCCGATATGGCCAGATTATCACAGCCCACAATGCCGAAGTTTCCAGGAATGCGGTACCCGGCCCCGAGGATGGCCTTCATGGCCCCGATGGCCAGAAGATCCGAGGAGGCGATAAAGGCGTCCGGAAGCTCCTCCCTCCTCCGGGAGGCCAAAAGCTTCTCCATGTACTGGCAGCCGTTTTTCAGATGATCCTGCCGAAAAGCCGCCGATTCAAAAATATGCTCCTCCCGAAAGGGATAGCCGCACGCCTCCAGTCCCTGCCGATACCCTGAGAACCGCTCCGTCAGATTGTCGATGGTCAGGGGCTCCGTCAGATAGCCTACGGAGGCGTAGCCCTTCTTCTTCAGAAATTCCACCGCCTGCCTCATGACCTTACAATTATCATAGGCCACATAGGAGACGCCTTTCATATGGCTTCGGCGGTCAGCCAGAATCACGTGGATTCCCTTGTCCAACAGCTCCTGTATATAAACCTCATCGTCTGAACCATTGGCGATGACAATCGTTTCCACATCATTTTGCACCAGGCTGTAGATACCCCTTCTCTCCTGCTCCAGGGAATACTCGTAGCTCAGCATCAAGACAGTGTAATCCTCTTTGTTCGCCTCGTCCATAAACGCGTTTGCGATACGGGCGTAGAAATTGTTGGTAAGCTTCGGGATCAGAAGGCCTATCTGCCGGTTTTCTCTTCGCCGCATATTCCGGGCGGCCAGATTTGGCACGTAATTTAAGGCTTTTATGGCCTCCTGCACCCGCTCCCTGGTCTCCTGGGAGATGGGAGCCGTCCCATTCAACACATGGGATACGGTGCCTATGGTCACGTCCGCCCTCTGCGCCACATCCTTCATGGTGGCTCTTTTTTTTCTGCTCTCTGTCATTCGTTCCGCCTGTTCTATTAAATCGTTTTAATTATAAGGCTATTATAGTTTTCTTTTTTGAATAAGTCAAGAACCTCTTGCTTTTTTGTGAGATATTCCGTGGAATTTTTAATTATTTTTGTGCAATACCACAAAAACCGTCCCCAAGCCAAAG
>JAUNGW010000149.1:3760-5007 GCA_030524245.1 Eubacteriales bacterium
TTACTTAAACAGCTCCGCGAACGATGCCTTGCGTTCTACCGCGTCTGTCAGCTCTCCCATACGGCTTACGTCTCCCAGGAGAATCACGCCGCAGAGGCGGTTGTTCAGGAAGTAGAACTTCTCGTACTGCTTTCTGGCCGCGTCCTTGAATTCCACAGTCTTATAGATCAGATCCGGATTCGTGCCGTTGTCTCCGATGGAGAAAAGAGCCGTATTCATGCCGTGGAAGGTCAATGCCGCGGGCACGCCGCTGTACTCCAGCATGTCGCCTGCCGCATTGGCTCCGGCCACCTTGCCCTCCTCTACTGCCTGGGGCCAGATGGCGTAGTTGACGCCCTGATACTGGGCGCAGTCTCCGCAGGCGTAAACGTCCGCGGCGCTGGTCTCCATGCGGTTGTTCACAACCACCGCCCGATCTGTCTCGATGCCGGCCTCCCTTGCGATTCCCGCATTGGCGCGGACGCCGCAGGATACGATGACGAGCTGCGCCGGAATCACCTGACCGTCGCCTAAGCGCACGCCGCTCACATGGCCCTCGCCCTCGATGGCCGCGATCTGCACGCCCGTGTGGATCGCGATGCCCTGGGCCTCGCTGATGCTTTTCAGCATCTCTCCGGCCGCCGCGTCAAGCTGGCGTCCCATGATCCTGGGCGCGAGCTCCAGCACCGTCACCTTGCAGTGGGCCTTTTTAAGCTCCCAGGCAGCCTCCAGTCCCAGCACGCCGCCGCCGATGACTACGGCCTCCTTCGTCTGTTCCAGAAGCTCCGTCACCTTCTGCGTATCGGAGAGACGGCGGATGGCGATGACCTCCGGCTGCTCCGATCCCGGAATGGGCGGGATAAAGCACTCGGATCCCAGGGCGTAAATCAGCTTGTCGTACTTAAACTTCGCTCCGTCTGCCGTGTGGATCTCCTTTTGCTTCGTGTCGATGGAGGTCACACTCTTTCCGAGGATCTGGCATACATTGTTCTCCTCGTACCAGGAAGCGTCCTGCACCGCGATCTGCTCCGCGTCCAATCCGGCCACCAGGGATTTGGTGAGCATGGGGCGATTATAGGCAGGATACTCCTCATTGGAAATCATGTAAATAGAGCCCGTCTTATCCCGTTCCCGTATGGCCTTCGCCGCGTTAAGACCCGCCGCTCCGTTTCCGATGATGGCGTAGAGATCCTTTGTATTATTATGATAGCTGATGTCCTCGTCCTCCACGGGCACGAAGTTCTCCTTTCCTACGCCGCAGACGGGAC
>JAUNGW010000150.1 GCA_030524245.1 Eubacteriales bacterium
CGTGCTGCCCAGCCTGTCCCGTCTGATGAAGGACGGCATCGGCGAGGGCTTCACCAGAGCCGACCACCAGGCGGTAGCCAACCAGCTGTTTTCCTGCTACGCGAAGGTGGGAGACGCCAGAGCCCTGGCCTCCGTCATCGGCGAGGACGAGCTTTCACCGCTGGACAAAAAGTATCTGGTGTTCGGCCGGGAATTTGAGCGGCGGTTTGTCGGCCAGGATCCGCAGGACAACCGGGATATTATACGAACCCTGGAAATCGGCTGGCAGCTTCTCGGCCTGCTGCCCAGAGAGGAGCTGGACCGGATCGACACCAGGATCCTGGATCAGTACTATCAGCCCACCACGCCGGAAAAGGACGACAGCGCCGCGGCGCCGTCTGAAGCCACGGTGGCAGCCGCAGCTGTTTAGGGGTAAGGAGGGATTTTCATGAATCCAAATACATTTCCCACAAAGGGGAATCTGATTCTGGCCAAGAATTCCCTGGCACTGGCCAGCCAGGGCTACGAGCTGATGGACAAGAAGCGGAACATCCTGCTACGGGAGCTGATGGGACTGATCGGCCAGGCAAAGGACATTCAGACGGAGATCGATTCCACCTTCACCGCCGCCTATCAGGCGCTGCAGAAGGCTAATATCGAAATGGGCATCAGCTATGTCCAGGATATCGCCGCCTCCGTCCCCGTGGATGATTCGATCCGCATCAAGACCCGCAGCATTATGGGTACGGAAATTCCTCTGGTTCAGTCCTCCCCGGACTGGCCGAAGCTGGCCTACGCCTTCTACAGCACCACCGAGTCTCTGGACGAGGCCAGAATGCATTTTGAGAAGGTAAAGGAGCTGACCGTCCGCCTCTCCATGGTGGAAACCTCCGCCTACCGGCTGGCTGCCAGCATCCGCAAAACCCAGAAGCGGGCCAACGCCCTGAAAAACATCACCCTTCCCACCTATCAGAATCTGGTGACAAGCATCAGCAATTCCCTGGAGGAGAAGGACCGGGAGGAATTTACCCGGCTTAAGGTGATTAAGCGGATGAAGGACAAAAACAGATAATCAGGCCTTTTTCTGTAATACAGAAAACCCGGCGAAGCCGCTGTGACGTACACAGCTGGCTCCGCCGGGATTTTGTTATTCTTATGAAGGTATCAGATTCCTGCTGATCTCCCGTTTTCTGTTAAACCTTTGTCTTTTCTGATGCCTCCGCGTTCTGTTAAACTGCTGTCTCTTCTGAATCGTTCGCATCCTCCGGCACAGTCTCGTCCGAAGCCTTGTCTTCCTCCGGAGACTCCTGCTCTGCCAAGCCGTTATCGCCGGACTCTGTTTCATCCTCCAGCTGGATCTCGTCCTTCTGCTGAGCCGCGTCCTCCGTCTGGATCTCATCCTCCGGCAGCTGACCGTCCCCGGACGGCTCCTCTGTCTCAGTCTGAGTCTCGTCCTCCGTTACGTTTTCCTCGCCTGACACGCCCTTATCCCCGGACAGCTCCTCATCTTCCGACGGAGTTTCGTCTTCTGATGGGATTTCCTCCTCAGAGGGAATTTCCTCCTCTTCTGGCTGGCTTTCACTGTTCACGCTGGAATCGGCCTCCGGAAGAGTTTCTTCCTCTTTTCCGGTCTGCTCCTCCGGCAGAGCTTCGTCCTCTTTTCCGGTCTGGTTCTCCGGCAGAAGCGCATCCTCCTGCAGCTTAAGCTCATCGGTCACTGCCTCTGCACCTGCCGGCTTTGACGTCAGAGCGCCGCTGCTTGTCAGGTAGAGTGTGAGATCCTCGTATCCGTCGGCGGAGATGATAACCTTGTTGACGTCTTTTGTGAAGCTGCCAGAACCAAGCGTTATGGCTGCATCCGTTGTCAGTACAGAATACTTCTTATTATTCCAAACCATACCTTGCTCGTATGTATCTCCGTTGACAGTCACTCTGGTGATAGATTCACTCCAGGCCTCATTGTCCATACCATATTCCAGACTATAATCTCCCGCAAACTTTGATACCTTCGGCTCATTCTGCGGCGGCAGCTTAAGATCCTCATCACCGCCAATCTCCGGCTCTGAGCTTCCATCGCCTTCAATGTAAACCGTAACATCTGCACAGTCCTTTGCAGAGATCACAACCACGTTATCAGCCTCTGTAAAGCCGCCGGAACCAAGGCTTATGATTCCATCGGTTGTACTGCTTACACTATAGTTCTCATTATTCCAAACAAGACCGTTTCCATAATCTTTATCATTAACAGTCACACCGGTGATTGCCTTCATCCAGTCATCATATCCGGATCCAAAGGTCAGCTTGTAATCACCATAAATGTCCGTTGTCACTGTCGGATCTTCTGTCGGCACCTTAATCTCGCTCTCTCCGCCTGCATCCGGCGCCAGTTTTCCATCCCTTGTAACATAAACCGTAAGATTCCTGTATCCGTCTGCAGAGATAACCACCTTGTTGACTTCCTCTGTGAAGCTGCCAGAACCAAGTGTTACGATTCCATCGGTTACAGCTACAGAGTATTTCTCATTATGCCAAACCGAACCTCTTTCATAAGGTTTATCATTAACAGTTACGCCGGTAATGGCCTTCATCCAGGCATCATTTCCAGATCCAAAGGTCAGGCTGTAATCGCCCATAAACTTTGATACCTCCGGCTCATCCTGCGGCGGCTCCAATCCGCCTTCTTCCCCTCCGCCGATGTCTCCATCTGCGATTTCAAAGGTCAGAGTCTGCGCATCGTAGTGCTCGGCATATACGGTCAGCGTATAGGTTCCGGGATCTTTAAAGAGATCCTTACCCAGGATCAGCTTATTGCCGTCTGTCTCATATCCGGTTTTTTCAAAAACACTTTCCTGTCCGTCAGGCAGAACGGTCTTCACGCTGCCGTCCGGCTTTTTCAGCTGAATGGTCAGAGTCTGCTGGAACATATCTCCGTTTTCATCTGCACAGACGATGGTCACAGCATTTCCTGCCGTCAGCTCGCCCTCTGTTGTCAGAGTTGCGTCGCCCAGCGTCTTCGCTACCGTGAACTCCTTCTTGTTCTCCTGATAGCCATCCAGGCTGACCGCGAAGGAATTCTTTCCAACTGCAAATACGGAAGCGTCAAAGATCAGCTGTCCATTCTCCACCTGGTACTTGCTCTTGTCCAGGGTCTGGTAGGTGATGCCGTTTACGTAGATCTTCGCTGCCTCGCCGATCAGCTGCAGATAGGTCTCATCCCCGCAGCCAAACCGCACGGCCTCGCCCTCCACTGCTTCTGTCAGGGCATTTCCGTCTGCATCCTCCAGGCTGAGCTCCGGCGCGTCCTTGCCGATCCAGGATCCGCTCATCTGCGTCTCGCCCAGCAGGTTGTCCTCCAGCACCTCTTTCACCGCGTAGGGACGGTTTTCCGTGGTTACCGCACTGCCGCTGGCCGCATACTCCGCAAAGCTCAGATATTCTCCATTGAAATTTGCCTGTTCAACCGCATTGCGGTAGTCCGTAAATTCATAAAGAGTGGTTCCATCCTCACCGATTACCGCATCGTAGCCGGACATATCCTCCAGCCAGCGGGAAGCGATGTCAGATGCATAGCTGTTCTCTGCTCCCAGCTCATCCAGAAGCAGCGCATTGATCAGCAGATCACCGTCGAAACGAAGATCCGCCTGCATGGTGGTTCCGCCGCCGGAGGAACCGTCTCCATCCCCGGTTCCGCCGCCTCCGCCAAGGCTTGCGCTGGAAATGGCGTCCACTCCGTAAAGCATTGCGGCTGCCGGACTGTCAGCTGAGCCTACCCGGAACGACGCGCTCATGTTCTTGAAGCCGTCAGCGTATACTGTGATGGTATACCAGCCCGGGGTGGGGATATTGTTCCGTCCGTTTTCAGCATCCACATCGTTGTAAAGAACGAAGCTCGAACCGTAGAAATACCAGTCGCGGATCATCTCCAGCTCCTGCACGGTTCCATCCGGCCCGGTCAGCTCCACCTTATACACGGGCATAGTGGCGCCGGTCGTCATATTTTCCACGTCAAAATGCACGTTCTGTCCGCTCTTGATGCTTCCCGCTTCGCTAAGCTTCATGGAAGGAGCCGTTCCGTTGATCACATGGATCGGGAACAGCGCGCCCTTTCCGCCGGATTTCACCCGGAGATAATACCTGCCGTTGGAATAGAAATTGCTCTGTCCCAGCGGCACTGTAATCATGCCTACGGTACTTCCATAGTGATCCGCCGTTGTCTTCTCATACAGCAGATTTTCATTCAGAGACGGATTTCCCGCGGATGATGACACCAGATCCACATCGCTGATCTCATCAAACCACTGTTTTTCCGCCTCGGTGGAGTAGTTAAACATGATGACTGCTTCTCCGCCGACGCCGTAGACGTTGCTCTTATCCTCCGTCAGCTCCGCGTCCGGCGCATAATATTTGATTTCATCCTTCTTTTCTCCAAGAGCAAAGGTTGTCTTTGAGGGATGACGGCGCACATTTCCGTTGGCGTCATAATTGGTCTGATGATAATCCCATACATACACGGAACCATGGGCCAGAAATGCCGGCGCCGCTGTGGATTCCGTAATAACCTGCGGCGCCTTCGCCGAGGTATTGCCACTTAAGCGGACGGTCTGCGACGCTCCGTCACTGGCCTCCACCGTCAGCTGGGCCGGATCCAGATCTGTCAGCTCCCACTTCGCTATCGTGCCCTCATCGTCCACCTTTGTGAACGCCTTTGTCACATCCACTCCGTCAATGGTTACCCTGCAGTCTGCCAGAGAATATCCCTTTGCAAAGGAAACTGTTACAAACTGGCTCCATCCAAGATCCACGATCCTGGTCTGGTTTTCCACAAGCACGGTTTTGGTCTCCGGCGTCTCGCTTCCGCCATCCTGACCTCCCTGGCCGCCCTGGTTTCCGCTGTCCTGACCGCCCTGGTTTCCACCATTCTGGCCATCCTGATTTCCACTGTCCTGGCCGCCGGTCTGCCCGTTGTTTCCGGACTGTCCGGCATTTCCGGAATTGCCGCCGGAGTGGCTGCTTCCGGAGTGG
>JAUNGW010000151.1 GCA_030524245.1 Eubacteriales bacterium
GATCGCGGTGCGGATGCAGGCGATGTTTTATAAGCTGATCGCCTTTGGACTGGGCGTGGTGTATGCGGTGCAGGTGTTTCTCACCGTGGGCGGAGTGACAAAGTTCATTCCCTCCACCGGCGTGACGCTTCCTCTTGTAAGCTATGGGGGAAGCTCTGTGTTTGGCACCTTTATTTTGTTTGGGGTGATTCAGGGACTTTATATTCTGAAGCAGAACGATGAGGAGGACTATGAAGAATCATGAGCCGAATCCAGGGGCAAACAAAAGCATTCTGGCGGTCACCTATGTGCTGGCGGGAATCTTTGTGTGCCTGCTGGGATATTTTGGATATTTCCTTCAGGTGAAAAGCGAGACGGTAATCAATAATTCCTACAATGCCAGGCTGGACAGCTTTTCAGACAGGATCCTGCGGGGAAAGATTTTAAGCAGCGACGGACGTGTGCTGGCGGAGACGGTTGTGGGAGAGGATGGGACGGAGACAAGAAGCTATCCCTATGGAGCTTTGTTTGCCCATGTGGTCGGTTATTCAGATCATGGAAAGACAGGGATCGAGTCCCTGGCCAATTTTTACCTGCTGTCGTCTCATGTGAATCTGGTGGAACGGACGGTCAATGAGCTTTCCGATGTTAAAAATGTCGGCGATAATGTGGTGACAACCCTGGATCCGGATCTGCAGCAGGCGGCTTCGGACGCGCTGGGAGACAGAAAGGGCGCTGTGGTGGTAATGGAGCCGGACACAGGGAAGATTCTGGCCATGGTTTCCCGGCCGGGATATGATCCCAATCATTTGGGAGAGGAATGGGAAAGTCTGATATCGGGAGATAACACCCAGGCCCAGCTGCTGAACCGGGCGACCCAGGGCGTGTACCCTCCGGGCTCCACCTTTAAGATTGTGACAGCCCTGGAATACATGCGGGAGAATCCGGATACCTGGAGAGAGTTTAGCTTTGACTGTGATGGAAGCTATGAATATGGTGACTACACGATTTCCTGCTATCACGGCAGCGCCCACGGACATCAGAATCTGGAGCAGGCCTTTGCCAATTCCTGCAACGGCGCCTTTGCCAGTCTGGGACTGAAGCTTGATCTGAAGGGAATGAGGGATATGACGGGGAGGCTTCTTTTCAACAGGGAGCTTCCGCTGGCGCTGGCTTACAGCAAAAGCTCCTATGCCATGGGGGAGGGCGCCTCGGACTGGGAGCGGCTTCAGACGGCCATCGGCCAGGGAAACACCCAGATAACGCCCATGCACAGCGCCATGATCACGTCGGCCATAGCCAACGGAGGCATTCTGATGAGGCCCTATGTGATCGACCGGGTGGAGAATGCAGCAGGCGAGGAAACAAAGAAATTTCTGCCTTCGTCCTCGGGAGAGCTTCTGTCTCCTGCGGAGGCTGAGACCATGGCCGGGATGATGCGGCAGGTAGTGACGGAGGGAACGGCGTCTGCCCTGCGGACGGATGCCTATGCAGCAGCCGGAAAAACCGGTTCCGCAGAATTTGAGACAGGGAAGGAAAGCCATGCCTGGTTTACAGGCTTCGCCCCGGCGGAGGATCCAAAGCTGGTGGTGACGGTGCTTGTGGAGGAGGCCGGCTCCGGAGGAAGAGAGGCGGCGCCCATAGCAAGAACCCTGTTTGATCTGTATTTTTCAAAACAATAAACACAAAGGAAAAGGGGAGTGAGAGACGGTGTTCCATGTAAAAGAATATATCAGGGCAGAAAGCCTGGAACAGGCCTACAAGCTGAATCAGAAGAGAGGAAATGTGCTTCTGGGCGGAATGATGTGGCTGAAGATGGGCAGCAACTATAAAACGGGAGTCATCGACCTGTCCGGCCTGGGGCTGGACCAGATCGTGGAGGAAACAGACCAGTTCTCCATCGGGTGCATGTGCAGCCTGCGGGCGCTGGAGCTTCATGAGGGACTGAACCGTGTGTTTGACGGAGTATTCCGGGAATGCACCAGACATATTGTGGGAACCCAGTTCAGGAATACTGCCACTGTGGGCGGAAGCATTTTCGGAAGATATGGTTTTTCAGATATTCTGACCTGCATGATGATGCTGGATACCTGGGTGGAGCTGTATCACGGCGGTATGGTTCCTCTGGAGGAGTTTGCCCGGATGCCCTATAACAGGGACATTCTTGTGAGAGTTGTTATCAAAAAGGATGGAAGAAAAGCCGCCTATGCGTCTCAGCGCCAGGCAAAGACGGATTTTCCGGTGATCGCCTGCGCCGTGGCCAAAAAGGACGGCCGGTGGTATGTGTCTGTGGGCGCCAGGCCCTCGAAGGCCCGGCTGGAGGTTCTGCCTGTGACTGAGGAGGATTATCAGACGCAGGCCGTCCGCGCTGCAGAGCTGTTCACCTACGGGGACAATATGCGTGCCGGTGCGGATTACAGAAAATACCTGGCCGGCGTATATGTAAGACGGCTGATGGAGCAGCTTGGCAGGGAGGATGTATAGATGAAGGTACAGATTACATTGAACGGAAAACTGGAGACGGCTGTGATCGAGCCGGATACGCTGCTGCTTGATCTTCTGCGGCAGCTGGGCTGCTATAGTGTAAAGCGGGGCTGCGAGACTTCAAACTGCGGGCTTTGCACTGTATGGATGGATGAAAAGCCGGTGCTTTCCTGCTCTGTGCTGGCTGCCCGTGCGGATGGCCGTCAGGTGACGACCCTGGAGGGGCTTCAAAAGGAGGCGGAGCAGTTCGGACAGTTTATGGCGGCAGAGGGAGCGGATCAGTGCGGCTTCTGCAGTCCCGGACTGATCATGAACGTGCTGGCCATGGAGCGTCAGGCGGATCACATGACGGACGCTGAGATCCGGGAGTATCTGGCCGGCAATCTCTGCCGGTGCACCGGATATATGGCGCAGATGCGCGCCATTGAAAAATATTTAAACAGGGATAAGGAGGCGCCGGCAGAATGAACGGAAAGAGAACATATGTAGGAAGCTCCGTGGCCAAGAAGGATTCTGCCGCGCTGCTTGGCGGCAAACCGGTTTATACGGATGATATTGCGCCGAAGGACTGTCTGATTGTAAAGGTGCTGCGAAGCCCCTATGCCCACGCATGGATCGAGGAAATTGACGCGTCGAAGGCGCTGGCGCTTCCCGGCGTTACGGCGGTATATACCTGGAAGGATGTGCCGCAGAAGCGGTTCACCATGGCCGGTCAGACCTATCCGGAGCCCAGTCCCTATGACCGGCTGCTTCTGGATCGCCGCATGAGGTTTGTGGGCGATGCGGCAGCTATTGTGGCCGGGGAGAGTGAAGCGGCGGTGGACCGGGCGCTTCGCGCCATTAAGATCCGGTATCAGGAGCTGGAGGCGGTGCTGGATTTCCGCAGCGCAAAGGATCATCCTGTGCTGGTGCATCCGGAGGACAACTGGAAAAGCCTCTGTCCGGTGGGCGCGGACAACCGGCGCAATCTCTGTGCCTCCGGCGATGACGGGAACGGAGATGTGGACGGGATTCTGGAGGGGTGCGCGTATAAGGTGGAGGAAACCTATCACGTAAAGGCGAATCAGCAGGCCATGATGGAGACCTTCCGCACGTTTGCGGTGATGGATCCCTACGGACGCCTGACTGTCACGTCCTCCACCCAGGTGCCCTTCCATGTGAGAAGGATCCTGGCTCATGCCCTTGATATACCCAAGTCAAAGGTGCGCGTCATAAAGCCCAGAATCGGCGGCGGCTTCGGCGCGAAGCAGACGGTGGTTTCCGAGGTATATCCGGCGTTTGTCACCTGGAAGACGGGAAAGCCGGCCAAGATGATCTATACCCGCTATGAGTCCCAGATTGCCTCATCCCCCCGTCACGAGATGGAGGTGCATGTGCGCCTGGGCGCAGATCAGGACGGGATTTTCCAGGCGATTGAGGTCTATACCCTGTCCAATACGGGCGCCTTTGGCGAGCACGGCCCCACCACAGTCGGGCTGTCAGGCCATAAATCCATCCCGCTTTATTCCACGCCGAAGGCTTACCGGTTCCACTATGACGTGGTATATACCAACACCATGTCTGCCGGCGCTTACCGGGGCTACGGCGCCACCCAGGGAATATTCGCGGTGGAATCGGCGGTCAATGAGCTGGCCAGGAAGATGAATATGGATCCGGTTCTCCTGCGGGAAAAGAATATGGTTCACGAGGGGGACGTGATGCCGGCTTACTATGGGGAGACGGCAAGAAGCTGTGCTCTGGACCGCTGCATGGCCAGAGCGAAGGAGCTGATGGGCTGGAATGACAAATTCCCCTGCCGCGACATGGGGAACGGCAGGGTGCGCTCTGTGGGCGTGGCCATGTCCATGCAGGGATCTGCCATCTCCAAATGTGATGTGGCCGGCGTTACCCTGAAGCTTAACGATGACGGGTTCTACACCATGATGATCGGCGCTGCGGATATGGGGACGGGCTGTGACACGACCCTGGCCCAGATTGCGGCGGACTGCCTTGGCTGCGACCTGGAGAATATCGTGCCTCATGGGGTGGACACGGACGTATCGCCCTATGATTCCGGCTCCTATGCCTCCAGCACGGCTTACCTGACCGGCATGGCGACGGTGAAGGCCTGCGAAGCCATGGTAAAGCGCATTAAGGAAAAGGGAGCGGAGTATCTGGGGCTTCCTGCCGGCGATGTGGATTTTGACGGCGAAGCAGTTTACCAGACAGACGGTCCGGGATGTATTTCCCTGAAAGACATTGGAAATAAGGTGATGTGCAACAATGAACAGGCCATTGAGGTGACTGAGTCCCATTCCTCCCCGGTTTCCCCGCCTCCGTTCATGGTGGGAATGGCGGAGATCGAGATGGATAAGGAAACCTGTGCCTACGAGCTGGTTCGTTACGTGGCGGTGGTAGACTGCGGAACGCCGATCAATCCGGCGCTTGTGAGAGTGCAGACAGAGGGCGGCCTGGGACAGGGCATCGGCATGGCCATGTTCGAGGATGTGACCAGATCCAGAGGAGGCCGTGTTTATGAGAATTCCTTCATGCAGT
>JAUNGW010000152.1:0-3949 GCA_030524245.1 Eubacteriales bacterium
TGAAGGGAGCAAAACATCATGAAAAAACTCGGAAAGAAGCTGTGGCTGTGCATACTGGCTGCGGTACTGGCGCTGCTTTTCGCGCTGTTTTTCCTTAAAAAGCAAAATGATGGAAATATGCAGGGAGGCGGTCCCGGTCAGGGAATGGGCCAGGCGCCCGGCGGAGAACAGCAGGCAAAAGCCGACGTCGTTTCGGTTGTGACGCCGGAAACGGGAAACATTTACATAACCACCGGACTCACGGGAACGCTGGAATCCTCGGATGTGGTCTATGTGTACGCAAAGGCTGCAGGAGATGTGACAGACGTAAAGGTAAAAGCGGGAGATACCGTGACGGCCGGCCAGGTATTGTTTGAAATTGATACGGAGCAGGTGGAGTCGGCGAAAAACTCCCTGGATGCTGCAGCCGTGTCCCTGACGCAGGCCCAGAGCAGCCTGAACCGGATGAAAATTCTTTACGATGGCGGCGATCTGTCGGAACAGGAATATGAGCAGTACGTGAACAGCCTGGAGTCGGCAAAGCTCCAGTATAACTCGGCAAAGCTTACCTATGACAGGCAGGTGGAGTACAGCACAGTTACAGCCCCCATTTCCGGAAGAATCGAAAGCTGCGATACGGAGGTTTATGACCGGGTAACGGCCAATGGCCAGCTCTGTGTGATTTCCGGAGAGGGAAATAAGAAGATCACCTTCTATGTGACCCAGAGAATGCTGGAGAATTTAAGCGAGGGCGACGCGCTGACCGTGGAAAAGAACGGGAAGAGCTATGAGGCCCACATAAGCGCCATCAACTCCATGGTAGATTCGGCCACAGGCCTGTTTAAGATTGAAGCCCAGCTTGAGGACACGGACGAGGTGGCCACGGGAACGGTGGTGAAGCTTGAGCTGGTAACCAATAAAACGGAAAATGCCATGGTGATTCCCATTGACGCCGTATATTACAGCGGCGGGGATGCCTTTGTGTATCTTTATCAGGGCGGAACGGCAAAAACGGCTGCCATCGAGGTGGGCCTTACCGATGATACGTATGCGGAGGTGCTTTCCGGGCTCTCCTTTGAAGACCAGGTGATTAAAAGCTGGAGCTCCAATTTGTATGAGGGCGCCAAAATCCGTCTGTCCGGTGAAAGGGAAGAAAACGGGGAGCAGGTATCCGAGGCTTCCGAAGCCTCTGGGGCTCCCGAGGCCCCCGAAGCCCCCGAAGCCGGCGAAACGGCAGGATTGGAGGGCTAGTCTATGGGTGTTACGAAATTTGTACTGAAACGGCCGGTCACGGTCTTTATGGCTCTGCTCTGCCTTCTGGTATTCGGAATTTCTTCCGTATTTCATGCGACCCTGGAACAGATGCCGGATACGGACCAGCCCATGCTGATTGTGCGGGCCAGCTATTCGGGGGCAGGTCCGGAGGACGTGGATGAGCTGGTAACCCAGGTGATTGAGGACGCCGTCAGCACCCTGGAGGGCGTAGAGAGCGTTTCCTCCACCTCCAGCGAGGGCTCTGCCATGGTCATGCTGGAATATGGATATGACGAAGACATGAGCGAGGCCTACGATGAGTTAAAGCAGACCCTGGACGGCCTTCGGGGGCTTCCTGAGGACGCCGATGTGAGCGTCATGGAAATGAGCATGAATGCAGGAACCACCCTGATGCTCTCCATTTCCCACAGCACGGAGGAGGACTTATACGACTATGTGGACCAGAATATAGTTCCGGTTCTGGAGCAGCTTTCCACCGTAGCGGAGGTGTCCTCCATGGGCGGCTCCTCCGAATATATCCGGGTGGAGCTGAAGCCGGAAAAGATGAAGCAGTACCAGGTGACCACAAGCCTGATTACCTCAGCCATCAGCGCGGCAGACCTTTCTTACCCGTCCGGAAATGCCGTATATGGAAACCTGGATTTGTCCGTTACTACCTCCATAGATACAGATACTCTGGATGAGCTTTTGCAGGTACCCATCACCACGGCATCGGGAAAAACCGTGTACCTGGAAGACATTGCCGATGTGTACACGGCTAAGGAGAACCGGGGCGGAATTTCCAAATACAACGGACAGGAGACCATCTCCATTTCCGTCACAAAGAAACAGGAATCCTCGGCCATGGCCTGCTCTGACGACGTCCATGAGGCCGTGGAAAAGCTGATGGCAGAGGACTCAGACCTCACCATCGAGATTGCCCGGGATACCTCAGAAACCATCCTGGATTCCCTTAAGGACGTGGCCTTTACCATGATTCTTGCCGTTGGAATTTCTATGGTGATCATTCTCATGTTCTTCGGCGACTTTAAGGCGTCCCTGATCGTGGGAAGCTCCATCCCCACCTCCATCCTGGTGTCTCTGATTTTAATGACCCAGGCAGGCTTTTCCTTAAACGTAATCACCATGAGCGCCCTGACCCTGGGCGTCGGAATGATGGTGGATAACTCCATCGTTGTGCTGGAAAGCTGCTTCCGCGCCCTGGCGGATATGGACCAGAAGGGGCTTTTGGAGTATGCCAGGGCAGCCCTTGAGGGCACCAACCTCGTGGTCCAGTCCATTTTCGGTTCCACGGTGACCACCTGCGTGGTATTCATTCCGCTGGTATTTTTAAACGGCATGAGCGGCCAGATGTTCGGCCCCATGGGATATACCATTGTATTCTGTATGACGGCGTCCTTGCTTTCGGCCATTTCCATCGTGCCGCTGACCTATATGCTTTATAAGCCAAAGGAAACGGACCGGGCTCTCATGTCCAGACCCATGGCCCGTCTCCAGGAGGCGTACCGGAAGCTGCTTCCGGTGTGTCTTAAGCATAAGGCCATTGTGCTCATCGGCTCCGTTCTTATGGTCATTGCCACCTTAATGATGGCAGGCGGAATGGAAACGGAGCTGATGCCCCAGGACAGTACCGGACAGATTTCCGTCAGTGTGGAAACCAGGCCGGGACTCCTTGACGCACAGGCGGAGGCAGTTCTCACGGAGGTGGAAACCATTGTAGGAAACGATGAAAATGTGGATTCCTATATGGTCCGGTACAACAATGGAAGCGGTTCCGTTACGGCATACCTGAAAGATACCCTGACTATGACAGAAGACGACATTGTGACCTCCTGGGAAAACCAGATGGTGGACATTGAAAACTGTACCATCGAGGTCAGCGCCGACGGTTCCATGAGCTTTATGGGGCGTTCCAGAGGCTACGAGGTGATCTTAAACGGAACCGACTATGATGAAATCAAGGAGGTCAGCGATGAAATCGTGGCGGAGCTTACGGCCAGGGACGATGTGATGAATGTCCATTCCGATCTGGAGAATACGGCTCCAGTGGTCACCGTAAAGGTGGACCAGGTGGCTGCCTCCGCAGAGGGACTTACGGCTTCCCAGATCGGAAGCCAGGTAAAGAGCATGTTTGACAGTGTGGAGCTCACCACCCTGATCGTGGACGGCCAGGAAATTGATGTGATCGCGGAATATCCGGAAGACGAATACCGGACGGTTTCCCAGCTTGAGGATGTGATTCTCACCACAGGAAGCGGAACGTCCGTGGCGCTTATGGATGTGGCGCAGATTGAGTTTCGGGATAATCCGTCCTCCATCTCCAAGTCGGATAAAAAGTACCAGATCACCATTACCGCCGATTATACGGGAGAGAATACCAAGAGTCAGATCGACAGCGAGGTCATTGCGCCGAAGCTCTCCTCCACCATTACCCAGGGCGTCAACAGCAGAGACAGAATGATGTCCAGCGAGTTTTCCGCCCTGTATCAGGCCATCGCCGTTGCCGTATTTCTGGTATTTGTCGTGATGTCCGCCCAGTTTGAATCCCCGAAGTTCTCCTTTATGGTTATGACGACGATTCCCTTCAGCCTTGTGGGCTCCTTCGGACTTTTAAAGATCACGGGGGTTTCCATCAGCATGACCTCTATTCTGGGATTTTTGATTATGGTCGGTACGGTTGTAAACAACGGAATTT
>JAUNGW010000152.1:3959-4911 GCA_030524245.1 Eubacteriales bacterium
CGCCTTTGGAAGCAGCGGCTCCACCACCCAGGGTCTTGCGGTGGTAAACATCGGAGGTCTTTCCGTGGGCATTCTGGTGGCTCTGTTTATCCTGCCCGTTTACTATGCGGTGATGAATGGAAAGAAGAAACGAACGGTTCTGGATCTTTAGGAGGTGTGCAGATGATTCGATGGAAAAAAGGAATGTTAGGAATGGCGCTTGTCTGCATGGGGCTTAGCCCCGTGCAGGCCCTGGCGGCCAGCCCGGAGTTTGCGTATACGGAAGAAGAATGGGCGTCCTTACGGGATAATAAGCTGGAGTTTGATGAGATCGCCCGGCTGGTCCATGAGTACAATACCACGGTTCAGCAGAATGAACTGGATTATAAGGACTATAAGGGAAAGACCAGCCTTGAGATCGCAGAGGAATATTACGATTCTGCCAATGAGGTTTCGGAGAGGATTTCCTATCCGTCTGACGACGATGCCAATTATGCAAGCCTGATATCCCAGGCCTTAAGCAGCGAAATCCAGGCGGACAATTTGAATACCCAGGGCGATAACAACGTGGACGACGGGGATATTAAACGGCTGGGCTATGACCAGGCGGAGGCCCAGATCGTAAAGCAGGCCCAGAGCCTGATGATTACCTACTGGAGCCAGACGAAAAGTCTGGAAAGCCTGAAGGAAAACGTGACCCAGGCGGAGAACTCCTACGAGTCAGTGCTCACCAGGAAGGCCGCCGGAATGGCCGTCCAGTCCGAGGAAGAAACGGCAAAGGAGGCGATGACCACAGCCCGGGCATCCCTCCAGTCGGAAGAAAGCAGCCTGGAGGCCACAGAAAAGAGCCTTCTCGTGCTCCTGGGATGGAAGTACGGGGATGAGGTGGAGATCGGGACGCTGCCGGAGCCGGACCTTGCGGCCATAGAGGCCATCCAGGTGGATTCAGATATCCAGACCGCTTTAAACAACA
>JAUNGW010000153.1 GCA_030524245.1 Eubacteriales bacterium
GGCATCCGGGCGGCAGGCCGGCAGCTGGAGCAGCTTCTGGAGCTGGAGCGGCAGAGCGGTATCTGCCGGGAACGCGGGCAGGCTCTTTTAAAGGCGGGGCAGGAGAAGGAGACCTGGGCGCGGACAGCGCAGGAGGCGAAGGCAGCGGCCGGAGAGCGGGCTCTGGAGCTGGAAAAGCTTCAGGGAGCGGAGGCGGAGGCTGTCACTCTTCGGGCAAAGGCAGGTGAGACAGAGCGGAGGCTTGGGGAGCTGAAGGACGGACTGGACGGCTGGCAGAAGGCGGAGCAGCTTGTCTTATCCATGGAAGAGGAAATGAAGGCTCTTTCAGAAAAAAAGAACGGGCACAGGCTGGAGACTGAGGAGACAAAAAAGCTGTGGGATACGGTGAAGGACGCGGAGCTTTCTTTAGCGGAGCTTGAGAAGGAGGAACTCCGGCTGTTCTCAGAAAAGGAGCGGCAGGAGCAGCTGAGCGCTCGTGTGAAGAACCGGACGGAGCTTCTGGAACGCCTGGAGAAAAAGCAGCAGGAATACCGTCAGGCGGCGGAGGAGTACGGCTGCCTGCGGGCGCGGTACGAGCAGCTGGAGCAGCTGTTTTTTGACGGTCAGGCAGGAATTCTGGCAGGCCGTCTGGAGGAGGGAAAGCCCTGTCCGGTCTGCGGAGCTGTCCATCACCCTGCGCCGGCAGTTCCTCTGGAGGGGGCGCCGGAAAAGGATGAGCTGGATCAGGAAAAGCGGAAGGTGGAGAAGGCGGCGGAGCTGGCTCAGAAGCTGAGCGGAGATGCAGGGCATCTGCTGGAGGCGCTTGAGAAGGAGGAGCAGCTGCTTTCCCAGGCGGGAACAGAGCTGTATCAGGACGGCGCACCGGACCATATGGAACGGCGCCTGGAGCTGGAGGCTGAGGAGCTGTCCGGCCGCCAGGAGGACTGCCGGAGGCGGCAGGAGCAGGCGAAGAAGGATAAGCAGAAAAAGGAAGAGCTGACAGAGCGGATGGAAGTCCTGGAACAGCAGCAGGAAAAGCTGGAGGCGGACGAGAAGGCGCTGTCCGGCAGGCTGGCGGCTGGCCGGGCGGCTGCAGAGGAGCGGAAAAAGCGTCTGGAGGAGCTGGCCGGGGATGCAGAGCAGGCGGCCTCTGTCCTCGCAGGGCTGCAGCAGGCAGGAGAAAAGCTTCAGGCGGAGCTGGAAGCCAACAGCCTTCGCCGGAAGGAGAAGGCGCAGCTGGAGGGTTTGCTGGAGACAGACCGCTCCAGGCAGGAGGAGGCGGAGCGGAGCATGCATCAGAGCGAGCTTCAGATGACTGCCCTTCAGACGGAGCTGTCGGCGGCAAAGGCACAGGAGGAGACCCTTAAGGGCCAGCTGGAGAAGCTGCTGGGGCAGGGAGAAACGCCCGGCGAGGCCCGGGAGGCTTTGAACAGCCAGATTACTGGCTGGACAAAGGAAAAGCAGCGTCTGGAGCAGGAATATAAGGCTGCCGGAGAGGAGTGCCGCAGGCTGCAGATGGCCCGGGCAGGCGCGGCTCAGGCGTCAGAGACGCTTAAGAGCCAGCTTAAGGCTCTGGAGGAGCTTAAGGAGGAGGAAATCCTGGCCGCTCTGGAGACGCTTAAGGCGGAGAAGGAGCAGCGCGCCGCGGTATTCCGCGACCGGTATGCCGCGGAGAAAAAGAACCGGGAGATTTATCAGTCTGTCAGCAGCCGCCGGACGGCGATGGAAGAGGCAGAGCAGGAATACGCCTGGATCCGCGGTCTTTCCGATACGGCCAACGGCACGCTGAACGGAAAGCAGAAAATTGAGCTGGAAACCTATGTGCAGATGAGTTATTTTGACCGGATTCTGCGGCGGGCCAATCTGCGGTTTTTGACCATGAGCAGCGGCCAGTATGAGCTGAAGCGCCGGGAGGAGGTCGAAAACCGGAGGGAAAAGGCGGGGCTTGAGCTAAATGTAATCGATCATTACAACGGCTCGGAGCGGAGCGTGAAAACTCTGTCCGGCGGAGAATCCTTCCAGGCGTCCCTGTCTCTGGCGCTGGGGCTTTCTGATGAGATTCAGGCCAGGGCAGGCGGCATCCGGCTGGACGCCATGTTTGTGGACGAGGGCTTCGGCTCTCTGGATGAGGACGCCTTAAACCAGGCCATGAAGGCCCTGGAGGGGCTGACGGAGGGGAACCGTCTGGTGGGAATCATTTCCCATGTGGCGGAGCTGAAGGAGCGGATTGAAAGCAAAATTCTTGTCACCAGGACAAGGAACGGCGGCGGGGCCGGAAGCCGGGCGGAGGTCGCAGGCCGGCAGACGCCGGAACCGTTCATACTATTTTGAAAAAAGGAGTCAGTCAGATGGGAAAAACAGCGCTTCTGGTGTCCCGGGAGGAGATGCTTCACCAGGCACATAATATTCTGCAGGAGAAAAGCTTTCAGATACATGAAATGCGGGTGATATCGACGGAGCACGCGGTGACAGAGGCGCGGCGGTCCATTGCAGACGGCGCCTCCATTATCATCGCCCGGGGACTGCAGGCCTCGCTGATCAAGCAGTATACGGATATCCCGGTGGTGGAGATCGTCATGACGGCGCAGGAGATGGCCCTTCTGGTGACCAGGGCCAAGCAGATCGTAAGCGCCGACAGGCCGGTGATCGCGGTGGTGGGCTTTGAAAACATGTTCTGCGACATGTCGTATTTTGACGAGCTCTACGGGATCGAGCTGCGGACCTACTACGCCAGACGTGGTGCGGAGCTGCCGGAGGCGGTGCGCCGCGCCGTGGAGGACGGAGTGGATCTGGTGATCGGCGGCGATACGGCGGTGACGGCGGCGGGAAAGGCCGGTGTGGCGTCCCTGTTTTTGTCAACCACGGAGGATTCCATGCGGCAGGCGATTTCCATGGCGGCCAGCCTGGAATATGCCATGAATGTGGAGAAAAAGACGGCGGCTCAGATGGAAACGCTGCTGGACTATTCCTTCAGCGGGGTGATCCGGCTGGACGGAGCCGGCCTTGTGACGGCGGTAAATCCCATGATGGAGGATATCATAGGAAAAAGCCAGAAGGAGCTGAAGGGGCTTCCGGTACGGATGCTGGCCCCTCTGATGGGCGAGGATATTTTAAACCGGGTGCTGAAGGACGGGAAGGATTATTCCCTGTTTCTGGAGTGGAACCACACGCCGGTATTTGCGGTGATTGCGCCGGTGCTTTATGAAAACCGGGTGGACGGAGCCATTATTACCTGCCACAGAACCCGGCGGATGGCCGCTGACACGAAGGCGAAGGAGGAGGGCGGAGGCAGAAGGTCTCCCTCCGGCGCCCTTCCGCCGCTGGTGCGGTTCGAGGATATCCTGCAGCATTCCGAGGCTATGCAGGAATGTGTGCGGATGGCCAGCCTCTACGCCCTGTCCCAGCGTCCGGTGGTGCTTTTGGGAGAGCCGGGCACGGAGAAACGGATGCTGGCGGAGAGCATTCACAACAGCAGCAGCCGGAGGAACGGCCCGTTTCTGGACGTGCCCTGCGAGGGACTGTCCGGCGAGGAGCAGCGGAATATGATTTTCGGTGAGCGGGGAGCGGTTTTGCAGGCCCAGGGCGGAACGCTTCTGATCCGGGATGTGGAGGAGCTGACGGCGGCGAACCAGTACCGGCTGTACCAGCTGATCCGCTTTAAGGTCTGCCACGGCACGGACATTGCCCGGTTCCGGAAGGTGGATCTGCGGGTGATGGCGACGGTGCAGAAGCCGCTGTCCTGTCTGATGGCGGAGGGACGGATCAGCCAGGATCTGTATTACCTTCTGTCGGGACTGGAGCTTTCGGTGCCGCCCTTCAGGGAGCGGCGGGAGGATCTGGAGTGGAAGATCAGCGACGCGGTCAGGGACTGCTGCGAGCGCTACGGCCGTTACCATGTGCTGACGGCGGGGGCAAAGGCGGTTTTGATGGATTACCCCTGGAGGGGCAATCTGTTTCAGATTGAAAGCTTCTGTGAGAGACTGATTCTGACGGCGGGAAAGCGGTCTATCGATGAGATTGCGGTGCGGGGGCTGCTGGAGGAGCTGTATCCGGAGCAGAGTAAAGAAGCGGCGGACAGAGAGGCGGAAGCTGGAAATGGAGGCGGCGGTGTGCCTCCGGAACCGAGAGAGGCGGTCCGGATCCGCCAGGCCCTGGCAGAGTGGAGCGGAAGCCGGGAAAGGACGGCGGAAGCCCTGGGAATCAGCAAGGCGACCCTGTGGCGGAAGATGAAAAAATATGGGATCCGATGAAGGAGGCTGGAATTTCTCAATGAGAGATTCCGGCTTTCTTTTTTGGGTGCGCCCGGCGGCGCCGGCTTTCAATGTCAGAGAAAAGCATGTGCTGTGAGATACAAACATCCCCAGGTTATGGCAGGATTGTTGCATTGCCTGGCGGTTTGCAAGATTGAGAAAAAACAGACGAACTGTTATGCTTTAACTACAGAAAAGAGCTCTTTCGGAAAATAAAAAAAGCAGAATTCATACGCCGGCTTCCGGCCAGATCCGGCAAGATTGAAAAGGAGAAGAGACTATGATTATCAACGGTAAAGAATACACAAGAGAGAACCTGGGCAAGATTTTTGACTATGCAATGCTGCAGTCCGACGCAACCAAAGAGATGATTCAGGAGCATGTGAAAAAAGCGATCAAGTACAACGTGAACGGCGTTTACTGCAATCCATACTGGGTACCGATGATTGCGGAGCTGCTTGAGGGAACGGATATTGAGACCGGTCTGGTTCCGGATTTCCCCTTCGGCGCAGCTACAACCTCCATGAAGTTAAAGGAGCTGGAGGAAATGTGCAAGATTATGAAGGGACGTCCCGCTGCCATTGATTTTGTGATCAATATTGCGGCGCTGAAGGGAAAGGATTACAAGCTGTTTAGCGAGGAGGCGAAGGAGATCGTTGCCATGG
>JAUNGW010000154.1 GCA_030524245.1 Eubacteriales bacterium
AAAAAAATGGAGCCGAATAGGCTCCATTTTACGTTTACAAGTGGCAAACTCGGGTAATACCATAGGAAAAGACAATGTTCAAGACAGAATTTAAGAGGCGGATCATCACTCCGCCTCCGATAAAATATCCTCATATTGATTTGCCAGCTCATAAACCCTGTCTCTTGTCGTCTCGGCCAGGGAACGGTTGTACTCCAGCTCCTGCAGGGCGCTTCCCGCGCTCCCTTCCATGGCGCTTAGGGCGGTGGATTCCCGCTGCCTTGTCCAGTCGCTCTGTTCCTTCCGGAACTCCCGAAGCTCCTCCCCGGGAAGCCGCTTGTCAAGCGCTGCCACAAACCGGTCAAGCTCTGCCTCCCAGACCTTCCGTTCCCCGTCTGCCGCCGCCTTTAAAGCGTTGGTCGTTGTGTCCTGATTCTGGCTGCGGCTCTTCTGAATCTCCGCATCCAGCTCCTCCAGCCGGTCCAGGAGCCTGGACGAACGCGTCTTCTCCACAGGCGCCGCCCGGAGCGCATAGGATGCCGCCGTCTCTGTCTGTCCGTCTCCCTCCGGGACTGCTCCCAAAGCAGCTGTATCCGGCGAAGGCGATGCTGACAGAAGCGGCTTCTCCGCTTCCATGGGCAGCTCTTCTCCTGTCTCTTCTTCCTGCTCCGGCCCTGCCGCGGCAAAAGCATCATTCGCGGCAGCCCTGGCCATGGCAGGCGCAGCCGCATCCTGTGAGGCAGCCGTTTCCTGTGAGACCTCCGAATCCTGAGAGCCTGCAGATTCCTGCAGAACCTCAGCCCCCCGGGCCGGCGCAGGAGCTGCGGCCGGTGCAGGCACATCGCTCTGAATCCCGGCATCGAAAGCCCCGGACGCTGTCTCTGAAACAGCCGTCGTCTCCTGCCTGCGTGATGTATATTGTCTGATATAGCTGGTTGTTCCGGTTCCCACCAGTAAAATCAGCACGATTGCAATCCAGATTCCTCTTGGCTTCATAATCCCTCTCATTCTGTCTCCTGAATATCTGGATATACCATATCACAATCCCCGTGGATTGAAAATACAAAACCAAAAGAAGTAAACAATCGTAAGATTTACTTAAGCTGTTACGGCTCCGCCCCCTCGTCCTCCAGAAGATTGTCCCCGTCCGCCGCCGAAGTAGCCAGCATATCGCACCGCTCATTCTGCGGATGTCCCGCATGTCCCTTCACCCAGATAAAGCTTACCCGGTGAGGAGCCTTCGCATCCAGCAGCCGCTCCCACAGATCAATATTTTTCACCGGTCCGCTCTTTCCACGCTTCCAGCCGTTGGCCACCCAGTTGTCAATCCACCGCTGGTTAAACGCATCCGTCAGATACTTGGAATCCGAATACAGCTCCACCTCGCACGGACGGTTTAAGGCTTCCAGGGCCACAATCGCCGCCATAAGCTCCATTCTGTTGTTGGTGGTTTTTCTGTAGCCTGCTGACATCACCTTCTCATGAAGCTGTCCCCTGCTGTCCAGAAACTGCAGGACGGCTCCGTAACCGCCCGGTCCGTCCGGGTTTCCCCTGGCGGATCCGTCGGTGTAAATCTGTACTTTTGACATTCTGTTATTCTCCTTATCTGTCCCATTTGTCACTGAGCGCATTGATCTGATCCGCAAACCGCGCCAGGTCCTTATTCGCCCCGCCCTCATTGCGCAGGATCACAGCCATCAGCCGCTCGCCGGCCGCTATAAGCCGTGCAAATACGCCGTCCGCTCTGCGGGCAGCCGCGGACTTGGACGGAATGGCAATTCCTTCGGTTTCTTTTATCCAGGCTCCCGCCGCCAGGTCGTATTCCGCGCCGGAATAAGGCGCCTTTGCCGGCACGCCGGTTTCATCCTGGACAAGCTGCGCAAACCGGTCGCAGACGCTGTCGCTTCCGTGGACGATGAAATACTGCCGCGGCTTTTTTTCAAAGCCCATAGCCCACTCCAGAAGCCCGTCCCGGTCAGCGTGTCCGCTGATATCGTGAAGCTGGGCGATTCTGGCCTCCACGTCAATGGTCTCGCCAAACAGCTTAACCGACTTTGCGCCATCCGTCAAGCTCCTTCCGATTGTCCCCACCGCCTGGTAGCCGGCAAAAATCACCGTGCATTCCTTTCTCCACAGGTTGTGCTTCAGATGATGGCGGATCCGCCCTGCATCGCACATGCCGGATGCGGAAATGATTACCTTCGGCTTTGTATCAAAATTGATGTTGATGGACTCATCGCTGGTTACGGAAAGCTTAAGCCCCGGGAAGGCAATCGGGTTAATCCCCTGATTTACCAGCTCCCTTGTCTCATCATCATAACACTCGATCTGATTCTGTTTAAACACATGAGTGGCTTCCACCGCCAGAGGACTGTCCACATAGACCTCAAAGTGGTCATGTCCCCGGATCAGCCGCTCGCATTTGATATGGCGGAAATAGTAAAGCAGCTCCTGTGTCCGTCCTACAGCAAAGGCAGGGATTACCACATTTCCGCCCTTATCCAGCGTCTCCTGCACAATGGCGGCCAGCTCGCTCACGTGATCCAGGCCTTTTTCGTGAAGCCGGTCTCCGTAGGTGGACTCCATCACCACATAATCCGCTTCTCTGGTGAAGGAGGGATCGCGGATCAGCGGCTTGTTTTTATTGCCGATGTCACCGGAAAATACGATTTTCTTTTCCACACCGTCTTCCCGCATCCAGACCTCGATGGACGCGGAGCCAAGAAGATGTCCAATGTCCGTAAAGCGCACAGTCAGATTTTCATTCAGCTGTACCAGCTCTCCGTAGCTGAATGCCTCAAAATGCTCCAGCACTCCCAGAGCGTCGTTCATCTCATAAAGCGGCGGCACCTCCGGCCTGCCTGCCCGCCTGGCCTTCCTGTTCTTCCACTCCGCCTCCGTCTCCTGAATATGGGCGCTGTCCTTCAGCATGATATTGCACAGATCGCAGGTGGCCGCCGTGGCAATGACTCTGCCGCGGAAGCCTCTGGCGTAAATATAAGGCAGCATTCCCACATGATCGATGTGGGAATGGGTCACCAGCACGATCTGGATTTCTGAGTAGGGAACCGGCGGCTCCACATTCTCATATAAATTGACGCCCTGCTCCATTCCGCAGTCTACTAAAGCTTTTGTGTTACCCACCTCAAGATAATGACAGCTGCCTGTCACCTCGTGGGCTGCTCCGGAAAATACAAGTCTCATATGGTGTCCTCCTTTGTTATGTGCGGGCAGGGCGAAAATTTCCTGCGTTCTTCTCTCGGTTTTCCACGCAGTGCGGCACCTCCATTCCGCTTCGCTCCATGTCGGTGCTGCGGGCTTCGCCCTATCGTCAAAGTCCATCAAACTTTTTCTTATGTGCGAGCAGGGCGAAAATTTCCTGCGTTCTTCTCTCGGTTTTCCACGCAGTGCGGCACCTCCATTCCGCTTCGCTCCATGTCGGTGCTGCGGGCTTCGCCCTATCGTCAAAGTCCATCAAACTTTTTCTTATGTGCGAGCACAACGAAAAAGTCTGCTGTCCTTTGACGGCACTGCTATATTATGATGCATATGACGCCGCCGTTGCTGTCGTTGATGATTTTTTGCAGGGCGTCCTGGAGTCTGGATTGGCAGTCTTCTGTCATCTGACTGACCTTGGCCTGGATTCCGTCTTCTACGATCTGTCCGATGGATTTCCCGAATATGTTCGTGTCCCAGATGCCGTTTTCTTCTTTTCTGGCGTTTTCTTTCATGTAGGCGATCAGGTCTTCGGCCTGCTGTTCGTTTCCTACTATGGGGGCTATTTCTGTTCGTATCTGGGCCTTGATCAGGTTTATGGACGGGGCCTCTGCGCGCATCTTTACTCCGTAGCGGTTTCCGTGGCGGATTACCATGGGCTCATCCAGCACGATCTCGGACTTATCCGGCGTAACGACGCCGTAGCCCTTCTGGCGTGCCTGGTTCATGGCGTTTAATACCTTTCCGTACTCTCCCTGCATGGCGGCCAGTTCCTTTAAGGTCTCCATCAGCTGGTATTCGTCTTCAATGGTGATTCCCGCGTAATCGCTGAGCGTCTGAAAATAGCAGTCATCATCCATAACCACCTGAACCGACACGATGCCCTCTGACATATCCATCCGCTCTGTCTTCATGGAACGGACCGCCGGATCGGATCCGCCGCACCAGTCCTCCGGCACATCCTTCATGTGTTTTGCATGATCCATGATTTCCCGGGCCATGGCTGTAAGCTTCTCCTTCAGCCAGTGGGACGGCGGCAGGATCTCCATCCACTTCGGGATAAAAAAGTCCACCTCCGTCACCGGAAATTCCCGCAGCACCCGCTCCAGAATCCTGGTGATATCGTCCCGTTTCAGCTGCTCGCAGTTCACCGGCATAACGGACACGCCGTAGGTCTCTTCCATCGACTCTGCCAGCTTAACGGTCTCCTCTGAATAGGGACGGTCCGAATTCAGAAGGACGATAAACGGTTTCCCTATGGCCTTTAATTCCCTGACCGCAGTCTCTTCCGGCTTTATGTATGCCTCCCTTCTCAATTCTCCGAAGGAGCCGTCTGTGGTGACCACAATCCCTATGGTGGAATGATCCCGGATCACCTTTCTTGTGCCGGTTTCCGCCGCCACGGTGAAGGGAAGCTCCTCGTCAGACCAGGGTGTTTTCACAAGCCTCTCCCGGTCGTTCTCCACATGGCCGCCGGCGCCGTCCGCCATAAAGCCCACACAGTCTATCAGACGGATCTGCACCTGAATCCCGTCCCCCACAGTAACCGCTGCCGCCTCCTTGGGAATAAATTTCGGCTCCGTGGTCATAATCGTCTTCCCGGCCGCGCTCTGCGGAAGCTCAT
>JAUNGW010000155.1 GCA_030524245.1 Eubacteriales bacterium
CTCCCCGCACTCTGCTCCGATATCATTGAGCACCGTACAGCCCTCTCCCAAAAGCTGCACCTGCACCAGACGGATTTTCGCGTTCTTTTCCGCCCGGACGCGGGTCTGAAAGGCTGCCAGGCCGGAGGCATCCCTGGATGAGGTGTAATCCATGATCACATCCAGTTCCTCCCCCTCTCTGGCCCAGATGTCCACCTGCTGCATGCTTTTCTGCCCGTCTCTGACAGAAAAATGAAGCTGCGCATCCCCTCCTGCCACGCGGATGGGCTCCGTGCCGGCCGTCTCAGCCAGCCGGTCCATATCCGGACCCATGCCGGTTGCTATATGGGAAAAGTCCGCCTGCTCCCAGGCCTCCCGGCTAATCTGCGCCGGCAGGATTGTTTCCGCCGGCGCGGGCTCCGAAACCTCTGTCTGTGTTAAGCTGCTCTCATTCATACCCAGCCAGTTCCATGTCCGGGCAGGCAGCCGGTTAATCCTTATATCCATTCCCATAAGGGAACCTCCTTTCTCATCCAATGCAGCCCTTCATCTCCAGCCGGATCAGATTGTTCATCTCCACGGCGTACTCCATGGGAAGCTCCTTCGATACATTGTCCGCAAATCCGCTGACAATCAGGGCCCGCGCGTCCTCCTCGCTTACGCCTCTGGACATCAGATAAAATACAGCCTCATCGCTGATCCGTCCGATCCTTGCCTCGTGTCCCACATCCGCCTTCTTCGTGCGGATATCCATGGCCGGAATCGTGTCCGATCTGGAAATGGAGTCCAGCATCAGAGACTGGCAGGACACGGCGGACTTGCTGTTTTCCGCATCCCGGTTCACGACCACCGAGCTCCGGAAGGTGCTGATGCCTCCGTCCTTGGAAATCGATCTGGTGTTCATGTAGGAGCTTGTGTCAGGAGCCGCGTGCACCACCTTCGCGCCTGTATCCAGGTTCTGTCCTGCTCCCGCAAAGGTAATTCCCGTAAACTCCATTCTGGCGCCCCTTCCCTTCAAAATACTCATGGGATACAGGTATGACACATGGGAACCGAAGGAACCGGACACCCATTCAATAGTTCCGCCCTCCTCCACCAGCGCCCGCTTGGTATTCAGATTATACATGTTTTTCGACCAGTTTTCGATGGTGGAATACCGCAGCTTCGCGTTCTTTCCCACAAACAGCTCCACACAGCCGGCATGCAGGTTCGCCACATTATACTTCGGCGCGGAGCAGCCCTCAATAAAATGCAGATAGGCGCCCTCGTCCACAATAATCAGCGTATGCTCAAACTGTCCCGCTCCCGGCGCGTTCAGCCGGAAATAGGACTGCAGCGGTATCGTCACCGACACCCCCGGCGGAACGTATACAAAGGAACCGCCGGACCAGACCGCCCCGTGAAGAGCGGCAAACTTGTGATCCGTAGGAGGAACCAGCTTCATAAAATGCTTTCTCACCATATCGGCGTATTCGCCCTTTAAGGCGCTCTCCATATCGGTGTAGACAACACCCTGATCCGCCACCTCCTGGCGCACATTGTGATAAACCAACTCCGAATCGTACTGAGCTCCCACGCCGGCCAGGGATTCCCGCTCCGCCTGGGGAATACCCAGCCGCTCAAAGGTATTTTTAATATCGTCCGGCACATCGGACCATTTTGCCGACATCTTTGTGTTCGGACGTACATAGGTGGCAATATGGTTCATGTCCAACCCGTCGATGGACGGCCCCCAGTCCGGCACCTTCATCTCATTGTAAATCTGCAGAGAGTGAAGACGGAACAGCTGCATCCAGGCAGGATCCTCCTTTTCCCTGGAAATTTTCTCCACGATAGAGACATCCAGTCCCTCCTGCATCCGGTAGGCGTCCTTCTCCTCATCCCTGATATCGTAAATGCTTCTGTCTATGTCGTCCACATAGGTTTTTTCCTCTGCGCCCGGCTTTCTGTCATTATTTTCACTCATGACTGCACCTGGTCCTTTCCCTGCCCGTCCAGAAACTCGTCAAAGCCATGTTCATTGATCCAGTCCACCAAAGAGGCGTCTCCTGTTTTCACAATACGTCCGTTCACCATCACATGAGTGTAATCCACTCTCAGGGATTCCAGGATTCTCGTGCTGTGGGTGATGATCAGAAGACCGCCCTGCTGATTCTTCTGATATTCCTCAATTCCCCTGGAAACCGTCCGCACCGCGTCCACATCAAGGCCGGAGTCAGTCTCATCCAGAATGCTCAGCTTCGGCTTCAGCATCAGCATCTGCAGGATTTCCGCCTTTTTCTTTTCACCGCCTGAAAATCCCACGTTCAGATCTCTGCCCGCGTAGGTGGGATCCATCTGAAGAATTTCCATATTTTTATCCAGCTCCTTCTTAAAATCCCACAGCCGGACACGCGCTCCGGTACGAGTCTCCACCGCGCTGCGGATAAAGGTGCCAAGCGGCAGTCCCGGCACCTCCAGCGGATTCTGGAATGCCAGGAAAAGTCCCTGCTCCGCCCGCTTGTTGACCGGCTCCTCCGTAATGTCCTTCCCCTCCAGAAGAATTTTTCCCTTCTGGATCTCATAGCGCGGATTTCCCATCAGGGCGTACCCCAGGGTAGACTTTCCCGCACCGTTTGGCCCCATCAGTACATGGGTTTCCCCCTTTTTGATATCCAGACTGATTCCCTTTAAAATCTGCTTGTCTTCAATATTTACAAAGAGATCCCTGATCTCTAAAAGCTGTTTGGACCGTAACATTTCCTGCTCTCCTCCATTTCTTATAAACCTATTAACCTAATTGGTATTTTCATCATATTCCTGTAAACCCACTTTGTCAATAGGTTATTATGTCGAAATTCTCTTGAAATGTACTGCTCATTTATTGTATAATGGATGGAACGGAGCTCTGCTTCCGTTTATGATCGAAATGGGGGATTTTGAAATGATTATTTCCACAAGGGGCCGCTATGCCCTCCGAGTGATGGTAGAGCTGGCCCAGAGAACCGGCGATGGGTATGTGCCTCTGAAGGAAATCGCCGAACATCAGGATATTTCAGAAAAATATCTGGAGAACGTCATAAAGGTTCTTGTACAGAACGGGTTTTTGGAGGGCCTGCGCGGCAAGGGCGGCGGCTACCGCCTGACCAGGGAGCCGAAGGATTACACCCTGGGCGGCATTCTCCGGCTGGCGGAGGGCAGTCTTGCCTCCGTAGCCTGCACCGAGGACAGCGCCGCCGACTGCCCCAGAAGGAACATCTGCCCATCCCGCCCCGTATGGCAGAAGCTGGATCAGCTGATCAACGGGTACCTGGACGGCATCACCCTGGCAGACCTGCTGGAAACAGACGGCGAACTCTGACCCGCCGCTGCTGCGCGGAGCATATCCGCGCAGGCGGCCAGGATTCATCTTCACAGGCCGCCAGGGCACATCCCGCCTTCAGGCAGCCATCATCCATGCTGTTCTCAGCTTTTTCAGATAATCCCTGTATCCCGCCTTTTTCACGGCTCCGTCCGTAAGAATTTCCACCTCTCCCAGAACCTTTCCGTTTAACTCATACCGAAGCACGCCCGCCTTCTGCCCCGGCTCCACCGGCGCCTCAAGGAACTCCGGCAGAAGCAGTTTTTTCTCCACCGCGCTGAAATTCTCTCCGCCCATTCCCAGATAAGAAAAGCCCCCGGCATATCGTAAAGGCACGGACGGCTCCAGCCCGTCTGACACCGGCAGCTTCAAAAGCTCCGGCATATCGCCGTCCTCGTAGAGCCTGCAGCTGGCATAGCCGTAATTCAGCAGCGACGCCGCATCCGCAAACCGGGCCTTATAATCCGGCGCCGCCATCACGGCCGCGATCAGACGCACCCCGTCCTTCTCCGCCGTGGCAGACAGACAGTACTTTGCCAGGGATGTTGAGCCGGTCTTTAAGCCGGTCACCCGAAAGTCCGCCGCCATTTTCAGAAGCCGGTTGGTGTTGGACAGGCCGAACTCCTTCGTCCCCTGCTTTGTCACATGGGTAATATTCTCCATCCAGATCGTGGCATAGTTATGAATCTGCGGATACCTTGTGATCAGCTCTCTTGACATGACCGCAACGTCCCGGGCCGTAGTCAGGTGGGCAGGGTCCTCCGTCAGTCCGCAGCAGTCCATAAAACAGGTTTCTGTCATGCCAAGGCCTTCCGCCCGCTCATTCATCCGCCGGACAAACTCCGCCTCCGAGCCCGCTATGTACTCTGCCATGGCCACGGACGCATCGTTTCCCGAGGCAATAACAATGCATTTGATCAATGTCTCCACAGTCTGAATCTCCCCCTCCTCCAAAAACACCTGGGAGCCGCCCATGGATTTGGCGTAAGCGCTGGTGACTACCTCATCCGTCAGCCGGATCTGCCCGGCGTCAATGGCGTCGAAAATCAGAAGCAGCGTCATGATCTTCGTAATGCTCGCCGGACTCCGCCTTTCATCCCCATTCTTTTCGTAAATGATCTGGCCGGTGGAGGCCTCCATCAAGACGGCGCTGGGAGCTGAGATTTCCGGCCCTGCCGGCGGCGTCTGCGCGGCCGCCGGCGTTGTGCCTGCTGCCAGGCTCATGCATAACGCAAATAAAAATGACCTCATAGCAGCCCTCCGTTTCCTGTTCTGTATATCAGTGTATGACCCTGCTGCGCAATCTATGTATCATGGACATCCGGAAATTGGAGCCGGAACATATGGCCATTTTCAGGAATCTGTGCTATGATATTACCCGAGTTTGCCACTTACTAATTCACTCCAATAAAAAAAGTTATTATTTTGCAA
>JAUNGW010000156.1 GCA_030524245.1 Eubacteriales bacterium
TGTAACTGTTCAGAATTTTCAGGCTTTTCATTTCCATGATTTTCGTGTATAGTCGATACATAGGAAATCAAACAGCTTTTTGGAGGTTTTCATGGAAATTGAACGCAAGTATCTGATTGAGACGCCGCCGGCGGGCTATGAGGCCTGGTCCTGCCGCAGCATCGAGCAGGCATATCTGTGCACCGATCCGGTGGTGCGGATCCGGAAAGAGGACGACAGCTTTTATCTTACGTATAAGTCAAAGGGCCTTTTATCCAGGGAGGAATACAACCTTCCCCTGACCCGCGAAGCATACGCCCACCTGCTGGCAAAGGCGGACGGCCTTGTGCTGGCCAAGAGCCGCTATCTTTGTCCGCTGGGCTCCAGCGGCCTGACCGTGGAATTCGACGTGTTCCACGGGGAATATGAAGGGCTTATGCTGGCGGAGGTGGAATTCCCCACAGAGGAGGCAGCCCTCTCCTTCACGCCCCCGGACTGGTTCGGCCGGGACGTAACCTTCAGCGGCGAATACCAGAACAGCCGTTTAAGCCGCTGTAAAAAACAGTAATCAAACTGCAGAAGGCGCCGCCGTCCGGGATCCTGCCCGGCCGGCGGCGCCTGTTCCTTCTGCCGCAGAAAGCTGCGGCCGTTTTTTTCTTTATTGGTTCCAGCCCGCGTACAGGGTCATGGAGCCGGTAACCGTGTCCTGGCTGATGTTCCAGGGTGTGGTCAGATCCCGGTCCATATACCAGCCGTCAAAGTCGTAGCCCTCTCTTGTGGGCGGGGCCGGCTCCTCCACCAGCTCTCCGTACATTCTCGTCTGGCTCTCCACCGCCGTGCCTCCCAGGCTGTCAAAATCAACCTGAAAGCCTCTGTTGGAGATGGCGAAGGCCATACAGCCCACCAGCGCTATGCAAAGCGCGATAATCACCTTATTTAAGGTTTTTACGGAGATGTTCACCCGGTCGTAAAGGCCGCGTCCCCCCGCTTTTTTCTCATGTTCATCCATTCTGTCCATATTACCTGCTTACTTGCGCACCAGGTACTTGCGCATGTCGATGGCGCAGGCAACCAGGATAATCAGGCCCTTGATGATGTAAAGCATGTTTGCATCAACAGACAGGAAGTTCAGTCCCGCGAAGATAATCTGCAGAAGCAGAACGCCTACCACAATACCGCTGATCCGTCCGATACCGCCTACAAAGGATACGCCGCCGATTACGCAGGCCGCAATGGCATCGCACTCGTAGTTCAGGCCGGTGTTGGCATTTGCGGACGCAATACGGGCGCCGTCCAGGAAACCGGTAAGGGCATACATCATGCCGGCCAGCATGAACACCAGAATAATGGTTCTGGCCACATTAACGCCGGATACGTTGGCGGACTCCTCGTTGGAGCCTACGGCAAACATGTTCTTTCCGAAGGTAGTCTTATTCCAGATGATCCACATAATGACGGTCAGGATAATGGAGTAGAGCACATATCTGGGCACCGCCACATTTCCGATCTTAAACAGGGTTCCGGTAATCAGGGAACGGTAGCTGTCGGACAGTCCGCTTAAGGTCTGGCCGTTGTTGACGCCGTTCTTTAAATACATCAGGATCACGCCGTAGACAATCAGCTGGGTAGACAGAGTAACGATAAAGGGATGCAGCTTGAACTTCGCCACGCTGAAGCCGTTTACAAAGCCCACAACCGCGCCTACCGCCAGCACCATCAGAAGCACCACGATAATAGGCGGAGCGCTGGTCATGGACGGAAATACCTTAAATGTCGTTGTCAGCAGGGATGCGGCGATACACGCCGTCAGGCCCACTACACGTCCTGCGGAAATATCCGTACCGGTCAGTACGATACAGCCGCCGATGCCAAGGGCAATGGGAAGCTTTGCCGCCGTCAGGGAAATGACGTTTACAACAGAGGACAGCCCCAGGAATGCCGGCACCTTGGCGGAGATGTAGATCACCGCCAGCAGAATAATGATATACATGGCATTATTCAGCAGCAGATCTCCGATTTTTTTCATTTTTTCCTGCGTCGAAAGCTGGGCAAAGGCCTGCTTCTGCGCCTTGATTTTATTCTCTCCCACAATACTTACCTCCAGTCCTTATACGTATTTCGCAGCCAGAGACATGATCTCCTCCTGCGTTGTGTTCTTCGCGTCCACCTCTCCCGCCAGCCGTCCGCCGGACATAACCAGGATCCGGTCGCATACGCCCAGAAGCTCCGGCATCTCAGAGGACACCATGATAACGGTTTTTCCCTGCTTTGCCAGGTTCAGAATCAGCTGATAGATCTCGTACTTCGCGCCCACATCGATACCGCGGGTCGGCTCGTCCAGAAGAAGAACCTCCGGCTCCGTCAGAAGCCATCTGGCCAGAATCACCTTCTGCTGGTTTCCTCCGGAAAGGGAACGGATCTGGGTATACTGGCTGGGCGTCTTCGTCCGCATGGCCTTGATGCCCCACTCCGTAGATTCGCTCAGCTTCTTGTTGCTCAGAAACGGCCCCACCTTATAGCGCCACAGACTGGAAATGGTGGTGTTGGCCTGGATGTCGCGGATGGCGAAAATACCCGTGGCCCGGCGCTCCTCCGTCAAAAGGGCGAACTTGTTGGCCAGGGACTCTCTGGCGTTTCTGTTCAGCACCCTTTTCCCGTGAAGGAAAATCTCGCCGCTCTTTCTCGTTGCAATACCGAATATATTTTCCAAAAGCTCCGTGCGCCCGGAACCGTCCAGGCCGGCAATGCCAAGCACCTCGCCTTTTTTTGCCGTAAAGGAAACGTCCTTCAACAGAGAATACGCCGCAGTCAGCCCCTTCACCTCCAGAAGCGGCTCTCCCACCACATTGTCCTTCTCAGGATAGCGGTTGGTCAGCTCGCGGCCAACCATCAGACGGATAATCTCGTTCATGGTCAGCTCGCTGGCCGGACGGGTGGCGATCCACTGTCCGTCACGCATGATTGTTACTTCATCGGAAATCCTTAAGATCTCCTCCATCTTATGAGAAATATAAATGATGCCGCAGCCTCTGGCTCTGAGCATATTGATAATGCGGAACAGATGCTCTACCTCCTCCTCTGTCAGAGAGGATGTCGGCTCATCAAATACAATTACCTTGGAATTAAAAGAAACCGCCTTGGCGATTTCCACCATCTGTCTCTGGGATACGGGCATACGGCTCATCACCGTCTTCGGATCCACATTGACCTCCAGCTCATCAAATACCTTCTTTGTAGCTGCGTACATCTTTGTCTCGCTGGTCAGCGGACACCATTTTGAAATCTTCGGGAAACGTCCAAGCCACATGTTGTCCATGACGTTTCTCTTCAGGGCCTGGTTCAGCTCCTGGTGTACCATGGCCACTCCGTTTTCCAGGGCCTCCTTGGAAGTCTTGAAATTGACCTCCCTGCCCTCCAGGTAAATATGTCCGGCATCCTTGTTGTACACGCCGAACAGGCACTTCATCAGGGTTGATTTTCCGGCGCCGTTTTCTCCCATAAGCGCGTGAACCGTTCCCGCCTTTACCGTCAGGGAAACATTGTCCAGCGCCTTAACCCCCGGGAAGGACTTTACGATCCCCTCCATCCTTAAGAGAACGTCCTTGCTGTTTTGGGCTTCCGCGGCGGATGCTGTCTTCTGCTTTTCCAATTCGCCACCTCCTCCATTCTCTGAAGCTTTTAAAAAAATCCGGCAAAACCCCATTCTGGCATTTTGCCGGATCCCTGTAAACCTGTGATTATTCCTCGCCGGTATAAATAGCGTACGGGATGTTTACACGCCAGGTTCCAACCACGTTCTCTGCCTCCACGTCGGCAAAGGTATCTGCTGAGGTCATGAAGTTGGTGGTGATCTGCGCGATGGTTCCTGCCATACCGTCAGCATCCTGCTTGATGGTGCCGGTCATGGTTCCCTTGCTGATCGCTTCCTTGGCTGCATCCGTTGCGTCAACGCCGAATACCGGGATGATGGTTGCGGAGCCGTCCTCTAAGTTGTAGCCTGCGTTCTGCAGAGCGGTCACTGCGCCGATTGCCATCTCATCGTTGTTTGCGATAACCAGCTCTACCATATTGTTGTTTGCCTCGCTGTACTGAGACAGGATGGTCTGCATGTAGTTGTTTGCTGCGGCTGCGGACCACGCGCCGTCCTGGTCAACCAGGTACTTGTTGGCGTTGCTGCTGTCGTAGAAGGTCAGAGCCTCTTTTCCTGCCTCTGCAAGAACTGCGTCTGCATCCTCAACGCCGAACTGGGTGCGGGCGATTGCCTCTGCATTGCCCTCCTGGCCCTTGAACATCACGTAGGAAATCTTTCCGTCGCCGTTTAAGTCGATGGAATCATAGTTTTCCACCAGATACTCACCGATCATCTCGCCCTGCATATGGCCTGCCATCTCGTAGTCGGTTCCTACGAATACGCACTTGTCATAGCTGCTTACAACCTCTTCGCTTACGGAACGGTTGAAGAAGATAACCGGAATATTCTGAGCGCTTGCCTGATCGATGATGTTCTTTGCAGCATCGTCAGAGCCGCTGTCTACCAGGTTCACTACCAGTAAGGAGGTGCCCTTCGCGATTGCGGTGGTTACCTGCTCTGTCTGGGTGGTCTGGCTGTTGTTGCTGTCGTAATCCTGATATGCAACGCCTGCCGCGTCCAGAGCTGCGTCCA
>JAUNGW010000157.1 GCA_030524245.1 Eubacteriales bacterium
AGGTGGAAATTCTGCCCTACCACAGCCTGGGAGCGTTTAAGTGGAAGGAACTGGGGATCCCCTACCCGCTGGATGGCGTGAAGGCGCCTTCGGCAGAAGAGGTGTCCCGGGCAGAAACGCTGCTTGGAATCGCGTAAAAGAGAAAGTTTTTCATTAGTTTAAAAATTAACAGCAGCCCATTGACAAATGGGCGCAGAAGAAATAAGATAACTGTGTTATTTGATAACACAGTTATCTTATTTTGCGTTATGCGGCCGGAAGGCTGCGGGGAGGTGATGGTATGCGCCCGGTGAATGAAAAGCTGGCCTCAGATATTCTGGAGGCAGGAAAACGGGAGTTTTTGGAAAAGGGCTTTGCCGGAGTGAATATGCGGAGCCTGGCATCGTCGCTGGGAGTGACGACAGGGGCTATTTACCGGTATTATTCAGACAAGGAGGAGCTGTTTTCCGCTCTGGTGGACGGACCGGCCATGGAGCTGGTGGAGCGTTACCGAAGAGTGCAGAAGGAGTTTGCGGCACAGGAGCTGCAGGCGCAGGTGGCGGGACTGCCGGAGGTGTCGGAGGACGGACAGGCATGGATGATGTCCTTTATTTACGACAACTTTGACGCCTTCAAGCTGATTACCTGCTGCGCGGCGGGGACGCGCTACGAGCACTACACTGACATTCTGGCGGAGATTGAGACGGAGTCCGGAATCCGCATGGTCAGCCAGATGCGGGAGGCAGGATATGTGGTGCAGCCCATGGACGACGAGCTGATCCATATGGTTTCCACCATGCTGTTCAACGGCATATTTGAGACGGTGCGCCACGATATGCCAAGAGAAAAGGCCATGGCGCATATGACGACCCTGAAGGATTTCTATTCTGCAGGCTGGTTTAAAATTCTGGGGATTAAGGAGGCGTGAAAGGATGGAAGAAAGAGAAAAACAGACAGGCAAAGGAACCGGAGCGGAAGGGAAGAAGCCCTCGCCCCTGGCAGTCTGCTGGGGATGGGCAGGGGATTATCACAGAGGCTTTTACGGGGCCGTCTTTCTGGCGGCGGCAGGCGTGGCCTGCAGTATGGCAGCCTATGTGCTGATTGCCGCCATGATCCGGCAGCTTCTTTCGGGCCGGGAGGTTAGCCATATCTTACCGCTGTGCGGAGCGCTTCTGGCGGTCTGCGCGGGGAAGGCGGTGTGCTCCACGGCTTCCACGGCCATGTCCCACCGGGCCACCTATTATACGCTGAGGGATTTGCGGAAACGGCTTCTGGCAAAGCTTTCCAGAATGCCCATGGGCGTGATTTCAGATACGCCGTCCGGTCAGTATAAAACGACCATTGTAGACCGGGTGGAGGGCATGGAGCCGACGCTGGCGCATCTGCTTCCGGAAATGACCTCGAACCTTTTGGTGCCCATCGTCATTGCCGTCTACATTTTCTCCATAGACTGGAGGATGGGGCTTGCGTCTCTGGCGACCACGGTGATTGGAATCATCACCGCCTCCCAGAGCGGCAAAACCTACGCGGTCCGGTGGGAAGGCGCCGTCGCGGTGGGGAAACGGATGGCGAACGCCATTGTGGAGTATGTGGGCGGAATCCAGGTGGTGAAGGCCTTCAGCCAGTCGGCCGGCTCCTACAGAAAATATTCCGGCGCCGTGGAGGAGAACGCCGCCTATTATGTGGACTGGATGCGGGACAATCAGAAGTATTTGTCGGTGATGCAGACCGTGATTCCGGCGGTGCTTCTGACCGTACTTCCGGCAGGCATGGTGTTCTGGAGAAACGGCTCGCTTTCCACGGCGGATTTCCTTACGGTGGTGGTACTGTCTCTTGGCTTTACAGGGCCCTTCCTGGCTGCCATGTCCTTTGTGGACGAGCTGGCGGTTGTAGGTACGAACGTAGGGGAGATCTGCGGGATTCTGGATGCGCCGGAGCTTAACCGGCCGGAGAAGGCTGTAAGCCTGGACGGGGAGGAGATCCGCCTGGAGCAGGTGTCCTTCACCTATGGAAACGCCCGGGAGCAGGTGCTGCATCAGATCGATCTTGTCATAAAGCCGGGAACAGTGACGGCTCTTGTGGGTCCCTCCGGTTCAGGAAAATCCACCATCGCCAGGCTGATCGCCGGATTCTGGGACGTGACCGGCGGACGGATCACCATGGGCGGCCGGGATCTGAGGGAAATCCCGCTGGATCAGTTAAACAGCCGGATCGCCTATGTGTCCCAGGACAATTACCTGTTTGACCGGACGGTCCGGGACAATATCCGCATGGGGCGTCTGGACGCCACGGATCAGGAGGTGGAGGAGGCCGCGAAGGCGGCAGGCTGCGACAGCTTTATCCGTGGTCTGGAGCATGGCTACGACACAGTCTGCGGCGGAGGCGGCGGACATCTTTCCGGCGGTGAGAAGCAGAGGATTTCCATTGCGAGAGCCATGTTAAAGGACGCGCCGGTGATCATCCTCGACGAGGCCACCGCCAGCATGGATCCGGAGAATGAGGCGCTGATCCAGAGGGCGATTTCCGCTCTGACAAAGGGAAAAACACTGATCGTCATCGCCCACCGTCTTGCCACGATTCAGGATGCGGATCACATCGTGGTTCTGGAGCACGGACAGATCGCGGGAGAGGGACGGCAGGAGGAGCTTCTTAAGTCCTGTCCGCTGTACGGCAGACTGTGGACGGCGGCCCTTGGAAGCAGGGATGAGGAGTAAAGGAGGAAAAGGCTTATGTTTGGCGTATTAAAACGGATTTATGTGTTTGCAGGAAGCCGCAGGCCGCTGTTTTTGAAGGCTCTGGCTGTGGCGTTTCTGGGAGCGGTGTTCGGGGCCATGCAGTTCGTGGCTCTGATGCTTGCCCTGGATATGGTTCTTGGAACAAGAGAGGCTTCGCCCTGGCTGCTTCTGGGAGTGATGGCCGCGGCGGTGGCCGGACGCCTTATCTGCTTTTATTACTCCACAAACGCGGAGACGGAGACCGGATATTTCATGGTGGCGGAAAAGCGGGTGCACATCGGCGACCGGCTCAGATATATTCCCATGGGCTATTTCAATAAAAACAGCCTGGGAAATATTACGGCGGTGGTAACCACCACCCTGTCTGATGTGGAAAATACGGCGGCCAGATGCCTTGTGATAGTGATCGGCGGATTTTTCAATACCTTTGCCCTCTGCCTGGCGCTGACGGCGGCGGACTGGCGGCTGGGACTGACGGCCATCTGCGGGATTCTGGTCTATCTGGCCGTGACAGAGCTTTCACAGAGAGCGGCTTTAAAAACCGGGCCGGAGCGGCAGTATGCCCAGGAAAGCCTGGTGGAGGCGGTGCTGGAATATATTCAGGGCATGGGTGTGGTCAAGTCCTATGGACTGGAGCGTGACAACAGCCAGGCGGCGGCAAGAACCATTGACGGAAGCTGCAGCAAGGCGCTGGCGCTGGAGAATTCCATTGTGCCCTGGGCAGCCCTCCGGCAGATTGCGGCCCGGGCGTTCAGCGTAGCTTTAGCGGCCCTGGCGCTTGTGTTTTATTCAGACGGAAGTCTGGAGCTTTCCCGGTGCCTTCTGATGCTTACGGCCTCCCTGATGCTTTACGGAGAGCTGGAAAATGCGGGAAATATGTCGGATAACCTGCAGATGCTGGGCGCTTCCATGACCAGGGCGGACGCGATTGACGATACGCCGGTGATGGATATTGACGGTAAGGCGGTTGCTCCGGAGAATGCCTCGGTGGTTTTTGATCACGTGGGCTTTTCCTATGGAGACAGAACCATTCTTCATGACGTCAGCTTCCAGGTGCCGGAGAAGACCACCACGGCGGTTGTGGGCCCGTCCGGCGGAGGAAAGACGACCCTCTGCAGCCTGACCGCCAGATTCTGGGATGTGAAGAGCGGAAATATTTACGTGGGCGGACACAATGTGAAGGAATATAAGCTGGATGAGCTGATGAAGAACATTTCCATGGTGTTTCAGAATGTGTATCTGTTTAACGACACCATCGAGAACAATATCCGTTTCGGCTGTCCGGACGCCACCCGTGAGCAGGTGGTGGAGGCGGCGAAGGCGGCCTGCTGCCATGAATTCATTGAGGCGCTGCCGGACGGCTATGACACCATGGTGGGTGAGGGCGGGGGAACCCTTTCCGGCGGCGAAAAGCAGCGGATCTCCATTGCCAGAGCCATTTTAAAGGACGCGCCGATCATTATTCTCGATGAGGCCACAGCCAGCGTGGATCCGGAAAATGAGGCGCAGCTGCAGGCGGCGATCCAGGCCCTGACTCACGACAAGACCATCATCATGATCGCCCACCGGCTGAAAACCGTCCGCCGGGCGGATCAGATACTGGTGCTGGACGGCGGGCGGATCGCCGACAGAGGAACCCATGAGGAGCTGATTTCCAGACCGGGAATTTATGCGGACTTTGTGGGAGCCAGGAAAGAGGCGGCCGGGTGGAAACTGGGATAGCCGGAGACTACATGAGAAAAACTATCAACAAGGCCGCCCCCTGCGCTGTTGACAATCTTTATTCCCGGAACTATGATAAACAGGTAGAATCAAATACCTGAAGGAAAGGAAGCGGTATTATGTCAACAGTAATTATTGCAGGGCTGGTGCTTCTGGCCTGCCTGTACGGGGGATATTCCTACTATAAGA
>JAUNGW010000158.1 GCA_030524245.1 Eubacteriales bacterium
GGCTATTAATCGCACTTTCAATCAGGATTGTGAAGGTGTTTCGCAATTACCTAATGTTTGAAATTGCAGAACGTACTGTCCTGCAATTCTGATCTGTCTACGATTTTACCAGAAGTACTATGGGATTGCAAGATACGTTTACTTGTTTTCCGGCGTGTACACAGCAATGACGTAATCGCCAAGAGCATGGATCACCGGAATGGAGAAATAGATATCGCCTTCATATTCATAGCTGAAGCACTCCGGGAAGCTGCCCTCATAAGGAAAGTCTGCGTTTTTAAACAGATTGGCGTAGTAGGCCTGATCGCGGCTCTCAGATGCGTTCAGCTGAGCCAGGGCTGCCTTTGTATCCTCGCTGGCGTCCGGATAGACGCAGGCATCGGAGAGTACGTAGGCCGCCAGGGTATTGGGATCCACCAGAGAGGGGAGATCCAGACTGGAGGCTGTGCGCATATCCACGGTGTTTGTGTAAAACAGATTCAGCGGATGAGCCGCGCCGTCGGCCATCATGGAACCGGTATAGGTAATTGTGATCCGGCTGCGGTCGGCAGCCATCACCCTGCAGGTTACTTCCACCGTATCCTTGCTCTCATCGACCTCGTATGCGTCCAGGACAGAGAGAGCATTTTTTTTAATCAGCTCGTTGACTGCTGCTTCTGTACTGATGTCATCCGGATATTTCACAGCCGGGTACTGGATGGATACCTTGCCGGAGGTGTAGGAAGCCATGGAGGTGGAAATGCTGTTCGCACTGGCAGCGGAGCCTTGGCCGGATACGCTTCCCTTGCCGGAATTGGCGTTGGCAGCGTTTTCAACGGCAGCATCGATGGTGATGCCTTCGGTGGTTTCCGGTTCGCTCTCCGGGTTCTCAGAAGGCGCGGGGGCCATGGTTTCGGCGGCGGTGGTATGAGTGCTGGATAAATCGATCTTTTCATGCTTCTCCCTGGAACAGCCGGACATCATGCAGGCAGTTCCTAAAAAAAGGGCGCCGAGAATTAGGGCACGTCGTCTTGTTTGTTTTTTTCGGAAATTTGTGGAAATTATTTTTTTCATGGAATCATATCCTCCTTTGTCTGAATTCTATTATAGCGGAAGAACCGGGAAATGGATAGAGGGAAAGTCTTACGGTAATGTGAAGATTCCTTAAGCAGCTTCGGGCGGAGCATGAAAGCTGTGCCTGATGCAAAAAGAAACGGCCTGTATGGCTCCCGAAGGATTCCACACAGGCCGCGCCCCTGCCAAGGATGCCGGCAGCCGGACTCGAACCGGCACGAGGTCGCCCCCGTCAGATTTTGAGTCTGATGCGTCTGCCATTCCGCCACGCCGGCTTACTTACGCAACAAAAAATATTGTAGCATAAGTGCAGCCGTTTGGCAAGCAGATTCATTGGAAATCTGTTAAAACAGCTTTTCAAACCGCTTCATCGCTTCAATTGTATTCTCATGACTGTTGAAGGAGGTCAGGCGGAAGTAGTTTTTTCCGTTTTCGCCGAAGCCGGCGCCTGGGGTGCCGACCACCTGAGCATTGTTCAGCAGGTAGTCAAAGAATTCCCAGGAATCCATCTGGTTCGGGCATTCAAACCAGATATAGGGAGAGTGGACGCCGCCGAAGAAGCGGATGTTTTTCCTGGTCAGGGTATCGGCTATGATCCTGGCGTTCTCCTGATAGTAATGGATATTTGCCTGGCACTGCTTCATGCCGTCCTCTGTGAAGACCGCGGCGGCTCCGCTCTGGACAATGTAGGAGGTGCCGTTGAACTTGGTGGACTGACGGCGGTTCCACATGGCATGAAGAGACATCTCTGCGCCATTGGATGCGGGGAACACAAGCTCCTTCGGCACTACCGTGTAGCCGCAGCGGGTTCCCGTAAAGCCGGCAGTCTTGGAGAGAGAGCAGAATTCGATGGCGCAGCGCTTGGCTCCCTCGATGGCGTAGATGCTCCGGGGAAGCTCCGGATCCGTGATAAAGGCCTCATAGGCGGAGTCAAAGAGGATTACCGCGCTGTTTTTCAGGGCATAGTCAACCCATATCTTCAGCTGCCCCTTATTGTAGACGGCTCCTGTGGGGTTGTTGGGGGAGCAGAGGTAAATAATATCCGCATGAATGGACTCGTCCGGCATGGGAAGGAACTGATTTTCGGCGTTCCCGTTTAAGTAGGTGATGCGGCGTCCGCTCATCAGGTTGGAGTCCACGTATACCGGATAAACGGGATCCGGGATCAGGATTACATTGTCATCGGCAAACAGCTCGGCGATGTTTCCGGTGTCGCTTTTCGCGCCGTCCGAGATGAAAATGTCATCGGCGGATACATCAGCGCCGTTTTTTTCATAATAGGCGGAGATGGCCTCCCGCAGGAAGGCGTAGCCCTGCTCCGGGCCGTAGCCCTTAAAGGTGTCCGGAGAGGACATGGCGTCTACGCCCCTGTGAAGTCCCTCCAGGGCGAGACTTCCCAGAGGCAGGGTCACGTCTCCGATGCCTAAGCGGATGACGGTCTGCTCCGGGTGAGCGGCGGAATAGGCAGATACCCGGTGGGCGATCTCTGCAAACAGGTAGCTTTCCTTTAAATCCTGATAATGTTCATTTAATTTTGGCATGGGTTGTCCTTTCTGCTTCCGGCTGTGTGGGGAATTGCGGAAGCGTACATTTTTATGCGAAGAATTTTAGCAGAGAAGAAAATACAAGTCAAGAACCGAAAAATTTTTGATGAAAAAATTGAAAAAGAGGGCAGAGTATTGTATGATTAAGGATAAATGAGTTTAGATAATTTGGTGGAGCCTGGGAGATGGGAGGAATGTGCCATGCTGACCTGCAGAGAGGCGGAAAAAATGGTAATGCCATATATAGAAGGACGGCTTGATGAGCAGGAGCTGGAGGCATTTTTGAATCATGTGAGCGGCTGCGCGTCCTGCCGGGAGGAGCTGGAGATTTATTTTACCGTTTCGGAGGGCCTGCGTCAGTTGGACAGCGGAACCGGTGTCTACGATATTCCCGGCGCACTGAGCGAAAGCCTGGATATTGCCTGGATGAAGGTGCGGGCTGTCCGTCTGCGGCGGATTATCAGCTATGCGGTCACAACCCTTGGAACAGTCAGTCTGCTGGTGATGCTCATCATGCAGCTGCGGATCTGGGTTCAGGGGGGATTGTTTGGATAAGGAGAGCATATATGGAAAAACTTGTACTGATAGACGGACACAGCATATTAAACAGGGCTTTTTACGGGGTTCCGGAGCTGACGAATTCGGAGGGACTTCATACCAACGCGGTATATGGGTTCCTCAATATTATGTTTAAGATTCTGGAGGAGGAGAAGGCGGATCACCTGGCAGTGGCGTTTGATTTAAAGGAGCCTACATTCCGTCATAAGATGTTCGCCGATTATAAGGGTACAAGGAAGCCCATGCCGGAGGAGCTGAGGGAGCAGGTGCCGCTGATGAAGGAGGTTTTATCTGCCATGGGCGTGCCGATTATGACTATGGCCGGCTATGAGGCGGATGATATTCTGGGGACTCTGGCCAAGCAGAATCAGGCCCGGGGCGTGGAGGTTTCGGTGGTTTCCGGAGACCGTGATCTTCTCCAGCTGGCGGACGAGCATATTAAGATCCGGATTCCCAGGACAGTCCGGGGCAGTACAGAGATCCGGGATTACTATCCGGAGGATGTGAAGCGGGAGTATATGGTGACGCCGACGGAGTTTATCGATGTGAAGGCGCTGATGGGCGACGCCTCTGACAATATTCCCGGCGTTCCCTCTATCGGAGAGAAGACGGCTGTCAGCCTGATTTCCGCATACGGGAGCATTGAAAATGCATACGCGCATTTGAACGAGATTAAGCCGCCCAGAGCACAGAAGGCGCTGGGGGAGCATTACGATATGGCGGTGATGAGCAAGGAGCTGGCCACCATTTGTCTGGATTGTCCGATCCCGTTTTCCTATGAGGACGCGGAGATTGGAAATCTTTATACGCCGGAGGCATATCAGTATATGAAGCGGCTGGAGTTCAAGTCTCTGCTTGCCAGATTTGACGTGCAGAGCATGGGCGGCAGCAGGGCGGAGGAGCATTTCTGGTCTGTGGAGGATCTGTCCGGGGCGGAGCAGGTGTTTGAAAAGGCAAAAAAGGCGGAACGGATCGGCTTTCAGCTGATTCCGGGCGGAGAAGGGCCGGCGGGACTGGCTGTCTGCTTCGGCGAGGAGGATATTTACGTGATTCCGGCAGCCGGCCTTGTGACGGCGGCATACCTTTGTGAACATGTGAAGCGGCTGGCGGAGGAGCGAAGACGGCCTGAGCTGCCGCTGGATGCGGCGGAGGCCTACACGCTTATGACCCTGAGTTTAAAGCCGCAGCTTGGATGTCTCAAACTGGAAAGCGGAAGCCGGGTGGCGGATGCCGGCGTGGCCGGGTATCTGCTGAATCCGCTGAAGGATACCTATGATTACGATGATCTGGCCCGGGATTATCTTGGCCTTACGGTTCCGTCCCAGGCTGACCTTCTTGGGAAGGAGCAGCCGGGAGCGGCTTTGGAGGAGGGCCGGCCGGAGGCGGTGACCTGCGCCTGCTACATGGCCTATATCGCATGGAAGTCCCAGCCGGAGCTGTTTTCCAGGCTTCAGGAGGA
>JAUNGW010000159.1 GCA_030524245.1 Eubacteriales bacterium
TATGACCCTCTGCTTGTAAGGCAGATGCTCTCCCAGCTGAGCTAAGACCCCATATCAGGCTGTCCCGGTGATGTCTCACTCAAGACTGCCTACGTAGTATAACCTTTATTGTGTTAATTGTCAAGACATTTTCTACACTTTTTTTTTAAAAATTCCCGGCATCAATTAAAACCAAAGAATTTCTGGCTGATCTTGTAGCCCGCAATGGATACTGTACGCCCGCTTTTGCCCGGCAGATTCATGCTCTGGCCCAAAAAGCCCCACCGCAGCCGCATAAACAGCGGAAGATCCATCTTTCTGAGGTGCTGCCAGAGTTCCTTCTTCTTCTCCATGTTCTCCTCCGACCCGGATTTGATGGCCAGAATCGAAGAAACCGTCATCATGATCTCCAGATACCGCACCATATAATGGCGCAGCTTCCAGTTGGTGATTCTGGACTCATGATAATATCCAAGCATCAGCTTTGTCACCAGAATCTGCTGATCGATCCGCCCGATCATCACCTGCTCATTGACCGACTGATCCTCTCTCCCGATGAAATAACGGTAAAAATTCACATCCAGATAGTAGAAGGTCTTCACATACGGCAGCGGCTGGAATACAAAAATATTGTCCACATAGAAGGTGTGCTTCGGCAGCTCAAGCCCGCAGTCTCTCAGCATCTGCGTTCTGTAAATCACCGAATGCATCAGAATGTACTGGCCCAGCATGAACATCTTCACGTCATTCCAGGTGCACAGCTGGCGCCTGGGCAGAGCCGTCTTATACTGCATCACCCGCTTGTGAGCCGCTCCCTGCTTCTCATAAACGAAGTTTGTAATCAGCATGTCCAGCGCCTGATCCCCCTTAAGCAGGAACCGCAGCGTTTCCATAACCTCTCTGTAGGCCTCCTCATTGACCCAGTCATCGCTGTCGACCACCTTAAAATAAATGCCGGAGGCCGCCCGAAGTCCTGCATTGACCGCCTCTCCGTGGCCGCCGTTTTCCTGATGAATCGCCCGGCAGATACCGGGATAACGGGCCTCGTACTCATCGGCAATCTGTGCCGTACGGTCCTTTGTGGAGCCGTCGTCAACAATCAGGATCTCCACCTCATCTCCGCCCGGAAGCAGGGAATCAATACACTTTCTCATATATGCCTCTGAGTTGTAGCATGGAATTGCTATGGATAATAATTTCACTTTCTTGTCCTCTCTTACATCTTATATCCGGCCGGCAGCCGGATCTGTTTTTCTGAAACGGTAAATTTTCAAAAGAGCCGCCGCCGCAAGACAGCCGCCAAAGGCCGCGGCAGCCGCGCCCCAGAGCCCGTGAGCCGCAAGCCAGTCGTCCGCCGACCATGCAGTAAGCAGCACCGACGTCAGATTCGCCGCGCTGTGAAAGGCCCATGAGCCGGACAGGCTGTCCGTCCACTCAAACACAGCCGCCAGCATCATCCCCACAATACAGGCGTATATCCCCTGAACCAGATTACCATGAAACAGGCCAAACCACAAGGCTGATATCACCGCCGCCCCCCAAAATCCCATATTCCGGCGCAGCCTCCAGAAGCCAAGGCCGCGAAACACCAGCTCCTCAGTCAGAGGAATCATCAGTCCGGTGCAGAGAATCTGCACCCAGAGCTCCGGCCGGTACAGCACCTGCCTGGCCTGTCCAAAGCTTTCACGGTCCACCGGAAGCAGCCAGAGCAGCTGATTCAGAAACACACAGGCGCCCGCTCCCGCCAGGGCTGCCAGAAGAAGCCGCCGCGGCCTTCGTCCCGCGTTCAGGCCTTTTCCTTCCCTGCGCCGCGCCCTCCGGTAAATGAAGCAGAGCGGAACAAATGCCGCTGCCGCCGACCATCCGAGAACGGCCAGAGCCGTATTCTCCGTCTCCTGCCCGATCACCGCCGCCGCTTCCAGCGAGATAAAAACCATCACAGCCTCATAAAGCAGCAGCGGATAAACCAGCCGCCATAACAGCGCAAGAAGCTGTTTTCCACTTACTGACATGGTTCTCTCCTTCTGCAGCCGTCCTGTCCTTCTTCCGGCCGCATTGAGTATAGTATAGCACAAATTGGTTGCTTTTTTCTATAGGAAACACTATAATGTTACTATAATTCTGCGGACTGACGCATGATTCAGAAGCTTTTCAGGCAGCAGCCGCAAGCTTACAGACAGAAAGAGGTATCCATATATGGCAAAAAAGAGAATCGTCATGGCTCTCGGGCACAATGCCCTTGGAACCAATCTGCCGGAACAGAAGGCAGCCATCGAGTCTACCGCCCGCGTCATCGCCGACTTTATTCAGAAGGGCTGGCAGGTAGCCGTTGTCCACAGCAACGCGCCTCAGGTAGGCATGATCCATACAGCGATGAATGAATTATATCAAAATCATCCGGACGAGGGATTTACTCCGGTTCCCATGTCCGTCTGCTCTGCCATGAGCCAGGGCTATATCGGCTATGATTTGCAGAACGGCATCCGTTCCGCCCTTTTAAAGCGCGGAATCTATAAGCCTGTATCCACGGTTTTAACCCAGGTCACTGCCGATCCCTATGACGAGTCCTTCTACAGCCCCGTAAAGCGGGTCGGACGCATCATGAACCGCCAGGAGGCGGATCTTCAGGAGGCCAGAGGCAACCATGTCACTGAGATCGGGGACCGGGGCTTCCAGCGCATCGTATCCGCGCCGAAGCCGGTTGCCATTGTGGAGATCGATGCGATCCGCGCCCTTCTGGATGCAGATCAGATCGTTATTTCCTGCGGAGGCGGCGGTATTCCCGTGCTGGAGCAGGGAGCTCTGCTGCGGGGCGCCAGCGCCGTCATCGAGAAGGACCTTGCCGCCGGGCTTTTGGCCAAGGAGGTGGACGCTGACGTGCTGATGATCCTGACCAGCGTGGACAATGTCACCTTAAACTACGGCACCCCCCAGGAAAAGCCCATTTCCCACATGACCGTGGACGAGGCTGAGGAATTCATCCGCCAGGGACATTTTGAATTCGCCTCCATGCTTCCCAAGATCGAGGCCTCCGTATCCTTTATCAAGGCAGGAAAGGGACGCAGCGCCATTGTCACCTCCCTCGCCAGGGCTCTGGACAGCATCGACGGCCAGGCCGGTACCACCATCGCGTAAAAGTAAAAGAGACAGCTTCTGAACCTCCACGCTTTTCACAGCCTGGATATTCAGGATCTGTCTCTTTCTTCATGCTTCATCTGTTCACAGAAGGAGCGCCTCCGCTTATCCGAACTGCACCACCTCTTCAATCGGCTCCGCCGGAGTTACCTCCTCCGCGTAAAGCACCGGCCCCTCGCCGTTGTAATCCTTCCAGAACTCCAGGGCAACCTTCGCCCGCACCGTAACCCACTGCCGTGTTTCCAGATGTCTCGCATCCCGGGATTTGCAGATGTATCCCAAAAACGTCATATCGTCGGCGCAGCAGGTCATGGCCATCCGCCCCGGAACGAAGTAGTTCTTCGGGAATTCCGGGGATTTTAATACCATGGCGGTAAACTCCACCGTTTTCCCAACATAGCGCTCCGGCTTATCCATACAGTCAATGTACCAGATTCCATAGGCGTCCTTGTCAATTTTTATCACGTCCGCCTTTAAATCGTACGGAAGATCCTCCTCAGAAATCTCATCGATCTCCCCGTTTTCATCCTCAAACACAATCTCACATTTTGTATTCATGGACTTCAGCATCCGCTTGTACCGCTCCAGATCTTCGATTCCATCGCAGCGGTTGCAGATAATCAGCTCAGAATTTCTGACCATGGCCGCCAGCAGGGACTTCATATTCTTCACATACAGATCGAAGGTGGACATGTCCACAATGGTAATCTGCTGGTAAATGGTCCAGTCCGCCGGGAGCTTTAAATCGTCCTGATTCCACATGCCGTTCCACTCAATGAGCACACGCTCCGGATTGTGCAGAAGCTCCAGCTCCGTCAGCCGTTCCGGAGACACGTCCTCTAAGCTGTCCACGTACACCACCGAGGTTTTTGTGTCCTGAAGAAGGGCGTCATCGTACTCCACGTCTCCCTCCTCGCAGACAATCAAAAGCGTTTTTCCTTCTGTCCGGAAATAATCCTGTTCCATGGTAAAGGACAAAAACTCCGTCTTTCCTGCTTCCAGAAAGCCATTGATCAAAAATACCGGAGTAATATCATCGTCAATCATCGGTCCCATATTCATATCCTTCCTTCAGGGTTAGTTTCTTCCGAACGCCTTGCTTAATTCTTCCTCGTTCAGCTCCGCTCCGATCACGCAGACCTTGCCGGTGTAATCCGGGCTTCCGGTACGGATCTCATACTCCTCGGGAACCAGATCAAAGTACAGCCACTCTCCGGGATTTTCTCCAGGCACCATCCCCTTGGCCCGCAGCACCCTTCCGAAATCAGTTCCATTGGCCAGCTTCTCAAGCACCGTCTCCAGCTCCTTCTTCTCAAACGCAGCCACATTCTCCAGCCCCCAGCTGCTGAACACCTCGTCCGCATGATGATGGTGGTGGTCATGATGGTCATGGCCGCAGTGGTCATGGTC
>JAUNGW010000160.1 GCA_030524245.1 Eubacteriales bacterium
TGAAGCAGGATATTTAAGAAAGGAGGCGGACGCGATGACAGTCGAAGCAAGGATTTTTCAGAACGGAAGCATGTGTTGCCGAATGTTGATCTCCCGGGCATATCATATGGCCAGGCGGTTCGGCATGTGTTGCTGTGCGCCTGCCGCGCACATCTGAAGTGATTTATAAATTTGTGTGCAGAGCCATTTGCCCGGGAGCATTTTAAAAATGCCCCGGTTTTTTTGTGCGATACGCCCTGAAAGCGGCTGCCGTGCTTGCACGGGCAGCCATTTGCAGGGCAACGGACAGCAAACAGCTTTGCTGTGAGCTGTCCGCGGTATCGCGGCGGATAGGGGAAAAAGTCTTTCCCTATCCGATTTGCAGAAAACCGGAGAATGCTCAGTTCGGCTTTGGCAATCAGCTGTGGAAATAAAATATATATCATGATAAAATAAAAAAAGAAAAGAGGAAACTGCCATGAGTAATTACAAATTTGAGACCATTCAGCTTCACGCAGGACAGGAGACGCCGGATCCGGCTACGGACGCGAGAGCGGTTCCGATCTATCAGACAACATCCTATGTATTCAGGGATTCGGCTCATGCAGCTGCCAGATTTGGACTGGCTGACTCCGGAAATATTTACGGGCGGCTGACAAACTCCACACAGGACGTTCTGGAAAAGCGCATCGCGGCTCTGGAGGGCGGCACGGCGGCTCTGGCGCTTGCTTCCGGCGCGGCGGCCATCACCTATACGATTCAGGCACTTGCGGCGGACGGCGGCCACATCGTATCTCAGAAAACCATTTACGGCGGCAGCTATAACCTGCTTGAGCATACCCTTCCCCACTACGGCATTTCCGCAACCTTTGTAAATGTCCATGACCTGGCGGAGGTAGAGGGCGCCATTCAGGAGAATACCCGGGCGATTTATCTGGAGACGCTGGGCAATCCAAACAGCGATATCCCGGATATTGACGCCATTGCGGAGATTGCCCACCGGCACGGACTTCCACTGGTGATTGACAATACCTTCGGCACGCCGTATCTGATCCGTCCCATCGAGCACGGCGCGGATATCGTGGTTCATTCCGCTACAAAGTTCATCGGCGGCCACGGAACCACCCTGGGCGGCATCATTGTTGACTCCGGAAAGTTTGACTGGAAGGCAAGCGGCCGCTATCCGGCGATTGCGGATCCCAATCCCAGCTATCACGGCGTTTCCTTTGTGGACGCGGCGGGGCCGGCGGCATTTGTGACCTATGTGCGCGCCATCCTTCTGCGGGATACGGGGGCGGCGATTTCACCGTTCAATGCGTTCCTGCTGCTTCAGGGCACGGAAACCCTTTCTCTCCGGCTGGAGCGCCATGGAGAGAACACGAAGAAGGTGGTGGAGTATCTGGCCAGCCATCCGCAGGTGGAGCGTGTGAATCATCCGTCCCTGCCGGATCATCCGGATCATGAGCTGTACAGAAAATACTTCCCCCACGGCGGCGCTTCGATTTTTACCTTTGATATCAAAGGCGGACAGGAAGAGGCATATAAGTTTATCGACAACCTGAAAATCTTCTCCCTGCTGGCCAATGTGGCGGATGTGAAGAGCCTGGTGATTCACCCGGCGACCACCACCCACTCCCAGCTGACAAAGGAAGAGCTGGAGGATCAGGGCATTCATCCGAACACCATCCGGCTGTCCATCGGCACAGAGCATATCGATGATATTCTGGCGGATCTGGAAGGCGGATTTGCAGCAGCAAAGTAAAGCGTGAAATGAAAAGAAGGAGGAAACAGTTATGTCAAGGATTTATACATCTGCCGATCAGCTGATCGGAAAAACACCGCTTTTGGAGCTTACTCATCTGGAGAAGGAGCTGGGGCTTAAGGCGAAGCTTCTGGCAAAGCTGGAGTATTTTAATCCGGCAGGCTCCGTAAAGGACAGAATCGGGAAGGCCATGATTGACGACGCGGAGGCCAGGGGCGTGCTGAAGCAGGGCTCTGTGATCATTGAGCCCACCTCGGGAAATACCGGCATCGGCCTGGCGGCTGTGGCGGCTGCCAGAGGTTATCGTATCATTATTGTAATGCCGGAAACCATGTCCGTGGAGCGGAGACAGCTGATGAAGGCCTATGGAGCGGAGCTGGTTCTGACGGAGGGCTCAAAAGGGATGAAGGGAGCCATCGCCAAAGCGGAGGAGCTGGCGCGGGAGATTCCGGACAGCTTTATTCCGGGACAGTTCGTCAATCCGGCCAATGCAAGGGCGCACTTTGAGCACACGGGACCGGAGATTTATGAAGACACCGATGGAAGGGTGGACGCCTTTGTGGCAGGCGTGGGAACCGGAGGCACCATTACAGGCGTCGGGCGGTATTTGAAGTCGAAAAATCCGGCGGTCCATGTGGTGGCTGTGGAGCCGGCGGCCTCCCCGGTGCTTTCCCAGGGCAAGGCAGGCGCCCACAAGATTCAGGGCATCGGCGCAGGCTTTGTGCCGGAGGTGCTGGATACTAAGGTGTATGATGAGATCATTCCTGTGGAGAATGAGGACGCCTTCGCGGCGGGACGTCTGGTTGGACGGAAAGAGGGAGTTCTGGTGGGGATTTCCTCCGGCGCTGCGGTGCACGCGGCCATAGAGCTGGCCAGACGGCCGGAGTATGAAGGAAAGACCATCGTGGTGCTTCTGCCGGATACGGGAGACAGATATCTGTCCACCGAGCTGTTTGCAGAGTAGGCGAAGCAGGGGAGGAAGGAAAGGAAAAGCAGTGGTATGACAATTAAGGAAGTCAGTGAGCTTTACAATATTACCCCGGACACACTCCGGTATTATGAGCGGGTGGGAATGATCCCGCCGGTAACACGGAATGCAGGAGGAAAACGGGATTATACAGAGGACGATCTGGGCTGGGTGAACCTGGCCCTCTGTATGCGAAGCGCAGGACTCCCGGTGGAGGTGATGGCAGAGTACGTCCGCCTGTTCAGGCAGGGCGACTCTACCATTTCCGAGCGCAGACAGCTTCTGATAAGGCAGCGGGAGACGCTGCTGGAGCAGAAGAAGCAGATTGACGCTACGCTGGAGCGTCTGAATGGGAAAATCGCCGTTTACGAGGAGGCGGAGAAGCGGGGAACCATGGAATGGCCCCATTCCGCGAACTACAAGAGTCAGGGAGAACAGGAACTGTGAGAGAGAACAAGCTGCTGCGGGAATTTGCCAGGTATGCCTCCTGGAGTGTCTTAGGGATGCTGGGGCTGTCCTGCTACATTCTGGCAGACACATTTTTTGTTGCCCGGGGACTGGGAAGCGGCGGCCTGGCAGCGCTGAACCTGGCAATCCCTGTCTACAATCTGATTGCAGGCACAGGGCTTATGCTGGGGATGGGAGGAGCGATCCGTTATACCATCTGCCGGAGCAAGTCGGAGACGGCGGAAGCTGACAGAATGTTTACCAATACCATTTATATGGGAGTAATAGCAGCCGCGCTGTTTATTCTGGCCGGGGTGTTCTGTCCGGATCAGATCACAAAAGCCCTGGGGGCAGACGAGACCGTGTTTGCCATGACCAGGGTTTATCTGCGTACGCTTTGCTTTTTTACGCCGGCGTTTATGGTGAATTCGATTCTTCAGTGCTTTGTTCGCAATGACGGCGCACCACATCTTGCCATGGCGGCAACGGTCAGCGGCAGTCTGGTCAATATTGTGCTGGATTATCTTTTTATTTTTCCTTTCAACATGGGAATGTTTGGCGCGGTGCTGGCCACGGGATTTTCGCCGGTGACAGGGATTTTTGTGATGCTTCCCTGGTGGTTTGGAAAGCGCCGGGGCTTTCATTTCACGAAAACGGGGATGAAACTGCGCCTGATCCGGGAGAATCTGGCGCTCGGCTTTCCGTCTTTGATTGGCCAGCTTTCTTCGGGCATAACCATTATTACGTTTAACACAATTATTCTGCGTCTTCAGGGCAATCTTGGAGTGGCGGCCTACGGCGTCATCACCAATATTGCGCTGGTAGTGGCAGCAGTTTACAACGGCGTTGCTCAGGGAATTCAGCCGCTGATCAGCGATGCTTACGGAAGAGGACGGAATAAAGATGCGGGACGGGTGTTAAAATACGCCATGGCAGCGGCCGTTGTGACATCTGTTCTCACCTATGGCTGGCTGTTTGTGTATGCGGAGCCGGTGGCAGCGGTATTTAACAGCGAGAATATTCCGGCGCTTCAGACGATGGCTGTAGAGGGATTGAAGCTGTATTTTCTGTCCAATATTTTTATTGGGTTTAATATTATCCTGGCCATGTATTTTGCAGCCACGGAGCGGGTGGCGCCGGCTCAGGTGCTTTCTCTTCTGCGGGGAGTGGTTTTGATCGTTCCCGCTGCTTTTATCATGGCGTTTTTCTGGGGAATGACAGGCGTGTGGATGGCGGTGCCGGCCGTGGAGGCGGCGATATCTCTGCTGGGCGCGGCGGTATACCGGATGTACCAGAATGGAGGATAGTGTCAAGTGATCTATGAAAAACTGGGCTAAAAAAATAGGCTCAGATGAAC
>JAUNGW010000161.1 GCA_030524245.1 Eubacteriales bacterium
GCGGTTTTCTAATCTTCTTATTTTCCTTTTGTGTATAAATACATGAAGCGGTGGCTTCATCCAGTACGACGATCGGGGCGTCTTTCAGGATTGCTCTTGCAAGTGCGATCCGCTGCTGCTCACCGCCGGAGAGATAGGTGCCTTCTGAGCCAAGCTGTGTGTCCATGCCGTCCGGGAGTTTTGCCAGGATATCCTGACACTGTGCGGCTTCCAAAGCATGCTGCACCTGCTTGCGGGAGGCATCCGGCCGGGCGGCACGGACATTTTCCAGAATAGAAGCCTTGAACAGGCGGTTACTCTGGAACACGAATGCCACTTGCTCCATCAGCATGTGCGGATCCATGCGGGTCACATCTACGCCGCCAACCGCTACCGTACCGGAGGACGCATCCCAGAATCGAGGGATCAGACTTGCGGCAGTTGTTTTTCCTCCACCGGAAGGACCGACAAGAGCAATCGTGCTCCCGGACTCGGCCGTAAAGGAAATATGGGAGAGCGCAGGCGTTTCAGAACCGGCATAGGTAAAGCTGACATCTTGAAACTCTACTTTATTTCCCTGAGGTTTTAGCGGACTTGCAGGTGTTGTTAAGGTAGGTGCATTCATGACCTCGGAGATACGTCCGAGAGCCGTACCGGCAAGCATCATTCCAGAGGCTGCAAACATAATCTTGGCAAGAGCCGTAGAGATAATAGCTGAAAACATAGCATAGAATGCAAAATCTGTGATGAACCCGGCAAAATCTCCGGAGGCTAATGCGTTCGGAGCCAGAAATAAAACCGCAGGAACCAAGAATACAAAGGCGCCCTCTGTAAAGGTCAGGTTGACAGACTGGGGAACCCGGCATACGTTGCCTTGATAATATCCGGCCTTGGAGCTGTAGTCTTCAATAGCCTGCTGGAAGGACCGGAACGAGTAAACGGTCTGCTGGAAGATCTTCACAACCGGAATCCCGCGCACATATTCGGTACCGGCCTTTGTCATCCGATCCTGGGCGGCCTGATACTCGGCCATAATCGCAGCATTCTTTCCACCCATCATAGAGAACATGGCAATAATAGAAATCAGCGCTGCGATGAGGCAGGCGATACCCATGCGCCAGTCAAATACGAACATGAAGACCAGCATAGCCAGAAAAAGCACTAACGTACCGACAATATCCGCAAGGTTATGAGCCAGAAGAGTCTCGGTGTCGGCAGCGGCGGCATCCAGACGCCCGCGGATCAGGCCGGATGCGTTGACGTCAAAATATCCAAGGGGCGCTTTCATAACATGAGAAACCCCCTGCTTGCGAATGTTAGATGCGGTGCGGAAAGCGGCCAGATGTGTACACATCAAACCGGCAAAGTAGAGGACAATTCCTCCCACGGCAAAGGCAAATGCCATCCATCCATAATCGGAAACCGATTTCGCTTCTGTCCAGTTTGGCGCTACGGCAATGAGATCACGTGCCGCCAGCCAGATGCAGATGTAAGGCACCATGCTAAGCAGCATAGATACAGCCGAAAGGGCAAGACCCAGAAAGGTCAGACCCTTGTGACCGCCTGCATACTCCAGCAGGACGGCCAGATCACTTTTCTTTTTTTCTTTCATCTCTATTCCCTCCTTGTTATAAAAAAGTTAGAAAAACCTAACTGACAAATGGAAAAATAAGGGAATCGCTTCCCTTAAAAGAGTGGCTTATGACTCCATCAATTTCAACCATCCGGCAGTATAGAAGGCGCGAAGCCGTGCTACATCTCTTTGCGCCTGCTCCCGGGGCATATCGTGGATCACAACCTCGAAGATCCCATTGAACATCCCACTGGCAATGATGTGGCACAGAGAGTGGTTCAATTCCGGAACCGGCTGGCCAAGACGCCGGAGGACGTCCATGTATTGCAGGGTATATTCCACCTCAATCTCCACCATATTATGGATAAAGTGTTCGTAGCCGGTACCTTCTGCGCCTGTGATCAGAAGCTTCACCGCCTCCCGGTGCTGGCAGATGTAGTCTACCATCCATTCTACATAGGAACCGGAGGCGTCGCCCATATGTTCCGGCTGCTCTGTTTCCGGCAAGTCTGCAAAGGTGAGCTGCGCCTCCATGAATCCCTTCATCAGAGCGGCTGCATGAGGCTCCACGATGGAGGCAAACAAGGCCTCTTTACTGGAGAAATATCCATAGAATGCTCCGGTAGTCACCCCGGCACGTTTTACGATCTGACGAAGGGAAGCCCCGAGGAATCCTTTTTCAGAGAATTCATCCAGGGCTGCCCGCTGTATTTTTTCTAAAGTATCGGTTGACTTTTCTTCCATACGCCCCTCCATATAACAGTGATATATAACAATGTTATATTACAATATGAGAAAGCATCTGTCAAGAGAGAATTGTAAGGATTGACAGAAAAAGAGAGGCATGGTATACTCCAAATAGTTAGAAATAACTAACTTAAAACAAAGACATACAAGGAGGTAAAGAACATGTCTCTTATTAACAAAGAAATTGGTGATTTTACCGTGCAGGCTTATCAGGATGGAGCCTTTAAAACGGTGGCAAAGGCAGACACTCTGGGAAAGTGGAGTGTATTTTTCTTCTATCCGGCAGACTTTACATTTGTGTGCCCGACAGAACTGGAGGATCTGGCGAATAAATATCCACAGTTCCAGGCGGCAGGCTGCGAGGTGTACTCTGTGTCCTGCGATACACATTTCGTACACAAGGCGTGGCACGATGCATCCGACAGGATCAAGAAGATCGCTTATCCGATGCTGGCAGACCCGACCCATGCGCTGGCAAGAGATTTCGAGGTTTATATCGAGGCGGATGGATTGGCTGAGAGAGGAACCTTTATTGTGAATCCGGAAGGAAAGATCGTAGCCTATGAGGTGAATGCCGGAAATGTAGGCAGAAATGCAGATGAGCTTCTGCGTAAGCTGCAGGCTTGCCAGTTCGTGCATGAGCACGGCGATGAGGTGTGCCCGGCAAAATGGCAGCCGGGAGCAGAGACGCTGAAACCGAGCCTGGATCTGGTGGGTCAGTTATGATGTATGATGTTGTAGTGATCGGCGGCGGCCCTGCGGGGCTGACCGCCGCCCTGTATTTAGCCAGAGCCAGATACCGCGTCGTCGTGATAGAAAAGGAGAAGTTCGGCGGGCAGATTACGATCACACATGAGGTCGTGAACTACCCGGGCGTTAAGAAGACAGATGGTGCGACGCTCACAGAGACCATGCGGAAGCAGGCGCAGAGCTTCGGTGCAGAGTTTCAGTTGGCGGAGGTTACGGAACTTTCCATGGAAGGTGATGTGAAAACGGTCCGGACAAACCGCGGCGAATTCCGGTGCTTTGGCGTGCTGCTTGCCACCGGAGCGCATCCGAGAAAGGTCGGCTTTGCCGGCGAGGAAGAATTCCAGGGACGTGGAGTGGCTTATTGTGCGACCTGTGACGGTGAATTTTTTACCGGTAAAGAAGTATTTGTGGTTGGCGGTGGATTTGCTGCGGCAGAGGAAAGCGTATTTTTGACTAAATATGCCAGACAGGTAACGGTTTTGATCCGAGGCGATGGATTCTCCTGTGCGCCTTCCGTGGCGGAGACGGCTTTGCATCATGAGAAGCTCAAGGTACTGCCGCATACGCAGGTAGAGGAGGTTCTTGGTGAAACCAGTCTGACAACACTGCGCTGCCGGAACACGAAGACTGGAGAGGTCACGGAGTATCGCTCGGATGACGGTGAGAATATCGGCGTCTTTGTGTTTGCCGGATATGAACCGGCTACAGAGCTGATCCGGGGGATCGCGGAACTGGACGAGCGGGGCTATGTTGTGACAGACCGCAGTCAGAGGACAACCTGTGAGGGCCTCTATGCCGCCGGAGACGTGTGCATCAAACCTCTGCGTCAGGTCGTTACGGCGGTCGGAGACGGCGCCCTTGCGGCCACAGAGCTGGAACGCTATGCCACCGCCATGCAGAAGAAGACTGGGATTCATCCGGAGCTGCCTAAGCAGCCGGAACAAAAGCAGGATATGACCGTCGGGAGCGCAGATGTTTCGAATGTACAGAAGGAATCGGACGGCTTATTTACGGCGGATATGCTGGCACAGCTGGATGCGGTTTTTCAGAGGATGGAATCGAAGCTGATTTTAAAATTGTATCTGGATGATACGTCTGTGTCTGAAGAATTAAAGGGATATATGATGGAGCTTTGTGCGCTGACAGAGAAGCTGATGCTGGAGTTTGCAGAATCGCCGCAGGCTCAGGAGGTGGGAGCGGAAGAGCTGCCATGTGTGAGAGTCTGCCGGGAAGACGGAAGCTGGACAGGACTTGCCTTTCACGGTGTGCCGGGAGGACACGAGTTCACGTCCTTCGTGCTGGGGCTTTATAATGCGGCCGGACCGGGACAGGCGATCGAGGAAGGAGCACTTCGGGAGGTAGAAGCTCTTGCACCGG
>JAUNGW010000162.1 GCA_030524245.1 Eubacteriales bacterium
TCTTGCCCGGCAAAGCCGGACAAGAAGCATCGGAGGTTCCTCCGATGTGAAAATACGGCCCCAAATGGTCTTACAAGCGAGCTTGACGCCCATTTTTGGCCATATCTTCCTGCAGTCCTGAACAGTTACAGGTTTTTTGAAAATGGTCTCCTTCTGCATAAGAAAAGCCCGGGCGGGTGTGATAGAGTGTAATGCATCAAGGAATTTCGTGTGTTTTCTTGATTGGTTGGTGCCCTGGTTTTTCTTAACAGAATTCAACTCTTTTCATCCGTTCAATCAGTTAATGCACGGGAATGAGGTTTTATTGCAGAAATTTGAAAAAAATTTAAAATTCTGCGGCAGTCGGGAAATAGAAACACAACTTATTAATATTTATAAATAAAAACTATAAATTGCAAATAATAAAAATCACGCCGTAATCTTAATAAAATTTTCACAAGCGGAGATGTCGGAAAATTTTCTCAAAAACAAGGAAAAACGGCAGTTGAACATGCAGATCAGAGGGATTTCCGGATGGGGAAAATGGAATTGTTTTTTTGTAAAAACAAGAGGAACGGAAGCTTGAAAAAAATGTTTATTTATTAACAAAAAAGCTGGGTTTCCAGGACAAAAATTCCATTTATTTCAGCCGAATACTGTATACAATCTAAAAAATGGAATTGTTTCATTTCATGAATTATGCTATACTCATAACGATGGCAAAATGAGAGATTTTGTCGATATCGTTCAAAGAAAATGTATAGAAAGAGGGTAAGGGTTAATGGGATTGGCTACATTTAAAGGCGGCGTTCATCCTTATGAGGGAAAAGAACTGTCCGAGAACAAGCCGGTACAGATCCTGATGCCGAAGGGAGATCTGGTTTATCCGATGTCCCAGCATATCGGCGCGCCGGCGATTCCGCTGGTGAAAAAGGGAGACAAGGTGCTGGCAGGCCAGAAGATCGGCGAAGCCAGCGGATTTATTTCCGCAAATGTCATTTGCTCCGTTTCCGGTACGGTTAAGGCAGTGGAGCCGAGACGTGTTGCAAACGGCGCCATGGTGAACTCTGTGATCGTTGAGAACGACGGAGAGTATACGGCTGTGGAAGGTCTTGGGGCAGACCGGGATCCGGCGAAGCTTTCCAGGCAGGAGATCCGCGACATCGTGAAGGAGGCCGGAATCGTGGGCCTGGGCGGCGCGGGATTCCCCACGCATGTGAAGCTGTCTCCGAAGGACGAGAGCAAGATTGATTATATTCTGGTAAACGGCGCAGAGTGCGAGCCTTACCTGACCTCCGACTACCGCCTGATGGTGGAGCAGCCGGAGAAGCTGGTGGGAGGCTTAAAGGTGATTCTGCAGCTGTTCGACAACGCCAAAGGCGTGATCGGCATCGAGAACAACAAGCCGGAGGCGATTAAGAAGCTCCGGGAGCTGACGAAGGATGAGCCCCGGATCGAGGTGTGCGAGTTAAAGACCAAGTACCCGCAGGGTGGCGAGCGTTCCCTGATTTACGCGGTTACCGGAAGAAAGGTAAATTCCTCCATGCTGCCGGCAGACGCAGGCTGCATTGTGGACAACGTGGATACAGTTATTTCTGTTTATAATGCGGTGTGCAAAACCACCCCGCTGATGCGCCGTATCGTGACCGTGACCGGAGACGCCATTGCAAATCCGCAGAACTACGAGGTGAAGATCGGCATTAATATGCAGGAGCTTGTGGAGGCGGCCGGCGGCTTTAAGACAGAGCCGGAGAAGCTGATCGCAGGCGGCCCGATGATGGGTATGGCCCTGTTTACCACAGATATTCCGGTGACAAAGACAAACTCCGCCCTGCTCTGCATGACGAAGGACGAGGTGGCGGAAAACGCCGAGACGGCCTGCATCCGCTGCGGCAAGTGCGTAAGCGTATGTCCCAGCCGTATTGTTCCGGTTATGATGATGAAGGCGGCCTTAAAGGGCGACTGCGAGGCCTTTGAGAAGATCAACGGCATGGAGTGTATGGAGTGCGGAAGCTGCACCTTCATCTGCCCGGCCAAGCGTCCTCTGACCCAGGCCTTCAAGGAAATGAGAAAAACGGTTGCAGCAAACCGCAGAAAGAAAGCGCAGGAGGGGAAATAAAACATGAGCAAATTATTAAACGTATCCTCATCCCCGCACGTGAGAAGCCATGAGAACACCCAGAATATCATGATGGACGTGGCCATTGCCATGCTGCCGGCCACTGCCTTCGGTGTGTTCCAGTTTGGATTTCATGCGCTGCTGGTTCTGATTGTGACCATCGCAGCCTGCGTGCTGAGTGAGTATGTATTTGAAAAGATTACAAAGAGAACGTGCACCGTCAGAGATTTCAGCGCCGTTGTTACCGGCATGATCCTGGCTCTGAACATGCCGCCGGAGATTCCGCTGTGGATTCCCGTTTTGGGCAGCGTGTTCGCCATCGTGGTGGTAAAGCAGCTGTACGGCGGACTGGGCCAGAACTTCATGAACCCGGCCCTGGCAGCAAGATGCTTCCTGCTGATTTCCTTTACCGGCAAGATGTCCACCTTTACGCTGGACGGCTGGAGCGGAGCGACTCCGCTGGCTGTGTTAAAGAGCGGCGGCACTGTGGATGTGGCGGCTATGTTTTTCGGAAAGATCCCGGGAACCATCGGTGAGGTTTCTGTGGTTGCCCTGCTGATCGGCGCGGCATACCTGGTTTACAGACAGGTGATCACTCTGCGGATTCCGGTTACATATATCCTGACCACAGCGGTGTTTGTATTTATTTTCGGGCAGCACGACCTGACCTACGTTCTGGCGCAGGTTTGCGGCGGCGGCCTGATTTTCGGCGCATTCTTTATGGCAACCGACTATGTGACCAGCCCGATCACACCTGCGGGACAGATCGTTTTCGGCATCCTGCTCGGCGTGCTGACCGGATTGTTCCGTATCTTCGGAGGCTCTGCAGAGGGCGTGTCCTATGCGATTATCATAAGCAACCTTCTGGTTCCGCTGATTGAGCGCGTAACCCTTCCGAAGGCATTTGGAAAGGAGGGCAAAAAGGCATGAGTAAAGGCGGATTTATGAAGGACGCCATGATCCTGTTTGTGATCACACTGATATCAGGCGCATGCCTGGGCGGCGTTTATGAGATGACAAAGGCCCCGATTGCCGCGGCAGAGCTGGCGGCGAAGGCGGAGGCCTATAAGACGGTTCTTCCGGAGGCGGCTTCCTTTGAGGAGGCAGGCTCTGCGGAGCTTATGGCTTCTGCAAATACAGAGATCGCCGGACTTGGCTACGGCAATGTTACCGTGGACGAGGCTGTAAGCGGTCTGGACGGCTCCGGCAATACAGTTGGATATGTGGTTACCTCCACCTCCAAGGACGGTTACGGCGGAGCGATCACCGTTTCCGTAGGTATTGAGGCGGACGGAACCGTGTCCGGCATCGAGTTCTTAACCCTGGCAGAGACCGCAGGTCTCGGCATGAATGCGGAAAAGCCGGAGTGGAAGGGCCAGTATGCCGGCAAGAACGTGGATTCCTTCGTTGTGACAAAGAACGGGGCGTCTGCGGATAATGAAATCAATGCGATCAGCGGCGCGACGATTACTTCCAACGCGGTTACTGGCGCAGTGAACGGGGCAGTTTACTATGTAAAGAACTGCCTGGCACAGTAGGAGGTGGGAAGTCATGAATAAATGTGTAGAGCGTTTATATAACGGTATCATCAAAGAAAACCCTACCTTCGTCCTGATGCTTGGTATGTGTCCGACCCTGGCAGTTACCACCACCGCAATCAACGGCGTGGGTATGGGACTGTCCACCACGGCGGTTCTGGTTTTCTCTAACCTGATTATTTCCGCGCTGCGTAAGATTATTCCGGATCGTGTGCGTATTCCGGCATATATCGTCGTAGTTGCGTCTCTGGTTACCATTGTACAGCTGCTTCTGCAGGCGTACGTGAAGACCCTTTACGATTCGCTGGGTATTTTCATCCCGCTGATCGTTGTAAACTGTATTATCCTTGGCCGTGCGGAGGCATATGCGGCAAAGAACCCGCCGTTGGAGTCCGCCTTTGACGGTATCGGTATGGGACTTGGATTTACGGTAGGCTTAACCTGTATCGCGGTTTTCCGTGAGATTCTGGGCTCCGGCGCCATCTTCGGCGTTGAGTTTATTCCGGAGGATTACCGGATCGCCATCTTTGGCCTGGCTCCCGGCGCATTCTTCGTTCTGGCATGCCTGACGGCTCTGCAGAACAAGTTCAAGGCTCCCTCCGCGACCAATGGTTCCGTTCCCCAGTCTGAGCTGGCCTGCGGCGGCAACTGCTTAACCTGCCATGGCTCTGCCTGCGCGGCAAACCATGAGATGCTGGAGGAGATCCGCCGGAAGGCAGAGGAAGAGGCCGCGGCGGCAAAGAAGGCGGCAGCAGAGAAGGCAGCCGCAGCAAAAAAAA